>QHRF01000012.1 GCA_003220055.1 Verrucomicrobiota bacterium | reverse complement strand
AGCTGATCGATCGTCAGCGGTTCGCCCGTCGTCAGTTTTTCAACCGTCTCGGCCATGGGCAGGTTGAGACGATGATAGAGCAGCGCTCAACCGCGTTGGAAGCAATTTCCCGACGGCGAGAACAATGTCGATCTCAGAGACCGGATTATACGCCGCTCGAAGTGCTCGGCTTGTAAATCGCGCCGATGATTGCACCGGCGATGGCGAACATAAGGAGGTCGCCACCAATCCAGCCGCACAGGATTTTCGTCGTTATCGGCTGGACCGCATAGGTAATGAAGTCGTTTCCAGCATAAACGAGCGCCACCAGCAGGCCGAGGCATGCGCTGCATCCGGCGCCGCCCGAGGAATATCGAGCGCAGAGCATCGTCAGAAAGAACGCCATCACGACGTGGCCGAGGATCAGCCACGGGAAATAGTTACCGAAGTCTGCTTCGGTCCGCCAAAGCACTGGCACTTCATTGTGCACGCCGTGCAAAAGCTTCCCGTACCAGACGAAGCCAAAGGCAAACATAAAAACGAACGCTGCGATGAATGCAATGAAGAATTTTTTCCAGTTCATAATTTTTAGGCTGTTAGTGCCTACTAACCCTCAAGAACCCTGCGCTGTGATTGCAAGATTCCTGCCGATTTGTCGATCTAAATATTGGACTGCGGGGGTTCGCGAAATCATCCAAGCGCGCCTAGTCGCGCAATGCCAGAATATGGCCGTAACCAATGAACGTTGGTCGCAATTTTCCGTCGTCCGCTTTTCCGTTTCGCTGCACTTTGAAATCGAAAACGCTTACACCGTTGCGGGATTCCCCTTGATAAACACGTCCATCGCTTGCGCCGACCATCACGCGGTGCCCGGTTTTCTTTTCGCGGCCAAGATAAATCATTGCGTGCGTGATCGGTGGGTCGCGCTCGATCGAATAGGTGCCGGTCCAGAAAAGCAAATCGCCCGGCTTTAAGTCTTCCAATTCAAAAGAGTCGTCCTTTTGACTCAGGACCGGCTCAAACTGGCGGGACCGGCGGACCCAGGAATATTGCTCGCTCGAGTCCCGCGGCACATCGCCGACGCCATTTTGCTTGAGGACAAAATAAACGAAACCGGAGCAATCCATGCCGCCGGTGTTGGGATCGGCCGATCCGTATTTGTAATCGAGATTGCGCGTGGTCAGTTCGAGCGCGCTGATGAGAAGCTTTTGCACTTTGGCCGGATAATTGTCGAAGCCCTTGATTTGATCGGGTGAGAGGGTGGCGTTTGGCGCGCCGTGTTTCTTCGGCGTTGGCGTCGGCGATGGTGACATTTCAGGCGTCGCGGTCGGCGATGGCGATGGGGTTTCAGACGGAGACACCGACGGTGTTTCGAACGGTTGTGGGGATGGCGAACTTCTTTTCTTTCGATGTGGGGAGGCGCTCGGCGATGGCGTTGGCGTCGGGGATCTCTTTTTCTTTTTCGGAGTCGGCGATGGCGATTCCTCTGTCGCAGGTGGCGTCGGCTTCTTTTTCGGCGAAGAAGTTGCCGATGGAGCCGGCGATTCTTCCTCCCGTGGTGTCGAGGATTTCTTCGGAGTCGGCGTGGGAGTCGGCGACTTCTTTTTGGTGGCAACAGCGCTCTTCTTTTTTCGCGGCCTCGGCGTAGGTGTCGGCGTCGAAAAAACCTTCTTCAGCGCGGCGCCGAGAGACTGCTCGGCTGCGGGCGCCGGGACAATCGTGGAAACCATCAGGGCGAGCGCGATAAAAATTCTAATTAACATGCCAATGGTTTGACGGATCAGGGTGCGATTTCCTTGAACGCAGGCTTTGGCAAATCTCGCATATCCGATAAAATTTCGGGCCATGACATCCATGCGCGTCCTTTTTCTTTTCGCAACCTTGTTCGCATTTTCCGCGATCTCCTCCGGTCAGGTCGACCGGATTACCGGGAAAAACTTCGCGACACGGTCGGAAGTTTTGGCGCGGCACGGGATAGTCTGCACAAGCGTGCCAGCGGCGACTCAAGTTGGGATCGACATTTTGAAAAAGGGCGGCAGCGCAGTGGACGCGGCGATCGCCGCGAATGCGACACTCGGTTTGATGGAGCCGGTTTCAAACGGAATTGGCGGCGATTTGTTTGCGATTATTTACAGCGCGAAGGAGAACAAGCTTTACGGTATCAACGGGAGCGGGCGTTCGGCCCTCGGCTTGAGTTACGAGCAGATGAGAGCCGAGCTCGACAAACTGAATCGCAAGACGATTCCGCCGACGGGAATGTTGCCGATCAGCGTGCCGGGGACCGTCGATGCGTGGGCCGAACTCCACAAGAAATTCGGCAAACTGAAATTCGCCGACGATCTCGCGCCGGCGATTCATTATGCCGAAGACGGTTTTCCAGTCACAGAGTTGATCGCGTACTATTGGGCATTCGGTCCTCGGCTCTATAAAGGGCTTCCCGGCGCATTCCTCGAAACTTACACGCTCGACGGCAAAGGGCGGACGCCGGCGAAAGGCGACATTTTCAAAAACCCAGACCTGGCGAAAACGTTGCGATTGATCGGTGAGAAAGGTCGTGACGCTTTTTATAAAGGCGAGATCGCGGACAAGATCGACATCTTTATGCAGCAGAACGGGGGGGTTATGCGCAAAACCGATTTTGAAAAACATACGAGCACGTGGGTCGATCCCGTTTCGACGAGCTATCGCGGTTACGATGTTTTTGAATTGCCGCCGAACGGACAAGGGATCGCGACGCTGCAAATCCTGAACATTTTGGAAGGATTCGATCTGAAAGTGATGGGCCGCAATTCGGTCGACACATTGCACACGATGATTGAAGCGAAGAAAATCGCGTGGGCTGATCGCGCGAAATACTATGCCGATCCCGCGTTCGCGAAAATTCCGCTGACGAAATTGCTTTCGAAAGAATACGCGACCGAACGGCGGAAGTTGATTGATCCGAATCGGGCTGCCAAAACTGTTGCCGCTGGAAACCTGGATCAAGGCGACACGATTTACATGTGCACGGCCGATGATGAAGGGAACATGGTCTCGCTCATTCAGAGCAATTATCGCGGCATGGGAAGCGGGATCGTCGTGCCGGGGCTCGGCTTCATGTTTCAAGATCGCGGCGAATTGTTTTCGATGGAACCGGGACACGCGAACGTTTACGCGCCGGGCAAGCGTCCGTTTCATACGATCATTCCCGGATTTGTGATGAAAGGCGGCAAACCGTGGGAAGCGTTTGGGGTGATGGGCGGCGGGATGCAACCGCAGGGCCACGTGCAAGTGCTGACGAATCAAATCGATTTCGGTTTGAATGTGCAGGAAGCCGGCGACGCGTCGCGCTGGCAACACGAAGGCGACAACGAACCGACCGGCGAAAAAATGGAAAACGGCGGCTACGTGAATCTCGAAAGCGGTATTCCCGCTGAGACGCAGCGCGAATTAAAAAAGCGCGGCCACGACGTGCGTGTCGATGCCGGCGGCTACGGCGGTTATCAAGCGATCAAGATTGAGATGCACGATGGCCAACGCGTCTACGTTGGCGGGAGCGAATCGCGCAAAGACGGAATGGCCGCCGGTTACTGATCCGATCTGACAGCGCGTCTCGTCAGCGAATTTACTCCTTGTGCGATTTAAGCTCGGCAAGTTTCTGCGCCGCGCGTTCGACGTCCGATTTTCGCGCTCTGCCGAACGCGAGAAGTTTTTCCTGGCGATGCACATTGGCTTCGGCCGCATCAATCTCAGCCCGCTCGCGTTTCGCGGTCGCGGCATGCGCCGCCTCGATCGCAAGCGCAAGACCAGTTTCGGATTGCGCCAGATCCGTCTTTGCAATTTCGCCGGCAGTGGCCTGCTTTTCTTTTTTCAACATTTCCTCCTTGGCGCAGACCAAGCGGGCATTAGCGAGGTCAAATTCGAGGTGAACGCAACGCAGAACTCGTTGCTCGGCCTCTAGTTTCGACAGTGCACCGATTTTGCAGAGGCGCTCCGCGCTGGCAGCATTTTTTCTGGCGCGCTCCAATTCTTTTTCGAGCTTGGCAAGATCGACATCTCGCCCGGGAGCGGACTCGGGTTTCGGATTAGACAGCTGCTCGTCCTCGCGATTTGGAATCAGCAGCGGCGGTTCAATGTCGAAGGAATCGGGATCTTTGTTCGGCTCCTGCGCGAGTAAAATTATCGCGACAAATCCAAGAAGCGCGGCTACGCGCATCATGTTAAAACAATATCACCGGCCGCCGTTCAACGAAGCAAATTTATTGATGTCCGCCGAGACCACCAAGGCCGCCAAGACCACTGCCGACACTACCAAGACCGCCGGTTCCCCCAAGGCCGGCGCCCACGCCGCCGATGCCGCCAATAACCTCCGATTCCGCCCATCATCATTTGGTTCGGCGCTTGAATTGCACTAAATGTCTGGGTCTGGTTTGGCATCTGTTGCACGCTTTGCGCCGTTGATTTTTGAGCTGAAGTCGCGGTTGTCGTCCGGCTCACGAGTTTTCCTTGCGTGCTTGGAACTTTCCGCCGGGTCGAGCTCCGCGGGCGGCTTGCGGATCGAGTGATTGCCTTCGTAGGAGCCGTTGATATCGCGGTTTGATAAACCGACTGATATAATGAATCGGCACAACTCGGGAGAGTATTCAATCCGTCAATCAGTGAAGTGACGGTAGAAAAAAGAGATGTGCCAGGACCGGGTCCTGTGATGCCCGGGGAGTGGTCGTGGTCGTGCCCGTTGTTGTCGGCGGCAGGGGCAAGGTGGGATTCGAAGGATTGCTATTGAATGGCTGTTCGGATGGCTTTTCGCCCGGAGCGGATGCAGATCTTGCATATTGATCGACGGCGGTCGGCTGTAGCCCGATGTCGATCTTATCGGTGGAGAGCGGGCGCGGATAGAGAAACTCGCTCGGCCAGGCAGCTGCCGCCCGCAAAAGACAGATTTTTTTCTTGGCAAAGCAGGTTCTTATGGCATACGACACGCTCCGAATCGGTCTGTGTATCTCCTGAGTCCTAAAATCCTAGTTGGCGCGGCTGTCTTGGCCGCAATCGCATCATCCGCGAATGCGAATCCTTTCCCGGCTTCCGGTCCGACTGTGCCTGGAACGCGCGCTCGTCTTCGTTTTGGCCAGGCGGCAGCACCGGAAGGTGCGCCGCTCGCAGTCAAGCGCGCCATTTGGGCGGCGAACCAGCTTCATCGTAAACCGTACGTCTTTGGAGGCGGCCACAAATCGTTTGCCGATCGCGGTTATGATTGCTCGGGAACTGTCTCCTATGCGCTCGGTGCCGCCGGTCTGCTCAAGTCGCCGATTAATTCATCGGAGTTCCGCAAATTCGGCGAACAAGGTCGCGGCAAATGGATCACGATTTACGCGCGCAATGGCCACACTTACGCCATCATCGCGGGCTTGCGGCTCGACACCACACCTTATATCACGGCGCACGACCGCTGGGCCCCCGGGTGGCAGGCAACCGAACGCGTGCCAGCGGGAGGTTTCGAAGCCCGGCACCCGGTTGGGTTGTAAATCTTCGCGGGCAGCGCCAAGATCGATCCGCCCAAGGACGGATTCGCTGTGGCGAACAATACAAGATCAACATCTACTCGGCGTGATTTTGGTTTAAGCCGCGCCGAACTGCGCGAGTTCCGTGGGTTAAAAACGCCTTTCGGCGTGCAACGTTTCTTGGACGAGCTGCCTTACAATCTTGGTTACACCGCGCGTTCACCGGCACATGTTTTGCACGAACGAACTGCATCTTGTCTCGAGGGTGGAATTTTTGCTGCGGCCGCCCTTCGCGTCCTTGGCTTTCCGCCGCTGATCTTCGATTTGGAGGCGGAGCAAGACACCGATCACGTGGTCGCGATTTTTAAAATGCGCGGACATTGGGGCGCGCTCGCCAAGTCCAACTTCACCGGCTGCCGTTATCGCGAGCCGGTTTATCGCACGCTCCGCGAGCTGGCGATGAGCTATTTCAATATTTATTTCAATCTGCGATTCGAGCGCACGTTGCGTCGCTACTCGCGTCCGGTGAATCTGGCCCGCTTCGACCATCTTAATTGGATGACAACCAACAAGCCGGTCTGGTTTATCGCCGAACATCTTTGCGAGATCCCGCACATTTCGCTGCTCACATCTAGCATGGAAAAAAATCTTAACCGCCTTGATCCACGCAGTGTCGCCGGCGAAATGGTCGGCCACCGAAAAAAATCAGGGCGATAGAACGATGATGTGGCTGAACGCGTCCACGTGTGAGGAAGCTACTTCAGCTGAAACCCGCCGGGGTCGAGAACGTTCCGGTCAGGCGGAACAGACGCGCGCCGCGGTCGCTACTGCTTCCAATTCCAAAGGCGCATTCGGATAGCCGACGGTCGCGCATTGAAATATGTAAGTTTGGAGAAAGGGGAGGATTCCGCCAAGCCTCTGAAATTGTGCAGTGTGGACAAGCTCGTGGGCGATGATCGCACGATCACGCCAGTGATCAGCGCGAACGAAGATTCCGTTCTCCAACGCCAAACCGCGCGGCGCGGCGGGTAGAAAATGAATTGAAGCAGCCGCAGCCGTTAGCATCGGATGCGCCGGAACCGGAACAGCTTCAACCCGCAATAAACGGACGCGCTCGGGATGTCGCACGCCGATAATTTTCGCGTCAGCGAGTTCTCTTTCAGAGAGCGGGACACCTTCACACAAAACCCGCCGCTCCTGTTCGCCTGCCCAGTGCGCAGCCAAGGCAGTTAGTTCTTCCAATTGATCGATGGGCGTCTGTCCGTCCATGCCGTCCGATCTGGAGCAAAATTCTAGCCGCCGAGAGAAATCCGCGCTTTAAGATTGCGCCGAACCCAATCCGGCTACGGCCCGTAGGGCGACCAAAAGCCCACGCCGGCTACGTCCGACAACGTGGCGTAGTCGTTTGGAGGCACCGTTGGGATAGTGTCAACCACTTGGTTACCATAGGCACTTCCCAGCAAGCTGTTGCCGCTGTTGTAAAGCTGCGTACCCTTTTTGAGGTAGTTCGTCCAATCAGCGATGTTGACGGTGGCACCGGTTGTTCGGTTGGTTTCAATGGCGTACTGATCACACGCTGAATCGATCATGCGCAGATCGTTCAGAATTCGGCTGGCTTGCGAGCGTTTGCGCGCCCGGAGGAAACCCGGAACCGCGATCGCCGCGAGTAAGGCGATAATCGCAACGACGATCATGATTTCGACGAGGGTGAAGCCTCTGTGCGACCTTGCTGTGGACGTATTCATAATAGTATACAAGAAATAGCAGCCGCCATGCCAACATATCGACGGTCGATACTTAATCAGGCGCAGTCCGACGGGAGGCTGAATGCCCCGACTTGAGCCTGGCGATTACGAGGCCTTGGCTAATTTTCGCTATTTGCTGCGCAAGTTCCTGCGTTTCAGCAAAGATTTTCTAAGCGCTGAGAGCCATCTTAGCCCCGAGCAATACGAGGCGCTCTTGGCGATCAAGATGTTTGCTTCGAGCGGCGGGCTCAGCATTTCGCAACTGAGTGAGCGCCTTCAGGTAAGACATCATTCCGCTGTCAGCATTGTCGACCGCTTGGTCGAAAGAAAATTAATCACCCGTACGCCGGTCCGGAGCGATCGGCGCCGCCGATTTCTCGAGCTCACTCTCCAGGGGCACAAGTTGATCGAAGAGCTGGCTTCCGCCCACCGACAAGAGATTCGTGCTCGAAGCGGGGAAATCATCGAAGCACTGGAGCGACTAAGAAAATAGTCTCACGCCGGCCGCACTCGAACCGGCCACGCCCAGCGCATTCGGGCGTAGAAAGCAATCCGCGAAAGCCTTTCAAAATCTGCGTCACCGGTAGGCCGACAATGACTAAAAGAAGAACAGAGAGATAACTGAACTCATCGATGTCGATCTTACCTTTTGGGTCCGCGTTCCGACAGATGTAAATTAGGCAATGAGCGTGCAAGTGTATGGATGCAATCACGTCGCGATCGAGGTTGATGACATCGACAAGGCGGTCGCGTTCTACGAAGACGTCTTCAACCTGGAAAGGCTCGACCGCGGCGAAGGCGACGCCTTCTTTAAACTCGGCGAACACCAATTCCTCGCCATCTTCGAAGTCGAAAAGATTCAGCCGGCAAATATGCGGCATTTTGGAATCATGGTGCGCGACGAAGAACAGCTCGAGGAGGTTCGGAAGAAATTAACTGGCAAATACAAACTGAAACTCGAGCCGCCGTTTCGTTGCGATTTTCGCGATCCCTGGGGCAATCGAATTCAGGTGGTCGATCTTCACGACGAATCACTCATCTGGCTTTTGCCATATCGTGAAGTACAGAAAGCCGGAGTGAAATTCGACCAAGGTAGACAGAATTAACCGGATTTTCCGGATTCTTCCAAACGGTCATCAGCGTCTCCAGGGAGATATGGAAACGCACCAGATGCAGCCGACCGCGGCTGTCGCTACAGTGCAGTCGATGCTCTCGTTCGTTATTCCGGCTTACAACGAAGAGCTGGAACTGCCATCAACGATCGCTTCGATTCGTGCCGCCGCACAAGATCGATCCGCCAGAGGACGGATTGGCCGTGGCGAACAATACGAAATCGTCGTAGTCGACGATGCTTCGACTGACGCGACTGCGAGAGTCGCGCAGGAAGCAGGCGCAAAGGTTGTTTCAATAAATCGGCGGCAAATTGCAGCTGCGCGCAACGCCGGCGCGCGCCATGCGCAAGGTGACACTTTGCTCTTTGTCGACGCTGACACTCGGATTAACGAGAAACATCTCATCGGGGTAGTTGCGGCGCTCGACGCAGGCTACGCCGGCGGCGGCGCGCACGTCGTCGTTGGCGGAACTATTCCGCGCTGGGCGCAGATTGTTGTGAAAGCTTTCTCCGTGGTTTACTTCGGCCTCAGGTTCGGCGCGGGGGCTTTTCTTTTCACGACGCGTAAAAATTTCGATGCGATCGGTGGATTCGATGAAAAACTTTTCATCGGAGAAGAAGTCTATTTCAGTATGGCGCTGCGAAAGGTTGGACGGTTTCGGGTCTTGCGGGAACCGGTCGTTACTTCCGGTCGCAAATTGCGAATGTATTCTGCCCGCGAAATCCTGGGGAATTCTCTGAGCGTCATTCTCCGCGGGCCGCGCGCCGCCCGATCGCGTGAGGGCCTTCATATCTGGTATGATGGGAAACGCGAGACAAGATCGAGACCCACTCCATGAGGAACTCGCGCATCGGCATCGCGACTACGCCCGAACAGATTCGGCGCTGCCATCCAGTTATGCGCGAATTGCGGCCCCTCTTTCAAGAGCCGGAACAATTTCTCGAGCGAGTGCTGCGGCAGCACAAAGAAGGCTACCGGCTCGCGTTTCTTGAATCCGAAGGCGAAGTTCGCGCCGTCGCTGGCTATCGATTTCTCGAATCGCTTTTTTCGGGAAAGTTTTTCTATGTCGATGATCTGGTCGCACGTGAAAGCGACCGGTCGCGTGGTTTTGGCGGTGAATTGCTCGATTGGTTAATCGAACAGGCGCGGGAGCACGATTGCGAGAATCTCGAGCTCGATTCCGGCGTGCAGAGGTTCGATGCCCATCGGTTTTATTTTTCCAAACGAATGAGCATTTCATCCTACCACTTTCGGATTAAAATCGAGCAGAAGGATTAAGTTATGAAAAAAAGAAATCCCTGGATCGCGATTTGCCCCGGCATCAAACGCCAGACCCTCACCAGCGGCAAAACAATGTATCAAATGCTGGCCACACTCGAGCCGGACAGCAGAATGCCGGCGCATCAGCATCCGCAGGAACAGATCGTCCACATTTTATCGGGGCGAATGAAATTGATTGTCGATGGGACACCGCACGAAATGAAGACAGGGGATTCCTTTTATCTCGCCACCAATGTTCCGCACGGTGTCGAGACCATCGAAGAGACGAGAGTGCTCGATACCTTCAGTCCGCCGCGCGACGAATATCTGGCGATCGACGAAGCAAATCGCCAACGTAAGTAGATGATTGCCGCGCCGTAGCCTCAGCGGGATAGATCTACCCTTGAGAAAAGGATAGCTTTTGAGCCGGCCGTCCGCTTAGCATTGCTCCCATGTTACACATCATTTGGTCGATCATTATCGGTTTCATTGTCGGCTTGTGCGCACGCGCGATTATGCCGGGTGTGCAGCACCTGGGCTTTATCATGACGACGCTTCTCGGTATTGGCGGATCCATCCTGGGCGGTTTGATCGGGCGGCTCTTTTCGCGGCCAACACCTGGCTCGGCGTTTCATCCGGCTGGATTCATCATGTCGATCATCGGCGCGATCATCTTGCTCTGGGCCTGGGGCAAGTGGGGCGGTGCGATCGTTCATTGAGAACGCGAGGTTTCGCCAGCAACAGCGAGGTCGCCACGCTCGTTTCTGCGTTTGAAAACGCGACCATTCCGGCATCGGAATTCACTCACGCCGCCCACATCGCGGTCGCCCTGAGTTATCTGGATTCATTTCCCCCGGAGCAAGCATTGGAACTAATGCGCGAAAAGATCCGCGCTTTCGCCGCGCACCACGGCGTCGGCAATCTTTATCACGAAACGCTGACGACTTTTTGGATGCGACTGCTCGAACACGTCGCCAACACGTCCGAGGTGGATCTTCCACTTTGGCGGCGGATCAATTTGATCGTTGAAGACTGGACAAAGCGCCGGCCGGTGGAAGCGCATTACTCGCGAGAGCTCATCAGATCACAAGCAGCACGCGACAAATGGGTTCCGCCCGACCGGTTACCGATTCCGTTTTAACTCAAGCAGCGGCCTTGCGATTCCGTCGTCTTGGTCTAGAATAGGCGCTTCGAAATGGCTGAGAATACGGAAACGCTGGATATCAAGCAGTTCCAGTTGCACGGCAAGGACACCGGCAGCGCAGACGTCCAAGTCGCGCTGTTGACACGCCGGATCGGGCAATTGACCGAACACTTGAAAAGCCACGCCAAGGACCATTCCTCGCGCCGCGGCCTCCTGAAAATGGTGGCCCAGCGCCGAAGTTTGCTCGATTATTTGAGCCGGTCCCAAGTCGAACGCTACAAAAAGTTAATCGACGGACTGAACCTGCGGAAATAGCCGCCGGTCGGATGTCGATCTTAGCGTCCGGGTTTCAGTGCGACGCCGATTTGAAAACTAAAAACGCGACAACCAGGTCGCCAGGCACCTTGAATTTAGGTTTTAGGTCCGCCCGTCCCGCGACCGCGGGATCGGAATTAAAACCTACAGTCAGGGTGACCGACCTGGAACTCGCACATCCAGGATAATTATATGCAACAGAAGGTCACAGCCCAGATTGGGCCCAATCAGATATCGATAGAAACAGGCAGAATCGCCAAGCTCGCCGACGGCGCAGTCATTGTGTCGTGCGGCGATACGATGGTGCTGGTCAGCGCGGTCTCCGCCACCGGCATCAAGGAAGGTCAGGATTATTTTCCGCTCACGGTCGATTACCGTGAAAAAGCGGCCGCCGCTGGAAAATTTCCCGGCGGTTACTTCAAACGCGAAGGACGTCCCACCGAAAAAGAAACGCTCACGTCGCGGATGATCGATCGCCCTCTGCGCCCGCTCTTTCCGCAAGGTTATTTTTACGACACGCAGATCATCTCGATCTTACTCAGCGCTGATGGCGAGAACGATCCCGATATTCTTGCGATCAACGGCGCATCGGCTGCGCTATCCGTTTCGGATATTCCCTTTGCCGGACCGATCGGCGCAGTTCGGGTGGGCCGCGTTAACGACCAATTCATAGCGAACCCGACTCACTCTGAGCGGCAGCAAAGCGATCTCGATTTGGTTTACGTCGGAATGGAAAACGACGTGATCATGATTGAGGGCGCGGCCAACCAAATTCCGGAAGCGGATTTCGTCAAAGCGCTCGAATTCGCGCATGGGCAGGCGCGGGAAATGATTCGCATTCAAAAAGAGCTCGCGTCGCAAATTGCGAAACCAAAACGCGAGATGCCGCTACTCAACGTCAAGCCGGAGTTACTCGAAATTGCCTACCAAGTGGCGGGCGACCGAATCGAAGGCGCGCTTTACACACCGGGCAAAGTCGCCCGCGCCAAAGCAATCGAAGCGCTGCGCGAAGAAGTGAAGATGGCGATCTTGGAAAAACATCCCGAGACTGATGCGTTCTCGATCTCGCAGGCATTCGATCACGTCCAGAAGAAAGCGTTTCGCATCAGCATTCTGGACAAGAAAAAGAGAGTCGACGGCCGCGGTTACCAGGACTTGCGACCGATTACGTGTGAAGTGGGCGTGCTGCCACGCGCGCACGGATCGGCCATTTTCCAACGCGGCGAAACCCAGGCGCTGGCCCTCGTCACGCTCGCGCCAATTGAAGAAGCGCAAAACATTGACGCCTACGGTGGCGGAATGACTTCGAAGCGTTTCATTCTCCATTATAATTTTCCGCCGTTCAGTGTCGGTGAGACCGGTCGCACCGGTGGACCGGGACGGCGCGAAATCGGGCACGGCGCACTAGCTGAGCGTTCGTTGGAGCCGGTTGTGCCGGGCGAGAACGATTTTCGATACGCGATTCGAATCTCGAGTGAGATCATGGAATCCAACGGGTCGACTTCAATGGCGAGCGTGTGCGGTGGAATGCTCGCGCTGATGGACGCGGGTGTGCCGGTGAAGGGAATGGTCGCCGGAATTTCCGTCGGACTGGTGACTGAGCATAGCGAAGATCGACAATTGAAACGTTACGAACTGCTGACTGACATTATCGGTTCGGAAGATCATTTCGGAGACATGGATTTCAAACTTTGCGGTACGGATAACGGCGTGACCGGGTTCCAACTCGATCTGAAACTTCCCGGCGTCAGCCACAAGATCATGGCCGAAGCGATCACCCGCGCCAAAGAAGCGCGCACGAAGATTCTTCAAATCATGCACGGCACAATCGACAAACCGCGGACGGAGTTGTCGAAATACGCCCCACGGATCGAGACGATCAAAATTAATCCCGAGAAAATCGGCGCGCTCATCGGACCGGGCGGCAAAACGATCAAGGGGATCGTGGCTGAAACCGGCGCCGAGATTAACATCGAGGATGACGGCTCGGTCCACATCTACGCGACCAGTGGCGAATCGATGGCGCGCGCGAAGGAAATCATCGGCGGGATGACGAAGGAAATTGAAATCGGCACGACCTATCAGGGGCGCGTTGTTTCCACCAAAGAGTTCGGCGCCTTTGTCGAAGTTCTGCCGGGCAAGGAAGGACTCGTCCACATTTCGGAGCTGGCCGACTTCCGGGTCAAACGCACCGAAGACGTGGTCAAAGCCGGTGACACCATCTGGGTCAAATGCATCGGGATCGATGACAAAGGCCGGGTCAAACTTTCTCGAAAAGCTGCGCTAAGAGAGCGAGCCGAGAAGGAAACCGGCCAGCCGGCTCCGGCCGAGACGCACTGATTCTTCTGTTGTTATTCCGAATGAAGTGAAGAATTTCACTTCGTCGTGAAGGCTGTAATAAGAACAGCTACCGGAGGCCGATCATGTTGACGCCGCGACGCATCTCCTACGCCGTGCTTGTTTTCATGCTGGTGCTGGCCGGAGGGTTGCATCTGGGCCCGCCACTGCTCGCAATTCTTTTTTCCTATTTTGCCTTGTCCAAACTACTGGCCCTTACAAAAAACAAGTGGATCGCGTTAATTTTGTTTCTGGTGGTTGTCGCTGGAATCGCTTGTGGCGCGGGGTTTTTTACTCGGACTGCGATCCGCGAATTGCCCGAAGTCGCCGACAGTTCTCTTCCATCGGCCAGCGCCTGGGCCCAGGCCCGGCAAATCGAACTGCCTTTTACCGATTTCGATAGTCTGAAGGCATTCGTGATCGGTGCGTTCAAGGAAGAAACAAACTATCTCAAAGACGTCGCCACCTTCGCCCGGAACGCAACCACGTTCATCATATTCGTCGCAATTGGAATTGTCGCGGCGGTGAGCCTCTTCTTTAACAGCCAGCTGGATCTTTCTCGTAATGTTCCCGCGTCCAGGAACAATCTTTATTCGGTCTTTTGCGGCGAACTTTCCGACCGTTTCCGCGATTTCTATAGAAGCTTTGCCACGGTGATGGGCGCACAGATCACGATCTCGCTCATCAATACCGTCCTGACTGCGATTTTTGTCCTGGGAGTTCAGTTGCCAGACGCGCCGCTACTGATCGCCCTAACATTTCTTTGCGGTTTGCTCCCCATTGTCGGTAACCTTGTCAGTAACACGATCATTGTCTGTGTTGCTTTCACCGTTTCGTTGAAGATCGCGCTGATAGCTCTCATTTTCCTGATCGCGATCCACAAGCTGGAATATTTCCTAAACAGCAAAATCATCGGCGATCTCATTCGCAATCCGATCTGGCTGACACTGCTCGCGCTCATCATCGGAGAACGCCTGATGGGCATCCCTGGAATGGTGCTTGCGCCAGTGATCTTGAATTATCTCCGCTTGGAGATGTCCAGAATCGAAGTTCAGCCAGAGCGATGAAAGCCGGGTTCGTTGAAAAACTAATCGGCCGCCTCGGCAAGATCGGGCCGGAGGAAGTGCAGAATTATTTTCTGCGCCTCGCGCAGGAGAAAGGTTTTCTCGAAACGGTTTTCAATTCCATCCAGGAAGGAATCATCGTTACCGATTCGAAAGGGCGAATCACTTATCTCAACGACGCCGCCTGCCAATTGTTCGGATTAGAAGCGGAAGACTCGCTCGGAAAACGTTTGGACGAGCGCGTTCGCGGGTTGGATTGGAACGCTCTCTCGCGCGAAGGCGCGGTCAGCCGCGATATGGAGATATTCTATCCCACCAACCGATTCATTAATTTTTACAGCGTCCCGCTCGTGATCGAGCGCCAGGATTTTGTAGCCGGGGACGCTGTCCCCGGTCCAGGGTCGGCGACCGCAGCTACAGGCGAACGGGTCGGACACGCGATTATTTTGCGCGACATTACTGAAAGTCGGCGCACCGAGCAGCAAACGATCGAGTCGGAACGACTGAACGCGTTGACTTTGCTCGCCGCTGGGGTGGCCCACGAAATCGGGAATCCGCTGAACTCACTCAATATTCATTTGCAATTGATCGAACGCGAAGCGCGCAAGCTGGACGGAGCAAAGGGCGCCGAGCTCCAGGAATCGGTGGAAGTCGCGCGCGCCGAGATTAACCGGCTCGATTCCATCATCAGTCAGTTCCTGCGGGCGATTCGTCCGACTCGTCCACAGCTGCGCCCGGAAAACATTAATGCGATCGTCGAAGAAGCGGTTCGGTTTTTTGCACTCGAAATCAAAGACCGCGATATCGTCGTCGAACAGGAGCTGCGCTCGGATCTACCGCTGCTCGAGCTGGATCGCGACCAGATAAAACAGGCGTTTTACAACGTGATCAAAAACAGTTTCGAAGCGATGAAGAGCCGCGGAATTTTACGGATCCGCACCGACCTGGACGAATCGCACGTGATCGTTCGATTCACCGACACGGGCGGCGGAATTTCCGCGGAGAATCTCAGTCGCGTATTCGAACCCTATTTCACAACCAAGACCAGCGGCACCGGCCTCGGCCTTTTGATTGTTCGCCGAATTGTGCGCGAGCACGGCGGCGAGCTGTCGATCGAAAGCAGTGAAGGTAAAGGACTCACCTTGACGATTCGCCTGCCCCACATCGACAGACGCGTCCGCATGCTGGAAGCGGGAGATTCGAGCTCGAAATTGAGCGCAAGCTGAATGGCAAAGCCACAGGTCCGAAGCAGAGAGAAGAGTTCGCAGCGGGTTTGGCTTTTCGCCCTCGCGCTGATTGCTATTACCGCGGCAGCCTATTTGCCGGCTTGGAATGGTAAGCTGATTTGGGATGACAATCGCCATATCACACAGCCAGCGCTGCGGTCATGGCAAGGCCTAGCCGACATCTGGACACGGGTTGGAGCGACTCAACAGTATTATCCGCTGGTTCACAGCTTCTTCTGGATCGAACAGAAGCTCTGGGGTGATTCGGTCCTGGGTTATCACCTAGTCAATATTCTCCTGCACAGCTTGGGCGCAGTTGTTTTGCTCCAGATTTTGCGGCGGCTCAAAATTCCGGGCGCATGGCTGGCCGCGGCATTATTTGCTCTGCATCCTGTCCAAGTTGAATCGGTCGCTTGGATTTCAGAACTCAAGAACACTCTCTCTGGTTTATTTTTTTTCTGCTCGATTCTCACCTATCTCAATTTCGACGAGCGCAGAAATCGCCTCGCCTACATCAGCTCGCTCGCTCTTTTTATCTTGGGTTTGCTTTGCAAGACCGCGATTGCCCCATTGCCGGCAATAATCGCCGTGGTTTTGTGGTGGAAACGAGGCCGCGTTCGCCTGCGTGAGGACCTGCTGCCGTTGCTGCCGTTCTTCGTCATCGGCGTCGGTGCAGGCCTTTTTACTGCCTGGCTCGAGCGAATTTTCATCGGTGCACAGGGGACCGCGTTTCAATTGTCGATCTTACAGCGGTGTCTTATCGCCGGGCGCGACTTTTGGTTTTACTTTTTCAAACTCGCTTGGCCGACAAAGCTCACTTTCATTTACCCACGCTGGCACATTAGCGGCACGGTGTGGTGGCAGTATCTCTTTCCGGCAGCTCTGATTCTATTGCTCGCCATTGCCTGGAAGCTTAGGAGCAAATTTCGCGGACCTCTCGCGGCTGCACTTCTTTTTCTTGGTCTACTCTCCCCGGCCCTCGGCTTTATCAACGTCTTTCCCTTTATCTATTCTTTTGTCGCCGACCACTTCCAGTACCTCGCATGCATCCCTCCGCTCACACTATTCGCCGCCGGACTGACGATGGGCCTGGATTCAATTGCGCCTGCAAAAGGGGTTCTGCGGCCGGCGATTTCCATTGCGCCGATTTTAATTCTGGGACTCTTGACTTGGCGACAAAGCCATGTCTATCGCGACATTGAAACTCTTTGGCGCACAACCATTGCGCGCAATCCCGATTGCTGGATGGCTTACAGCAATCTCGGTTCGTTCTTGTCAGAGCGCGGGGGTCTCGATGAAGCGATTCGCGATTTTAGAAAGGCGCTCGAGTTGCGGCCGGACCAAAGCAAAGATCATAACAATCTCGGCAAGGCGCTTCTCCAAACGGACCGAATGAGTGAAGCGATGGAGGAATTTCAAACTGCTCTTAGAATTTCGCCGGACGATCCCGACACGGAGAATAACATCGGCGCTGCTTATTTGCAGGAAGGCGATGTGGATGAGGCGATATCTCATTTGCGCAAAGCGGTCCAAAAAAGGCCACTTCACGCGGACGCGTACATCAACCTCGGCAATGCGTTTTTACAGAAGCGCGACATCGACGCTGCGATCGAGGCATACTCAACGACGCTCGGACTTCAATTCGATCACGCCGAGAGCCATTACAGCATTGCAAACGCGTTCCGCCAGAAAGGACAACTTGACGATGCGATCCTTCACTATCGCCTGGCTCTGGAATTGCGACCCGATTACGCGGATGCCCATAACAATCTGGCCAATGTGTTTCGGCAACAAGGACGGGTCGAAGAAGCGGTGCGTGAATATGAAGCGGCTCTAAAAAGTAATCCGGGATCTGTTCCAGCCCAAAATAATCTGGCCTGGCTTCTTGCAACGGCAGCTGATGCCAAACTCCGGAATGGGAAAAAGGCTGTGGAGCTAGCGGAACAGGCCGTCCTCGCCACAGACGGACATAATCCCGTCTTTCTTCACACGCTGGCTGCTGCCTATGCAGAAAATGGTGACTTCACCAAGGCGATAGCAGCTGCAAACGACGCGCTCGAAATCGCGAATGCTAACGGCATCACATCTCTCGCCGAATCGCTGCGAAGTAAGATCGCCCTTTATCAATCCGGCTTGCCTTATCACGAAGAACCGCCGGCGCGGTAGTCATCCGCGGTTATTCTACCAGGCCACGCCGACGGCCGAGCCGATGTAATCGTCGTCCGTCGCTCTTCTCGGCAATTCCAAACTTGCTAGCAATATCTTCGTAATTGAGAGATGGCGTGTTTGAGTGAGAATAAATGGCGCACATCGCCATTGCCGAAAATTACTCATGGATTCCATCCAACCCATCGTCCTGATCGTTGATGACGAAAAACATACGCGGGACGGACTGCGCCGCCTGCTCGAGAACGATTACGACGTTTACGTGGCGGGTGACATTGCCAGCGCCATGAACGTTCTCGAGCGCGAACATGTCGATCTTGTCCTGACCGATCTGCGCCTCGGCGGCGAAGACGGCATGCAGTTGATTGATCGGGCGCTGAAAATGCCGCAGCCGCCAATTTGCATCATGATGACGGCCTACGGCTCGGTCGACACGGCGGTCGAAGCGATGAAACGCGGCGCCTACGATTTCGTCACCAAGCCGCTCAATCTCGACAAGGTTGAAATGCTGATCGCACGGGCGTTGCGAGACAGCAAACTGGAGCAGGAAAATCAGAGTTTGCGACAGCAGGTCGACGAACGTTACGGGCTCGAGAACATGATCGGTGATTCGCCCGCCCTGCACGAAGTACTGGACACGATCCGTCAAGTCGCGCCGTCATCGGCGAATGTCTTGATCGAAGGCGAAAGCGGTACCGGAAAAGAATTGGCCGCGCACGCGATTCACAATTTAAGCCGGCGGAACAAAGCGAAATTTGTGACTGTCCACTGTGCCGCATTATCACCGACGTTGCTCGAGAGTGAATTGTTCGGTCACGAAAAAGGTGCGTTCACTGGTGCGCATGAACGCCGGATGGGGCGATTCGAACAGGCGAACGGCGGCACGATTTTTTTGGACGAAGTCGCTGAAATTCCGCCGATGACGCAAGTAAAGTTGCTGCGCGTGATCAGCGAAGAGCGCGCATTTGAGCGCGTCGGCGGCAATCAAACTTTGCGAGCGGACGTCCGGTTGATCGCCGCGACCAACAAAAATCTCGAGCAGTTGGTGAAGGAAGGAAAGTTCCGCGACGATTTGTATTTTCGGCTCAATGTCGTGCGGATCATCATGCCCCCGTTGCGCGAGCGCAAAGACGATATTCCATTACTGGTGCGGGCGTTTCTGCGCCAATTTTCCAAAGCGAACAATAAGGAAGTTGGCGACCTTACGAGTGAAGCGATGAACGCGCTGCTCACTTACCATTGGCCGGGCAATGTCCGCGAGCTGCGCACCGCCATCGAACATGGCGTCGTGATGGCGACCGGACCGAAAATTACGCCCCGCGATTTGCCTTCCGCTTTGCGACAAGCAGCCGGCGCAGCACTTCCGCGTGGTATTTCGGCGTCCAAAGCGTTTGGTGAAAAGGCCAGCCCGCTCGATCTTCATGAAACGGAACGCAAACTGATTTTACAGGCATTGGCGACAACGAATGGAAACGTGACGGCGGCTGCGAAAAAACTCGGGATCAGCCGGCGGACGCTGCATCGCAAAATCAACGAACTAAACGCAGCAAAGAAAGAAATTGCGAGTAAGACCGAATCTACATAAGGACGATAAAGACTGCTCGCTCCACTTTCCCGTTTACGAACCGGCATCGGAGCGTTTCAGTAAGGCAATGAAACAGGCGACAAAGATTTTCGGCACCGACGGCGTGCGCGGTGTCGCTAATGTCGAACCCGTCACGGCCGAGACCGCGCTGAAACTTGGCCGCGCGGCCGCGCATGTTTTCACCCAATTAAATCCACGCACACTCCCGGAAGGCGCGCGTCCGAAGATCGTGCTCGGCAAAGACACTCGTCTCTCCGGCTACATGCTTGAGAACGCGCTCGTCGCGGGAATCACTTCGCTTGGAGTCGATGTTCTCGTCATCGGTCCGCTGCCAACGCCGGGCGTGGCTTATATCACCCGCTCGCTTCGGGCCGATGCCGGCATTGTTCTTTCCGCTTCTCACAATCCTTACGAAGACAACGGCATCAAATTTTTCCGGCACGATGGCTACAAACTCGACGATCAAGTCGAAGCACAAATCGAGGACTTGGTTTTCAGCGGCAAGATCGACAATATCCGGCCGACGGCTGGTAAAATCGGACGCGCCGCGCGCATCGACGACGCCCTTGGCCGCTACGTCGAATTCGCGAAGGCGAGTTTCCCGCGAAAAATGTCGCTCGAAGAATTACGCATCGCCATCGATGTTGCGAATGGCGCCGCTTACAAATCGACGCCGTGCATTTTGCGCGAGCTCGGGGCCGACGTCGCGGTCGCACACAACGAGCCGAACGGAATGAATATCAACGACGGATGCGGCAGTACCCATCCGGACGAAATTCAGCGCATCGTAAAATTGACCGACGCCGATGTCGGTATCACTCACGATGGCGACGCCGACCGGGTTCTGCTTTGCGATGAAAACGGCGAGATCGTTGATGGTGACGAAATTCTGGCCATCGCCGCGCTCGATCTTTTGAAATCGAATCAGCTTCGCGATAACACGCTGGTCGCGACCGTGATGAGTAACTTTGGCCTGGACGAAACGCTCGCGGCCAACGGCGGCAAAGTGATTCGCACCAAAGTGGGCGATCGTTACGTGATTGAAGAAATGGTTTCTCGAAATCTCAACCTCGGCGGCGAACAAAGCGGCCACATTATCTTCCGCGATTTCACAACCACCGGCGACGGCATCATCAGTGCACTTCAGATTTTGCGGATCATGCACACAACGGGTCAGCCGCTAAGCAAATTGAAAAAGTGTCTCAAAAAATATCCCCAGGCGCAGCGCAACCTTGTGGTCAAATCGAAACCGCCGATCGAGGAACTGCGCGAAGTCGTTAAATTGCGCGAGGAAGTAGAACGTGAGCTCGCCGGCAAAGGTCGCATTCTTCTGCGCTACTCCGGTACCGAATCGAAAATTCGCCTTTTGATCGAAGGCCGCGAATTCGACAAGATTGACAAACACGCCAATCGCATCGCCGACGCAATCCAAAGCGCGATCGGCACAAATTAGAAGCAATGAACCTTACTCGCGTCATCGAAGCGTTGCTCTTTAGCGCGCAGAAGCCCGTCTCGACCAAAGAGATTGTCGATGCTCTCCGCAACGCCGGCGCGGAAGACGAATTGTCGCCTAACGAATTCGCAAATGTTCGACCGGCGGAAGTCGCTGCCGCGATTGAGCAATTAAAAATCGAATACGTTCAACATGAGCGCGCGTTTCAGCTTGTCGAAAAAGCCGACGGCTGGCAGCTGGCGAGCGATCCAAAGTACGCCCAATGGGTCCGCGGACTTTTCCCGGCGCCGAAGCCGGCGCGCTTAAGCTCGCCCGCGCTCGAAACCCTCGCCATCATTGCTTACCGTCAGCCGATCACGCGCGCCGATGTCGAAGCGGTCCGCGGCGTCACGATCGACGGCGTTTTGCAAACCTTGATGGAGCGCGGACTCGTCAAAATTTCCGGGCGTGCCGAAATTCCGGGGCGTCCGTTGCTTTACGAGACAACGGACTTTTTCCTCGATCATTTCGGTCTGCGCAATCTCGACGAGCTGCCAAACGTTGAAGAATTGCGCACCCGGCAACTGCCGGTAAGCGCGCGTCCCCCTGTAGTTGCCACCGAGGACCGCGGCACGACGACTGCGACACCAACTCCAGCATCGGAATGACGGCGCGCTTTGTCGCGTTGTCGATCCTGGCGTCGCTCGCAACATCGATATCGTCTTTCGCTGACATCCAGCCGGGGAACTGCGCGCGCGCCGCCAGCTACTCCGAGAGCAAACGCGGCTTTTCCATACTCGTGATGCAAAACGGGCGCACTGTTTTCGAGCACTACGCCAATGGGGGATCGGCGGACTCGCGCTGTAAGATTTTCAGCGGCACGAAAAGCTTTTGGGGGATCGCCGCGCTTTGCGCTGTGCGGGATGGTTTGATCAAACTGGACGACCGAGTCGCCGACACCATCACGGAATGGAAAGCCGACCCGCGCAGATCGCAGATCACGATTCGCCAGTTGTTAAATCAGACCGATGGAATCGAACCGGCACCGCATCTTCATAGTGAATCGATTCGTGACCGAAATGCCGCGGCAATTCAATTGCCGCTGGTTGCTGCTCCGGGATCGGCGTTCGCCTACGGCCCGAGCCATCTTCAAATTTTCGCGGAGCTGTTGCGGCGAAAACTGAACGGACGGTCGACCATTTCCTATTTGGAAGAGAATGTTCTGTCGCCGCTTGGCCTGACGAGTCTCGAATTCAAAAAAGACGGCCGCGGCAATCCGTTGCCGGCGAGCGGGTTTGAATTGAGCGCGCGCGAATGGGCTCGGTTGGGAGAGTTACTGCTTGGACACGGCAATTATCATGGAAAACAACTTGTTCCCGCGAACTTGCTCGGTCAGGCATTCGTCGGATCCGACGTGAACCCTTCGTATGGCCTGACCTTCTGGTTGAATCGACAAGCTCCGAACGCGCGCGAAATCGACATCGAGAAGGAACTCGACCTCAAATGGCAGCGGGCACATTGGATTGGCGTCTGCCTTTGCCGGGCGGCGCCGGCAGACATAGTCGTCGGGCTTGGCTCAAACTATGAGCGCTTATATATCATCCCATCGTTGAACGCGCTCATCGTCCGGCAGGGAATGAGCGCGAAGTTCTCCGACGCCTATTTTCTGCGGCTCGTCCTCGGGCGGTAGCGGGTTTGACTTAGCCACCGCTTTCCTGAACGATTGCTGGCACTTACATTGTCGTTCTTATGAATAAATTCGCGATCGGTTGCGGTGGATTGGTTGTCATCATCCTCTTTATCGTTTTCGTCATTGGGCTGTTTTTCTGGGGCACCTATAACCGGCTCGTCACACTCGATCAGACTGTGAATAAAAAATGGGGGGACGTGCAGACGGTTTATCAACGCCGCGCTGACTTAATTCCGAATCTCGTGAACACTGTGCAAGGCGCGGCCAACTTCGAGAAATCGACAATTGTCGAAGTAACCAACGCGCGGGCGAGCGTCGGGCGCGTTCAACTCGACCCAAACAAAGCGCCGACCGATGCGGCGCAGCTCGAGCAATTTCAAGCGGCCCAAGGCCAGTTAAGCAACGCGCTCTCCCGCTTGCTCGTAGTGGTTGAACGTTATCCTGAGTTGAAGTCGAACCAGAATTTTCTCGGACTCCAAGCGCAACTTGAAGGCACGGAAAACCGGATCTCGGTCGAAAGAAATAATTTCAACGGCGCGGTGCAAGACTTCAATACCGCCGTGCGCCGCTTTCCGACCAACATGATCGCCGGAATGTTTGGCTTTTCTCCGCGTCCATTCTTTGCCGCCCAACCAGGCGCGGAAAAGGCGCCAACCGTCAATTTCAATTTCGGCTCGCCCGCACCGGCGGCGACTGCGGCCGCGACTCCGTAAGGTGGATCGGCCGCTCCGTCGGACGATGTTAGATACGGCGCCGAAGGCGCATTACTTCTGGCATCGAGCGAGGGACTGCTCGATCCGCCGAGTAGCCGCCGTATTACTTTTCTTTTTGGCGGCGATGTCGAGCTATGCCGCGGAAGTCATTCCGCCGAAACCAGCGGCTTACTTCAACGATTACGCCGGCGTCGTTCCAAAAGAAGCCGCGCATCGTTTCAACGAACAGCTCGCCCAATTCGAGCGCGAGACCTCAAACCAAGTCGTGGTCGCGGTGTTCCCCAAAATGCAAAGCGACTCGGAGATTGCCGATTACACCCAGCGGGTCGCCCAAGCGTGGGGTGTTGGGCAAAAAGGAGAGCGTAACGGCGTTGTGTTATTCGTTTTCACACAAGACCGGAAAATGTTTATTCAAGTCGGCTATGGATTGGAGGGCGCCCTTCCGGACCTAACTGCGTTCGACGTCACGGAATACCGGATCAAACCGCATTTTCGGAACAACGATTACGAAGGTGGTTTGGCCGAAGGGATCGATTCGATCTTCAAAGCGATTCGCGGCGAATACAAGGGATCGGGGAAAACTGTGGCGGAGCGACACCGCAACGCCCCAGCACCAAGTTTTTTGTTCTTCATCATCTTTGTCGCGGTCTTGATGATCATTTCGAGAATGATGCGACGACTCGGCGGTTACGGCTACTCCTCGCGCCGAAGCGGTCCCATCTTCCTGCCGATGGGCGGTGGAGGAGGCGGATGGTCTTCGGGTGGCGGCGGGGGATTCAGCGGATTCAGTGGCGGCGGTGGCAGTTTCGGTGGGGGCGGCGCCGGTTCCAGCTGGTAAAGCGATGCGCACCAAAGAATTTCTAAGCAAACTCGAACACGACCAGATCGTGCAGGCGATTCGTGACGCGGAATCAAACACGTCTGGCGAAATCCGCGTTTACATTCAGCGCGGCACGTTGGATGTCGATCCGCTCATCACTGCACAGAAAAAATTTCACCGGCTCGGCATGGACAAAACACCGGAACGCAATGCCGTGCTCATTTTCGTGGCGCCCCGCGCCCACAAGTTCGCCGTCGTCGGCGATAAAGCGATTCACGAAAAATGCGGCGAGCACCTTTGGCAGCGGCTCGTTGACAAAATGCGCGAGCATTTCCGAAACGAAAAATTCAGTCAGGCATTGGTCGAAGCGATCGAGGAAACGGGTAAAGCGCTCGCTTCGCATTTCCCGAAAAGATCGACATCTTCGCACGAACTGCCGGACGAAATCGTCGAGAGCTAAAGCGCGACCGCGAGTTCAGCTCGCTGCGTCTGATGGCTGAGGCTTCCGCGATTGCCAGAACTTGAGTCGGACGTTGTCGACTTTGAAAGTGTGCAACAGAAAGCCGCCGAACAGGCACAGATTGGCGAGCGCAAACAAAAGCGTGATATCGAGTCCGGCGATGACCGGGTTTACGCGCTGGCCGAAGACGCCAAAGAAAAGGAACAGGTTGATGTTTGCCGCAATGCTTAAGTTGATGGCACGGACGAGTTGACTTGAATCAATGAAGACCAGGATCCACGCGAGGCATGCGATCGGAAACAAATGGTTTTCATGCACGCCCGTATTGAAAAGGAAGTAAGCCAGGTATCCCAGCATCGAATAAACGATCAACTGTTTGAACGTTTTCTTCTGTAGCGCAAAAGCAATGAGAATCGCTCCATAACTAAGATAAAACAGGACTTTTTCGGGCAGCAGCAGCAGTGCGTCGCGTGACTGGATCAAGTCAATCTCTCCATTTTGAAGGCTTCCATACTTCTCAGGTGCCCAGAGATGGAGCGCCCACGCATGCAGCCAGCCAAAATTCAAGGCGTAACCCGAAATGAAATTATGCCGAGTCATTGCGCGTTGAAGCGAATTGATAATTGCCCCCGCGCCAAACATCATGACCATCGGGAGAACAACCAGAAGCACAGCAATCATGAACGGCACGGCCCGCTTATAGGCTTTGTCACGCCCGGATAAACCTTCGCCCGCGGCGCTAATCACGTAGATGCAGATAAAAGGTGCGATCAGCAACGGTTGCCATTTGATGGAGCAACTAATGGCAAGCATCAGAACTCCCATCTTAAAATGTCCTCGCTGAAGGCAGAAAAAACGTCGCGATAAGAAAGGGCGCGAAATAAATATCCAGGTAGCCGAGCGCGACGCTGTTCAAGATCAGGCTGAATTCCAGCACCGCAGTTAAGATGAGGTTACGCGAAAACCAGTAGAAAGTAGCGGCAGTCGCGGTCAGAAAGATAAGCAGCGAACACTTCAGACTTAGAAACACTGTGGTTCCAAAGACATCGGCGGATCGCGAAACCGTGGCGAGTATGATTAACGCCAGCGGCGGATAATCCGTTCCGCTGTGAACGAAGCCGCCCACTAATCCGAACGCCGACATTTCGCGTATCCACGTCCCCCAGGTTCCGACATCGCCCATACCGGGTGAGAAAAAGAGACTCGCCGCGATCAGGTTGATGAGCAGCAAGAATCCAACGCCAGGCCAGCCAAAGGTCTTCACGTCCGATCCGCTCATTGAAACAGAGGTAACCTCTCAGGCCGGAAATTCCGAGCGGATTTAGGTCAAGGCTTCGCGCAAACGATCAAGGAGTCCCAACATTGGCACCAGGCTCTTTCAGGCCGCGCTGAACAAACTCACGCTTCATGTTCAGCACGCCGAGGAATTGCCGCAGGCAGATTCCAAATAAACTCGAAATGAAGTAAATGGTGGTAGCTCCTATCTTGCGTTCGTAATGAGGAACGGGAACTTCGACGATCTTATAGCCGGCATAATGAGCGCGCACCACAAACTCAGCGGTAAACGTGGTCATGTGGCGGACCTCTGGCATTAGCTCGTGAAGCGCTTTCCGGCGAATAAGACGGAAGCCGGTATCCATGTCGTGATAAGGCACTCCGAAGAAGAACCGAAGAAGAAAGTTATAGCCCCAGGAAAGCCAGACTCGATACCAAGGGTCATTTCGCGGCGCTTTCATTCCGAGGATTACGTCGTAACGATCGCGCAGGGGTTCGAGCCTCCAAAAATCGATCGCCGCGAATTGATAGTCCGAATCGACAATAAAAACCCACTCCTTTTCCGCGAGGGAAACCGCATCGATCAGCGCCTTTTGATAACCCTTTAGTTCATCGCTGGTAAAAAGACGAATCGACAACTCCTTTTCTAGCCGCTCCAGACGCTCTTCGTGTCATCGGTGCTGCCGTCTTCGGCCACGATCAGTTCAAAATCGGCGATCCGCGACTGCAATTCCGAGGAGTAGTTTCGCAAAGTCATTTCAATCATGAATGACTCGTTGCGAACTGGGAAAACGAGAGAGACTCCGCCCAACTCAGGCTTAGCAGGACCTCGGTAGATATTTCTTTCAACGCGGGCTTTAGACATGTTGGGACATGGCAAACGGCCATTGTAGCAAGAGTGTTACGCGAGACAATGGAGCGCGCACCAGGCAGCGAGGAGCGCAGAATTTCAGCACCACTTGCAAAAGCGCCGGGATGCTCTTTATTCCATGCTTCGCAGCGAGTTTTTGAAACACGCCGTTGGTCCCTGGGTCTCCGTCGCTGGACGTGAAACCGCACTCGCCAGGGGAAACCCGGCAATCCGAAAGGAAGAAGTCAGAATTAAAGAAGGACGAAATGTCGTTACAGCCATTTCTTAATTCATAATTCCCACTTCTTAATTCTCACCATGCCAGTTCGTTACGGTCGTTTTGAAATGCCGAAGACTCTCAGTAAGGACGAGAGCACAGCCACAGACACTTACGCCAAGTTTACCGCCGAGCCATTTGAGGCCGGTTATGGGCACACCGTTGGAAATTCCCTCCGGCGCGTGCTGCTTTCGTCGCTCGAAGGGGCCGCCATTACCGCTGTAAAAATCACAGGCGTGCAACACGAGTTCGCCACCCTCCCGGGCGTGGTTGAGGACGTGACCGACATCGTGCTCAATCTTAAGAAAGTGAAATTCAAAGCCGAAGATCACGAGCCGAAAAAACTCTCACTCAGCGTAAACAAGGAAGGCGAAGTCACCGCCCGCGACATTCAGGAAGTGGCCGGCTACGAAGTGCTCAATCCAAAGCTGGTGATTTGCACACTCGACAAGAAACACAAATTCGATGCCGAGCTCGAAGTCCGGGTCGGGCGCGGATTCGCTACTGGCGAAGAGAACAAACGCGCCGACCAGCCGATCGGCCTGATTCCAATCGATTCGATTTTCTCACCGGTCACCCGCGTGAAATACGCGGTCGAGAACACACGTGTGGGTCAGCGCACCGATTACGACAAGCTCATTTTGGAAGTTTGGACCGACGGCCGATTGACCCCGGACGACGCGCTCCTCCAGGCCTCCGCGATCCTGCGTCATCACCTCGACGTCTTCGTTAACTTCAACGAAGAAGTGATCGAGTTCGACGAAACGCCGGCCGGTGTAAGCGAAGAGAACATGAAGCTGAAGAAGCTGCTCAACATGAGCGTGAACGAAATTGAGCTCAGTGTCCGCGCGGCCAACTGCTTGAACAACGCCAACATCACCACCGTTGGTCAGCTCGCGCAGAAGACTGAGAGCGAAATGCTCAAGTATCGCAACTTCGGCAAGAAATCGCTGAACGAGATCAAAGACAAACTGCAACAGCTCGGCCTGAGTCTCGGTATGAAGTTCGAGACTGGCCTGGTCGAACCTGTTGCCGGGCCTGACGGCGCGAGCGGAAATGGCGCTGCAGCTGCCGTCGCTGTGACCGAACGGAAGTAATCCGATCAGGGCAAACCGATGAGACATCAGAAAAAGACGGTGCGGCTCGGCCGCAAAGCCGAGCATCGCAAAGCGCTGCTCGCCAATCAGGTTTGCAATTTGATCGAGCACCAGCGGATCAAAACCACGCTGGCTAAAGCGAAAGCGGTCCGCCCTCTTGCCGAAAAAATGATTACGCTTGGCAAGAACGGCTCAATTCACGCGCGGCGAACGGCTTTTTCGACCTTGCGGCACAAAGACGCGGTCAAAAAGTTGTTCGATGAGATCGCGCCCCGGTCCACCGAGCGCAACGGCGGTTACACCCGCATCGTGCGACTCGGCCAGCGCAAGAGCGACTCCGCTTCGATGGCTTTCATCGAATGGGTCGACGCCGCGGTCGTGGTCGAAGAAAAACCGGCTGAAGAAAAGAAGACGAAACGGAAAGACCCGGAAGAAAAACCAAAGAAAGAAACGAAACGCGAAGAGCCGAAGGCGAAAGAGAAAGAATCACCTGCCGCAGAAGAGCCGAAGAAAAAGCGACGCTGGTTCAGCCGAAAATCCGGCGAAGCTGAAAAATAATTATCAATTTCGAACGGCGCGGTAAATTCCCTCCAACGTTCCGCGCAAGCCGTAACGAATTTTCCAGGCAGGATAATGGGACTGGAACTTTCGCACATCGCTGACCCACCAGATGTGATCGCCCCGGCGGTTAGCTTCTTCGTAGCGCCAGTTTAATTGCCGGCCACTGATCTCTTCGCACAATTCGATCGCTTCGAGAATGGAGCAATTACTAGAACGACCGCCGCCAATATTGTAGACCTCGCCCGCGCGGGGCGCCCGAATGAATTCGGCACAGGCCTCAACCAGGTCGGAGCTGTGAATGTTATCGCGCACCTGTTTGCCTTTGTAGCCGAAAACGCGATAAGAGCGACCCGTCACGGTGCAAATCATCAGATACGAGAGAAATCCATGCAGCTCCGCGCCGGCATGAGCCGGGCCGGTTAGACAACCGCCGCGGAAAGCCACCGTCGGCATGTCAAAATAGCGACCGTACTCCTGGACAAGCAGATCGGCGGCAGCTTTCGAAGCTCCAAAGAGCGAATGCTGTGTGCAATCGATGCTCATCGATTCGGGAATGCCAGGCTCGTACTCGTGGCCGGCTTCGATTTCCCACCGCTTCGGCAACTCGCGCAGTGGGAGATGGTTTGGCCGGTCGCCATAGACCTTGTTCGTCGAGATAAAAACAAAGGCCGCTTCTGGACAAAAATTTCTCGCAGCTTCGAGCAAGTTCAGCGTGCCGTTGGCGTTGACGGAGAAGTCGGTCTGTGGATCGCGGGCCGCCCAGTCGTGGGACGGCTGTGAGGCCGTATGCACCACAGCCACGATATGACCCCCATGCTGCTTGAATAGCTCGTTGACCGCGTTCCCGTCGCGAATGTCAAATTCGTGGTGCTCGTAGCCGCGGACATTCGCAACCAGGTCGTCGCGCGTTTTTTTTGTGGAAGCTTCGGCGCCGAAGAACCGGGCGCGCATATCATTGTCGATCCCGACAACATTCATGCCTTCCTGCGAAAAGCGCCGGACTGTCTCCGAACCAATCAAACCGGCCGATCCCGTGACGATAATGGTCCGCATCCGCCTGATGGTTATCGAGAAAACTTCTAGTGACGAGAATTTATGTTAGCAGAACCAGGCGCCACTGCGCTTTGCCATCACGAACCTCGAGCCAAGCGACACTCGCGGGCGATCCCTGATTGGGCCGCGTCACGCAACCTGGATTCAAAAACAAGACGCCGCCGCGCTTCTCGTTTCGCGGCACGTGGGTGTGACCGTGCAAGACAACATCGACATCATCCGGCCGCGACTCCGGTGGAATATGTTGGAGCCGAAATCTCAAACCGTCGCGAACAAGATCGACAACCAGCGGCCACTCGGAATTGCTGTCGCAGTTTCCGCGCACAATCGTGACCGGCGGCCCAAGCGCCTCCAAATCACCCGAAATGGTCGGCTCGCAGACGTCGCCGAGATGCCAGATCTCATCCGCCTCGCGCGCGAGATCGAGAATCCTCTTCGGCAACTTGTTATGAGTATCAGCGAGGACGAAAATGCGAAGAAGGCGAGCCATCTATCTCTAAAGAAAGCAGGAACACAGGAAGGGAAAAATTATTTCTAATCATTCCTGTGTGTCTGCTTCTCTAAAAAATATTCTCGTCGTCATCCTTTGCGTCCTCTTTGAGAGGCACTAACCTTTGGCTGTGTCATTCAGTAATTTCGAACTTTCGCCGGAAGTCGTGCGCGGTACCCAGGCGATGGGCTTTACCGAGCCGACGCCGATCCAGCTCCGCGCCTTCCCGATCATCCTCGCAGGCAAAGACTTAATCGGTACCGCCCAAACCGGCACCGGCAAGACCGCGGCGTTCGCGCTCCCAATTCTGACCCTGCTTGGGCATCACGGGAAATTTCGCTGCCTCGTGCTCGAACCGACGCGCGAACTGGCCGCGCAAGTTGAAACCGCGTTCCGCGATTATGGACGTTTCACCGATTTGCGCGCGGCGGTCGTCCATGGCGGCGTCGGTTACGGGAAACAGCGTGAAGAAATCAAACGCGGCATTGATATTCTGGCGGCTACGCCCGGCCGCCTGCTCGACCTGCTCGAGCAACGGACGATGGATTTGCGCCAGGTCAGCATTCTCGTGCTCGATGAAGTCGATCGCATGCTCGACATGGGTTTTCTGCCGGATGTCCGCCGCATCGTCGAAAAAATTTCTACCGATCGGCAGACGCTTCTTTTTTCGGCAACGTTGCCGCCGGAGATCGAGCGCCTCGCCGCGTGGGTCTTGCGCGATCCTGAGTTGGTGGAGATTGGTGTGCGCCGTTCCCCGGCCGAAACCGTGACCCACGCCGTTTATCCGGTCGCGGCTGAACAGAAGTTCGACCTCCTGATGGCGCTGCTCGAACGGACCAACTTCGATAGCGCGCTTATTTTTTCCCGAACGAAACACGGTGCCGATCGGATCGCGCACAAACTAAAACAGGGAAACCATTCTGTCGCTGTTTTGCATTCCAATCGCACCCAGCGCGAACGGATTGAGGCGCTCGAAGGATTTAAGAGCGGTAAATATGAAGTGATGGTCGCGACTGACATCGCGGCGCGCGGACTCGACATCGCCGGCGTCAGTCACGTTATCAATTACGACGTGCCGGAGCACGCCGAAGATTACGTCCATCGCATCGGCCGGACTGGCCGCGCCCAAAACGTCGGCGACGCGTTCACCCTCATGAACGGCGAAGAAGTAGCCGCTTTGCAAGCGATCGAACGTTTCATCGGTCGAAAAATTCCTCGCCTCAAACTCGAGAACTTTCCGTATCTCTACACCGTGCTCTTCGAACCGGAATCAGCTACTGGTGGCCGACGAGCGATTGGCGGTGGCCGCTCGCATCGCGGATATTCCTACGGACGACGGCGGCGTTAAATCGGATTAACGTTCCTTTTTGTTATCAGGGGCCAGCGCGTTCACGATCCGCTCAAAATCTGGATTGCCCCGGAGGTTATCGAAGTACGGATGGAGGCGCAGCTCACCGTAATTAAGGCCGCCAGGTCTTTGGGTCGCATTCGAGAGTTGTTCGATCGCACCTTTCTTGTCTCCGGCTAACATGTGGGTGATCGCGCGGTAATCAGCCACCCGAGCGCCGATCAGCGCGTCCTTGCTCACCGGCAGCATTTCGCTGGCGCGTCGAGCTTCCTGGATCGCCTGTTCTCGTTTACCAAGCGCGGCATCGATCACCGCAAGAACGCATAGGGCCTCGGCGTAGTTGGGCTGCTCGCGGAGGAGATTTTCAGTTTCTTCTCGTGCGCGTGTAAACGCTGCGTGCGCTGCGGTTTGATCCCCGCCGACTTGCGCCACCATTCCTTCACACCAGGCTCGCGGAAACGGAATTCCCTCGTCGTTACAACCATCCTTTGCCAGAATGGCCAACGCGCGCTCGGCCGCGGCTTTATCGTGTTCGCACAAAGCAAGCAAAAGCCAGCGGTCTGAAACCGACGTCGCCGCTTTGTCACCGCCAGCGACAATCGCTTCAATTGCGTGGTGCAGCGGTTTCGGGTCGGCCCGCCATTGCAAATCAACAAATGCGCGTTGGACGCGGGTTGTCAGATCATTCGGGTTGATCGCGACGACCCGATCTAAAACGGCCGCCATATCTTTAAAACGTCTCTGATATTCATAGCAGTAGGAGACTTGCTGAAGAATGAAGAGATTTCGCGGATCCAACTCCAGTGCTTGCTCCAACTCGCGTGTAGAGTCATCCCAATGCCCCTGTCTGCGATCGATATAACCGGAAAGGACCAACGCCAGCGGCTCGTTTGGCAAAGCGCGCCTCGCAATGTTCAATTCCGAACGGGCGCGGTCGTAATCGCGATAACCCGAGTAAAAGTGTTGCGCCTGCGCCAGGTGCGCCTCGCCGCTATCCGGCCGCAACTCAAGTGCTGCCCGGACCGCCTTTTCGGCCAAAGCCAGCCGCTCCGGCGTGTGATCGAGTCCGAGAAAATACATGATGTCGTCCGCACGAGCGAGATGGTAATACGCCAACAAAAATTTCGGATCGCGCGCGATAGCCTCATCTAGTAACCGCGTTGCTTCGGCCAAGTCTTCGCTGCCACCTGCCTTGAAAGCAATCGCGTCAACCAGATCTCGGGCCCGCAAATACAAATCGTAGGCGGTAAGGTCCTGAGTCGGTCGCTCTTGGATGGCGGCCTTCTCCTGCGGCGAAAGTTTAGCCCGAAGTTGCGAAACCACCTTCTCCGCGATCTCGGTTTGAATCCCAAAAACATCCGCGACCTGACGATCATAGTGCTCCGCCCACAGGTGCATATCTGTGCGAGCATCAATTAACTGTGCACTAACCCGCACCCGATCCGCAACGCGCTGGACCGTTCCTTCCACCACATGCGCTACCCCAAGCTCGTTCGCAATTTCGCGAAGGTTCCTAGGCGCGCCGCCTTTGTATTGCATGACGCTCGTACGACTAATGACTTTGAGGTCGGCGACCTTGGCGAGATGGTTCAGGATCTCGTCTTGGACGCCATCGGCAAAGAATGCGTTCCGCTTCTCGTCACTCAGATTTTCGAAGGGAAGAACAGCGATGCTCTTATCCGGAACATGCGCGAGCGTTGGCCTCTCTGGAACAGCACGTGAAATTCCAGGCGAGCTTTTACGAAGAAGAACGAAGAAGCTGAAAGCTAAAGCGATGGCGGCCAAGACAACGGCGGTTATGAGCGCTGACCTCAAAAAACGCGGTGGAGGGACGGGCCGAACCCCAGCGCCCGCAGAAGGCTTCCAGCGTTTCGCTCGCTTGAGTTTGTCGGGAAGATGCGGATTGCCGAAGTTGTCCTTACACAGATTGAACACGTGCAGCCGCAACCCGTGCTTTACTTCACACTCGCCGAGGTCGTGCAGGTAAGGCTGCCAATGCCGATAGTGCTGCAAGTCATCGGCCAAATGCTTGGATAACAGGATGTGCCCGGCATCTGCGCAATCGAGAACCCGCTGCGCAACGTTCATTCCTGCGCCGGCGACGTTCACCTGATCATTTACATCCACGACTTGGTTAACCGGGCCGCTATGGATGCCCATGCGCAATTGCAAATGCGGTCGATCCTGCAGCGCGCCGCTAATTTCGAGCGCGCACTGGGCTGGTTGCTGCAAATTCTGAAAGAACAGCAGTGCCATCCCGTCGCCGGTGGGAATTCGGATCAGTTTACCCTGCGATTCGGCGGCGCGAAACGTCGGGGTCGCACGAACAATTCGGTTTAGTTCCTGCAAAAGCTCGACCTGCTCGTTAACCAGCAGCTTCGAGTACCCGACCGCGTCAATGAGGAGAATGTGAGCGATCTCCGGCTGTAGGTCGGGCTTTACCTCGGCGGACATTCCGCATCTCCTCAGTCGTACGATCCCAAATCGTCCTGAGGCGGTCGAGACTTAAATCCCGACGGTATCAGCACGAAGCGTTAACTGTCACGTTTCGCCACTTTCGGCGTCATTTCTGTTGTCGGATACCGCCTCAGCAAGCCAGGACCAAATGCCGCAAAATCCAAGACGATCATCACCAGTGAGAAAAGATATAGGCCCATCATCACGCCGATGCCGATATGCATCGTGATGATCGCAATTAAACACGGCAGCCGGGTTCGCTTTGGCCAGATCAGGATTGAGAAACTCAGCTCGAGCAGGCAAACAAAAATGCCGGCGATGAGCAGGATTGATTGCCCATGAATTAACGTTTGGCTCGGAATCAGGTTGAATGGCGGCCGAGTCAACGCGCGCCACATACTATCGCCGTTCCACCAACCTGCACCCAAACATTTGGTAAGCCCGCCAAAAAAATAAATCACGCAAAGGTGAAGCTGTAAGACGCGCCGGAGAAATCCGACGACCTCCGGATCGCGTGGTCGCACTCGCCACAGTTTTCGATCCAACGCCAATCGGTCCGGCAAAGGCGCAATCGCCAAATAAAACAGACCAATCGTCAGAAAATTGTCCATGCCATAGGCGAGGTACCCGCCCGTCTTGGCTGAGCATAAATGAATCAACCACGCTGCAATTGCAGCCGTGCGACAGCAAAGACCGACAACGAGAAAACATCCGGCCGCAAACAAGAGAAGCCACACGATCATCAGCGTCGTCTGTTCGCTCAAACCGGCGCGTTCGCCCATCCAGACGAACCATCCAATTCGTGGTACCAGCGGACTTTGAATCGACAGAACCGCTTCGGTAAATTCGCGATTGAGAAAGCCAGTGCTGCTGCGCGCGAACATTCGGCCCCAGTCCGCCCAGAGCGATGAAGCATATAATGTAACTTCAAGGCCGAGGCCGATTCGCAGAATGCTGAGCCATTCGCCGGAATCGCTTTGGAACAGAAAGGCGCGCAATTGTCGAGACCACGCTCTGCCGAATTTAGTGCGCAGAATCGGGGTGGTCGCGGAAACTGAAGTCGTAGGCATACAAAAAATGATACGATTCCGTTTTGCCTTGTTTCACGTCATCCATTTTGGGCAGAGCAACGAATCCGAACACCGCCCGCACTACGATTGCATCCGGATGATCCTGCCAAGCCGCGTAGGCCAGCATTTTGATCATGATCTCGCGTAACGGGTCGTAGCCGGTGCGGCCGATTTGATCGAGCAACGTTGCGAGCCGCACTCCGGTCGCGGTGTCGGACACGTGTGGCAATTCGTACTCGACCCGTCCGTCGGAATAATGCAATTCCAAGACGAGCTTGTAGCTATCGGGCACACTCGGCGCAAAAAATCCGTAGCCGCCTTCGATTCCGCTGGCATTGATGTATACGTTAACGCTTTGCCGAAATGGATTCGAGAGACCCAACGTCTCGCCGAGAACGCTGGTCATGAACGATTCGGCCTTTCGCCAATATTTTTCGAGAGAGCCCGGCAGCGAGGTGTAGCCTTCCTCCAGCACCCAGAATGTCTGCTGAAACGAGACCGTGAGTACCAGGAGCGCGTGCAGCGCTAACCACCCGACGTAAAGACGCCGTCCGCTCAAAATCCAGCTTCGTTCAACGCTCCTGCGAATACTTCTCCAGAATCGGCTTCAACCGCTGCATGAACTCGGCCGCTTGCTTGTTTGTGGCCGCGCTCCGCTGCGGATTCACCGGCACAGGCGAAGATTTTTGCGGTCCAGATGGCACCGGAGAAGTCGGCGCCTGTGGTCCCGACGGAGCCGGAGAAGTTGGCATCTGCGGTCCCGACGGAGCCGGAGAAATCGGCATCTGCGGTCCCGATGGAGCAGGAGAAGTCGGCTGTTGTGGCCCGGATGGCATTGGCCCCGGACTCCCCGTTTGCGGATTCACCGCTCCGCCTTTTTGCGGCCCCGCCGACGGCGCGATCAACTGAATCGCACGCTCGGATTGTCCCTTCGACTTTGCTTCCGTTAAATCGGCCACCGCTTTCTGATCGATATACATGTCGTTCAACTTGCCCAGCGTTTTAGTGACCTTGCCGTCTTTGTAGATCTCGATCTTGTAGAGCGACTTGTCGTACTGCTTGAGAACGGCATTGAGCTGGGTGGCATCGGCCTTCGACAGTTTTGTCCCAGGATGTACCACAACGAAATCATCCTTGATCTCGACCTTGCCACTTTTTTCCGGTGGCGATTCCGTCGCACTAAGGACACCCGAACTCGCGAGAAAGACCAAAACAACACCTATCGCAGTTAGGTTTTTCATGCGGCCGTTGTCTGTCTGACCAACCCAACAGTCAAGGCTAAACACGCCGCTAACGCGGAAACTCCAAGTCCCAAAACCCAAACTCCAGGGAATCCCCCAAGGGACCAAACTTCAAAGAATTTCGAGGTGTTGGGATTTCGAGCCTGGTATTTTGATTTTATTTGTTAAGGGCCAGTCCGGCTCGGACTGCACCACTGATCCACCCAATCGTTCACCGTTTTATACCAAAGCCGCGAATTCTGCGGCTTGAGCACCCAGTGACCTTCGTCCGGGAAATACAACATTTTCGACGGCACCTTCAGCGCTTGCAGCGTGGTGAACAGATCGAATCCTTGTGATACATCGAGCCTGTAATCGTTCTGGCCGTGAATCACCAGCGTTGGCGTTTTGAATTTGTCCGCGAACAAGTGCGGCGAAAATTTCCGGTAAAGCTCGCGCTTCTTCCACGGCGGCCCTTTGAATTCCCAATTCACGAACCAGAGCTCTTCGGTCGTTCCATAGGCCGACTCGGTATTGAAGGTCCCGTCGTGCGACACGATGCATTTGAAGCGATCGGTGTGACCGAGAATCCAGTTCGCCATGTAACCGCCGTAGCTCGCGCCGAGCGCGGCCTCGCGGTTCTTGTCGATAAACGGGAATGTCTTCTCCACGTAATCGAGCCCCTTCATTAGATCGACATACGGTTTACCGCCCCAATCGCCGCTGATCGAACCGGTAAACTTCTGCCCGTAACCGGTCGAGCCGTGGAAATTAATCATCACCACCACGTAGCCGCCTTGGCCCCGAAAGCTTTCGGGGTTGCCGACCGCGAACAACTCCGCGTTCCAGCGATACGTCCACGAATCTCCCCACGCCCCTTGGGGCCCACCATGGATCAAAAATTTCAACGGATACTTCTTGGTCGCATCAAGCCCCGGCGGCGTCACCATGAATCCCTGCACGTCATCGTTGTTTGCGCCTTTGAATGTAAACGACTCCAACGGCTGCATGTCGATCTGCGACAGCAGCGCGTCGTTCAAGTGTGTCACTGCGGTCGGTTCGCTATCTTTCTTGAGATCGGAGACGTCGGCGCGCCAAATCGTGTTAGGGGATGTATATGACATCCGCGTAAAGAATAAGGTCGAGCCACTCGTAATCAGATCATCAGCGTGCAGGCTGAACAATCCGATCGGCTCGTTCCCGTCCAGCTTAGCGGAAAATACGGGCGCCTCACCCTGATGCTCGGCAGTTAACAAAATCGAATCCGAGAAACGCCATGTGAAACTCCCAACCGATAGATCAAACTTCTCCGTCAGGTCACGCGTCTTCCCTGATTGTCGATCTTGGACAAACAGCCGCCATTTATCGGCTTCGAAGCCGGCACGGGCTTGCGAACGCCAGGCGAGATATTTTCCGTCCGGCGAATAGAGCGGCGTCGAATCGGCGCCGGGACTGGTGGAAATTTTTTTCGGCTGGGCTGTAGCGTGCGCTGTCCTCAGCGCATCAGGCGATTTTCCGCTGGGGACAGCGGACTCTACGGTCATCGGCACGATGAAAATTTCGTTGTTCGTGCTGGTCGCTTCGACTTCGTCGATGTTGCTCGTGTAAGCGAGCTCCTGGCCGTCCGGCGAAATTGCGTACATGTCTTGCCCGCCGAGATGAAACGGCGGCACATCGTGATCGCCCCGGGTTAAATCGCGCGGCTCATTCCCCGAACTCACGTTTTGCGTCCGCGCTTACGACAAACAAATGGCTGCGCTTGAACTCGGTGAACGCGTTCCAATGCCGATAGAACAAACGCGTGAAGATTTTCGCTTTTACTTTGCTCTTCTTGAGTTCTTCGTCACGCTGTTTGTTGCACGTGTCGTCTTTGCAATCGGGATAAACCGCCGAGACGAACACGAGGTTCTTTCCATCGGGCGACCAGATCCCGCCATCCGCGCCAGTCGAGATGTCCGTCACCTGATGCGGCTTGCCGGCAAGCGCACCGGAGTCGGAATTAAAGTCGCACATCCAGATTTGGGTCGGATCGGTCGCTTTCGACGTCCAGATCAACCGCTTCCCGTCCGGCGAAAAGCGCGGCCGCTCCTCGTGATTAGGCGTTTCACTCAATCGCTTCGATTCACCGCCATTCGCCGGCACGATCCACAAATGCGAGATCTTCGTGTTCGCCTCAAGATCGACATCGGTCGTCGAGAACACGACCCATTTCCCGTCCGGCGACGGCACCGGCTCGTCCACGCGTTTTAATTTCATCATGTCTTCGAACGTGAACGGATGCTTGGCGTTTTGGGCAAGAGCAGAAACGGCGAAGACAAACGAAAAGGCCAAAGCTTTCCAGAACATGGGAGGGAGGTTTGTCCGAAAAGTCCGACAAATCCAGAATCTTGTCAGTCCATACAAGCTTGTCAGTCTGGCTCGGACCGAGGAATCTCTTGCTGTGAGATTTAAGAGCGCGATTGGGTCGATCATAGCAGCTGCTTTTGTCGCCTTGGCATTTCTATCACTTGCAGGCGCTCAAACCTTGCCAAAGACGATGAAAGCAATCGTCGCGCATGAGTATGGCGGGCCGGAAGTATTGAAATATGAAGAGATGCCGGTGCCAGAGCCGAAAGAGAACGAAATCCTCGTGCGCGTGATCGCGAGCGGTGTGAATCCGGCCGATCCGCTGATTCTGAACGGCAAATACGCGAAGGAATTTGGAACGCATCTTCCGTTGATTCTTGGTTATGACATGCCGAATATTGGATCTCGAACCAAGGCGAATCCGCGATCAAACCGAAATCGCTCAGCTTCACTGACGCTGCGTCCGTTCCGTTGGCGGCGTTGACTGCGTGGCAGGCGTTGATCGACATCGGAAAGATTCAAGCCGGCCAAAAAGTTTTGATTCATGGCGGCTCGGGCGGCGTCGGAAGTTTCGCTATTCAAATCGCGAAGGTGCCCGACGCTCACGTCATCGCCACGGCGTCGACTGCCAATCAAGATTTGCTGAAACAGCTCGGCGCCGATGTGGCGATCGATTACACGAAACAAAAGTTCGAAGAGATCGCGCACGATGTCGATCTTGTGCTCGACCCGGTTGGACGCGACACGCTCGCGCGATCATATGGCGTCGTGAAAAAAGGCGGAATGGTTATCACGATCGTATCTCGCTGCGACGAAACGGAACTTAAGAAGCACGAAATTCGGGGGGCATCGCTCTCCTCACATCCAAATGCAGCTGAACTGACCGAAATCACCAAGCTGATCGAGGCCGGTAAAATCAAACCGGTTGTTTCACAGGTATTGCCGTTGACCGACGCGGCCAGAGCAGACGCTCAAGCAGCGACTCATCATACTCGCGGAAAAATCGTCCTGAAGATTGCCGACGAACCAAAAAGCTAGAACGAGACTGCGTTCGGAAATATTTAGAGATGTCTCTACTTTGGTCGACATGACAGTAAAGTAAGTGCATGGCTCAAGTAACAATCGAGACAATCAAGAACGGCCCTTACATCGTGAAGGGCGAAGTGGAATTGATCGACGCCGACGGAAACAAGTTTCCCGTGGAAAAACGAATGGCGCTTTGCCGTTGCGGTGCGTCGACGGAAAAACCGTTTTGCGACGGCACCCATTCCAAAATCGGCTTTCAAGCGGCTGAGAAAGCGGTGCCGGAATCCAAAGAATGAAGACGCGCGTTTTTGTCTGCTTTTGCGCTCTGTTTGTCGTCATTTCGGCGCGGGCCGAAAAAATCGCCCTCGTTAACGGCACCCTGATCAATCCCATGACGGAAGTTGTTCTGCCGGGCGCGCATGTGCTAATCGATAACGATCGAGTGGTAGGATTCGGCGACGAGATAACGTTTGATCTGCCGAAGGATGCGCGACGGATCGATTGCAAAGGCAAATTTATTCTGCCGGGATACATCGACACGCACATTCACTTCTTTCAGTCGGGTGATCTGTTCACACGTCCCGACGCCGCCGATCTAACCAGCGTCCGGCCGTACAAAGACGAGGTCGCCTGGGTGAAGTCGCACGTGAATGATGTCTTCGCGCGTTATTTGCGTTGCGGAATCACGAGCGTGGTCGATGTCGGAGGGCCGTTTTGGAATTTCGAAGTCCGCAAAACAGCGAACTCGACCGCAAAGGCGCCGCGCGTCGCTGTGGCGGGTCCGTTAATCTCAAGCGTTTCCCGCGAGAAACTCGATCTGGGCGATCCGCCGATCGTGAAGATCGACGGTCCCGATCAGGCGCGCGAGTTCGTGCGCAAACTGGCCGAGCAAAAGCCCGACCTCGTGAAGATTTGGTACATCGTCGACAAAGATCATCCGGTCGATGCGTTTCGACCGACGGTGCGGGCAACAGTGGAAGAAAGTCACGCGCGCAAGATCCGTGTGGCGGTGCACGCGACCGAATTGGAAACGGCGCGCGCAGCCGTTGAGCAAGGCGCGGACATTCTTGTCCACAGCGTGGTCGATAAACCGGTCGATGACGCGTTCGTAAAACTACTAAAAGATCGACATATCATTTTGTGCCCGACACTGGTCGTCTTCGAGCGCTACGGCCGGACGTTTTCGCATCAGCTCAATCTTACGCCGGAAGAAAAAGCGTGGGGCAATCCGGAAGTGATCGCGTCGCTCGACGTGACGAAGATTCCACAGGATAAATTGCCTGATCGAATCAAGACCGCGCTGGCTAAACCGGACGAAGCGCTGGATCGGATAAAGAAAACGTACGAAGTCGCGCTGCCGAATTTGAAAAGACTGGAGGATGCTGGCGTGACGATCGCCGCCGGGACCGATGCCGGAAACATCGGCACGATCCACGGGCCTGCCTTGTTTCGCGAGTTTCAGCTGATGAAAGAGGCCGGCCTGACGAACATGCAAATTTTGCAAAGCACGACCGTGAACGCGGCGAAGCTTTTCGGTGGCGACACGGGCGCGCACATCGGCAAGATCGACAATGGTTATTTCGCCGACCTGGTGATCTTGAAATCGAATCCGGCTGATGACATCGCGAACGCGTCGGACATCGACACCGTGATCAAAAACGGCGTGGTTTATCCGGCCGATTCGATTTTGCGCTGAACAGAGCCTCGAATCTCGCGGCGATTCTAGCGAATGCGACTGGCAGTCGGAACGTCTAAGTAACTATGAAACGAGAAGCCGCGATCACCGCCTTTCTTGCCGGAGCTGCGTTGTCGATCTTCGCGGCCGAACCTGGCCAGAACGCGGATTGGAAAGCAGTTAAACAAAGCAACGGCGTAGTGATTTACAGCCGGCCACACGGAGGGTCGAACCTGAAAGAGTTCAAAGCGGTAGGCGAAATCGACGCAACGGCCGAAACGGTTCACAAGGTTATCGATGATGTCGAAGGTTATACGAGTTTCATGCCCTATACGGCGGAGTGTCGCGTCATCGAGCGAAAACGAGATTCCATTCTCACTTATCAGCGGGTCTCCCCAAAAATTGTGAGCGATCGCGATTACACGCTTCGCATACAAAAGAAATCGTGGCCGGTTGAAAATGGATTGGCTTATCTCAATCGCTGGGAGCCAGCCAACGAAAATGGACCAGCAGAGAAGCCCGGCGTTTTTCGGGTGAAAGTATGCGACGGTTCCTGGCTGATCGAGCCGACCGGTGAGGGTAAAACACGCGCGACCTATTCCGTTTTCACCGACAGCGGCATCGCCGGGCCGGCGTTCCTTGCCAACACCATCAGCACGACGGGAATCAACAAACTGTTCGCCGCTGTTCGCAAACAGGCGAAAAATCCGAAGTATCAGACGAAATAAGAGTTCCGGCGTGAAGTTCGCCCGATTTAGTTTATCCTGCGCGCTGCGCAAATGCCGCGGAACAACGATCTCAAGAAAATTCTCTTAATTGGCTCCGGTCCAATCGTGATCGGGCAGGGCTGCGAATTTGACTATTCCGGCGTGCAAGCGTGCAAGGCGCTGCGGGAGGAAGGTTACCAGGTCGTGCTGGTGAATTCGAACCCGGCCACAATCATGACCGATCCGGAGTTCGCCGATCGCACTTACATCGAGCCGATCACGGCGGAAGTGATCGAAGCCATCATTGCTCGAGAAAGACCGGACGCGCTTCTGCCAACGATGGGCGGGCAGACGGCGTTGAATGCGGCGATGGAGCTTTATCGCAACGGCGCACTCGCGCGGCACAAAGTAAAATTGATCGGCGCCAACGCGAAAGCGATCGCGAAAGGCGAAGATCGACAATTGTTCAAGGAAGCCATGCTGCGGATCGGTCTCGACGTGCCGCGCTCGGGCGTGGTGCGCTCGCTTGCCGACGTGGGCCGCATTGCGAAAGAGATCGGAACTTTCCCGCTCATCATCCGGCCAGCCTTCACTCTCGGCGGCAGTGGCGGCGGTATCGCCTACAACCCGGACGAACTGGATCAGATCGCCGGCCGCGGTCTCGCCATGTCGCCGGTGAACGAAGTGTTGATCGAGGAATCGCTCGTCGGCTGGAAAGAATTTGAAATGGAAGTGATGCGCGACCGGATGGACAACTGCGTCGTTGTTTGTTCGATTGAAAATTTCGACCCGATGGGCGTGCACACTGGCGACTCGATCACGGTCGCGCCGGTGCAAACGCTAACCGACAAAGAATACCAAATGATGCGGGACGCCGCGTTCGCGGTCATTCGCGAGATCGGTGTCGAGACGGGCGGGTCGAACATTCAATTCGCGGTCCATCCGGACAACGGTCGAATGGTCGTGATCGAGATGAATCCGCGGGTGTCGCGCTCAAGCGCGCTCGCGAGCAAAGCGACCGGCTTTCCCATTGCAAAAATCGCGGCCAAGCTGGCCGTCGGTTACGCGCTGGACGAAATCAAGAACGATATCACCCGCGAAACGCCGGCCTGCTTCGAGCCGACGATCGATTACTGCGTGGTCAAGGTGCCGCGGTTCACGTTCGAGAAATTTCCGCAGGCCGAGCCAACGCTGACCACGCAGATGAAAAGCGTCGGCGAAGCGATGGCGATCGGTCGGACGTTTAAGGAGGCGCTGCAAAAGGCGCTGCGAAGTTTGGAGATCAAGCGTTTCGGACTTTGCGGCGACGGCGCCGACAAAGAGGTCGATCTTGAGACGTTGCGCTTGAAACTGGCGATCCCGAACGCCGAACGAATTTTCTATCTTGCGCAGGCATTCCAAAAAGGCGCATCGATCGATGAGATTTACGACCTAACCAAGATCGACAAGTGGTTTCTCCGAAACCTTGAGCAGATTGTTGTGACACAAAAGCAGATCGAGCAATCCGCTCTCGCCAGTCACGGCATCCGCGTGATGACTGAACCATGGGCGGTAACGCTTACGGCCGACCAGATTGCGCCCGATATTTTTGGAAATGGCGATGAACTTTTGCGGGCAAAAAAACTTGGCTTTTCCGACAACCAACTTGGCTACGCCAATTCGTTGAAGCCGGCCGGGGTGCGGGCCGCGCGAAAACAATTGTCGATCTTGCCGACTTATCGCCTGGTCGATACCTGCGCGGCGGAGTTCGAAGCTTACACGCCGTATTATTACTCGACTTACGGCGACGAGAACGAGCGGCGCGAGAGTGGCAAACGCAAGGTGATGATTCTCGGCGGCGGACCGAACCGGATCGGCCAGGGGATTGAATTTGATTACTGTTGCGTGCACGCCGCCTTCGCACTGCGCGAGCTCGGATTTGAAACGATCATGGTCAATTCGAACCCGGAAACGGTTTCGACCGATTACGACACCAGCGACAAACTTTACTTCGAGCCACTCACGCTCGAGGACGTGCTCAATATCTATGAGCAGGAAAAACCGGAAGGCGTCGTCGTTCAATTCGGCGGACAAACGCCGCTGAATCTCGCGGATGGATTAAAAGCGGCGGGCGTTCCAATCCTCGGGACTCAGCCGGAGAGCATCGAAACCGCGGAAGATCGAAAATTGTTCGCGGCGATGCTCGACAAAACTGGTTTACGCCAGACACCGAACGGATCAGCGGTGAGCACGAATGAAGCGGTTCAGATCGCGATGAAAATCGGTTATCCGGTGCTGGTCAGGCCATCGTTCGTTCTTGGCGGCCGCGCGATGGAGCTCGTTTACAATGAGCCGGATCTGCGTCGCTACATGGCGAGCGCAATCGAGGTGACGCCAGATCGCCCCGTGCTGGTCGACCGCTTTCTCGAAGATGCGATCGAGGTCGATGTCGATAGCATTTCGGACGGTGAAACGACCGTGATCGGCGCGATCATGGAGCACATCGAGGAAGCCGGCATCCACAGCGGTGACAGCGCCTGCGTGATCCCGACATTTTCTTTGTCACAGAAAGTGCTCGACGAAATAGCGTCCGCCACCAAGGCGATGGCGCGCGAGTTGAATGTGCGCGGCCTGATGAACGTTCAATTTGCCGTCAAAGGTGAAGACGTTTACGTGCTGGAAGTGAATCCGCGCGCCTCGCGCACCGTCCCATTTGTGAGCAAGGCGATCGGTCTACCGCTGGCGAAACTGGCGGCGAAGATTATGGCGGGCAAAACTTTGCGCGAGCTTGGCTTCACCAAGGAAATCGTGCCGAAACATTTCTCGGTGAAAGAAGCCGTCTTCCCGTTTCTGCGTTATCAAGGCGTTGACATTTCGTTGGGGCCGGAGATGAAGTCGACCGGCGAAGTCATGGGCATGGATGTCGATCTTGGACTGGCCTACGCCAAATCACAGATGGCCGCGCCGCCGCCGTTGCCGAAAAAGGGGAACGTCTTCGTCAGTGTGAAGGACATTGATAAGGAATCTGTCATTCCGGTCGTGCGCGAATTCGTGAAGCTCGGCTTCGGGATTATTTCAACAAGCGGAACAGCCGAAGCGCTGGTGAAAGCAAAAATCAAAGTAAAAAAAGTTTTCAAGTTGCACGAAGGACGGCCCAACGTGCTCGATCGAATCAAAAACGGCGATATCAGCTTCATTATCAACACGCCGAGCGGCAAGATCCCGCGCGAACACGAAGTGACGATTCGCAACGCCGCGCTGGCGCAAAAAATTCCGATCATGACGACAGTGCGCGCGGCGCAGGCGAGCGCGAACGGAATTCGCTCTTTACAAAAGAACAAACTGCAGGTGCGCAGTTTGCAGGAGTATCACTCCAGCGTTTGAAAATTTGCGACCGTCGTAGACCGCCGCTAAGAAGAAAAATGAAGATGTCGATCTTAGCGGTCTCATTATTGAGTTCCGCACTATTTGCAGCAGAAGAACAGCAGAAGGAGAGCAATCCGATGAATGCTACAAACGAAGTCGCAGTGATTAAGACGAGCGGCGGCGATATGGTCGTGCAGTTTTGGACCGACGCTGCACCGAACACGATCGACAACTTCAAGAAGCTGGCGCGGACCGGTTTTTACAACGGCACGATTTTCCATCGGATTGTGAAAGGATTCATGATCCAGGGCGGGGATCCAAATTCAAAAGATCCGGCGAAGGAAAATCGCTACGGCGAAGGCGGCCCGGGTTACAAGATCAAAGCTGAATTTAACGATCATCCGCACGAACGCGGCGTTATTTCAATGGCGCGCGAGCCCGATCCGGACTCAGCCGGTTCACAATTTTTCATCTGTCTGGCACCGGTGCCGCGGCTCGATCACCAATACACGACCTTCGGTAAATTGATCAAGGGCGACGACGTGCTCGCAAAAATCGGCGACACGCCGGTGACCAGAAACAGCATGGGCGAAAACAGCAAACCAACGACGCGAGTCGTTATTGAGAAGATCGACATCGTGCCGGCGGATTCGGTGAAGTGACTCCACCACGAAGAGCACGAACGACACGAAGGCCGGAAATAATCTCATCTTCGTGAACTTCGTGTCCTTCGTGGTTAATTGGCTGAATGGCTGAGACACACATGACCAAGATCGCGCTTGTTCAAATGCGATGTGGCCCGGATCCGGAGAAGAATTTCGCCCGGGCGCTCGATTTCATTCGCGACACCGCTAAAAAAGGCGCCGCGATTGTTTGTCTGCCCGAACTTTTTCGCTCGCAATATTTTTGCCAGACCGAAGACCACAAAAACTTCGAACTGGCCGAAGAAATTCCTGGACCATCGACATCTGCGCTGGCGGAGTTGGCGGGCGAGCTCGGCGTCGCGATTGTCGCGTCGCTTTTCGAGAAACGCCGGGCAGGCGTTTATCACAACACCGCCGCAATTATTGACGCGGACGGAAAATTTCTCGGGAAATATCGCAAGATGCACATCCCGGACGATCCGTTGTATCACGAGAAATTTTATTTCACGCCGGGTGACCTCGGTTTTCAGGCCTGGGAAACAAAGCGCGGCAAGATCGGTGTCTGCGTTTGCTGGGACCAATGGTATCCCGAAGCGGCGCGGCTGACCGCATTGCGTGGCGCCGAGATTATTTTTTATCCGACAGCCATCGGCTGGCATCCGAGCGAGAGAAAAGAATTTGGCGCGGCGCAACATTCGGCCTGGGAAACAATTCAGCGAAGTCACGCGATCGCGAACGGCTGCTACGTCGCCGCAGCGAACCGCGTCGGTCACGAAGCACCGGCCGGCGGCGATGGAATTGAATTTTGGGGGCAAAGTTTCATCTGCGGCCCCGATGGCGAGGTTATCGCGAAAGGTTCGGTCGATCGGGAAGAGATCGTGATCGGCGAAATCGATTGGGCACGCGTGAACGAGCATCGGACCCACTGGCCGTTCTTGCGCGACCGTCGCGTCGACGCATACGGCGGAATTGAGCAACGCCTGCTTGATTGAGAGTTTTCTTTTGCGGAGAAGGGCGGTACGTTTGCAGTATGAAAACAATTCTCTGCATAGCAATTTTCTGCGCAGTGGGTTCTCTTGCGCGGGCGCAAGAAGTCACTAAGGCCGCGGCGCCACTGGAGTCGAAGTCAGGTAGTCAGGTAACCGGCATGGTCACATTCACCAAAGTTGGCGATGAGGTCCAAGTGGTGGCCGACATTCAAAATCTCAAACCGGGCAAACACGGTTTCCACATTCATGAAAAAGGCGATTGCTCGGCAGCAGACGCGGCATCGGCGGGAGGACATTTCAATCCCACTCAGAAACATCACGGCGGTCCGATGACGCTCGATCATCACACCGGCGATCTCGGCAATATCGAAGCCGATGCTTCCGGCAAAGCGCACATGGATTGGAAGGGGAAAGTGAGTCTGAGCGGGAAAGATTCGATCATCGGCAGGTCCATCGTCGTGCATGAAAAAGAAGACGATTTGAAGACGGACCCATCGGGCAATTCCGGCGCGCGCATCGCCTGCGGAACAATCAACGCGGCCGACTGAATTCTCTGCGGGAACGGTAGGATCGGCATGCAGTTGATGACGCTAAGCGATATTCGCCGGGCCGCGCAAAGCGGCCCGGTGTCAGCGCGCGTGCATGTGCAGGTCGAATCGGCGGCGCCAAAATTTACGCGTGAACAGAAACCGTACTGCGAGCTGAGTCTGGCCGATGCTTGTGATCGAATGACGTTGCGGGTCTGGAGCGACCATCCTGCTTACAAAGCATGCAGCTCACTTACCAACGCGAGCTTCATCGAACTAACCGGCGAATTTAGTTCGCATTCGCAGTACGGTCTCGAAGCACAGAAGTGGACGATTCGACCGCTGACGCCACAGGAGAAGAATGAATTGCTGCAAGGCCCGGCCGAACTGCGCGCAAAACAAAACGCAGACTGGCAATTCATCCTCGAGGCGATCGCGACAATCGGCGATCCGCGTTTGCGCGCCTTGTGCAATACGTTCGTTAAGGAATTGGGTGAACGTTTCCGACGAACAGCCGCGGCCCGAAGAAATCACCACGCTCGCCGCGGTGGATTGGTTGAACACACCGCGCAAATGATGCGCGTGGCGCGGGCAATTGCGCCGCTTTATCCGCAGTTGAATGTCGATCTGCTTATCGCCGGCATCGTCTTTCACGACTCCGGCAAACTTTGGGAGAACCACTACGCCGAGAGCGGTTTTGTCATGGATTACGACGAGCGCGGTGAATTAATCGGACACATATCTATCGGACTCGAATTGGTGAATTCGTTGTGGCGAAAACTTTCCGTCGACAATGGCGATGCGTGGAAGAATTTGACCCCGCCATCAGAAGACGTGCGTTTGCACCTGCTGCATTTGATTGGTGCGCACCATGGCGAGCAACAGTTCGGGTCGCCCGTTGATCCAAAAACTCCGGAAGCAATGGCACTCCATTACATCGACAATCTCGACGCGCGTCTGGAAATGTTCGCGGCCGGCTATTTGACCGCCAAGCCCCTGGCAAACCGAATCTTTGAACGTGTCTGGCCCTTGCCGGGAAAACTGGTGAAGTCGCTCGAGATATTTCGAGCATCGGCGTCGGAATCGAAGCCAGACGACCATTTATTGTGACTGAAGCCGTCGTTTGGCCACGGCGAGATAAGTGTTGTCGATTTCAAAGCCGATGAATTTCTTTACGCCGCATTTCTGCGCAGCGATGGCAGAATTTCCGATTCCGAGAAACGGATCGAGCATGGTGCGAACGCGCGGCGCAGCGTGCAATTTGATGCACCATTCGGCCAGTTGAACCGGAAAGGTAGCGGGATGCGGTCGCTCTTTCGCGCGACTCTGGATCGTTTGGTAGGGAATGAACCAGGTGTTGCCGCGGCAGCGCGAATCGCGTCCGCAGGTGTGCGACCAGCGAGCAATGTTGCTTTTGTCCTGGTAAGGAACGCCGAGTGCGAGCCGGTCGATCTCCACCCGACCTGTCTTGGTAAAGTGAAAAATATATTCGTGACAATCGTTTAGAAATCTTTTCGAACTAATCGGTTTAAAGTGTCCGAACGTTCGATTATCGATGGCGATCGATTTGATCCAGTGAATGGTGTTTTGGAGAACGAACAGATCGCGCAGCTGAAAAACAATTTCGTGCGGAAGCATCGGGTTTGATGGCGCCGAGCCGATGTTGAGAAAAAATGAACCGGTTGGTTTGAGAATGCGACGAATTCCGGCCGCCCAGGTCGCGCACCAATTCAAATACGATTGTCGATCCAGACGGTCGGAATATTTTCGATATCGAACGCCGAGATTATAAGGCGGTGAAGTGACGACGAGATCGACACCTGCCTCGGGCAAGCTTGCCATGCCTTCGACGCAATCCTTCAGGCGCAGATCAAATTTGGCCACTGGAGAAAAGTGCCCGAACGGATTCGATTCGTACAGCGAATTCGTTATTGTCTAGGCGATGTCGGACAAGCCTTCCAAGCTAAAGATCGCCGACCGCGAGTTCACGTCCCGATTGCTGGTCGGGACCGGAAAGTTCGCCTCAAACGAATTGATGCGGGACGCGCTGCTGGCGAGCGGGACCGAAATCGTCACCGTGGCCTTGCGACGGGCCGATCTTTCCGGCAAGCACGATCCGTTCGCGAACATTTTGGATTTCATCGACCCGAAGACGTTTTTGCTTTTGCCAAACACAAGCGGCGCACGAAACGCGGAGGAAGCTGTGCGGCTGGCGCGTTTAGCAGCGAGTGCCGGTTTGCCGACCTGGATCAAGCTCGAGATTCATCCCGACCCGCGCTATTTATTGCCGGACCCAGTGGAAACACTGGCCGCGGCCGAAACTCTCGTAAAAGAAGGATTCACCGTGCTGCCGTACATCAATGCGGACCCGGTGCTGGCGAAACGCTTGCAAGATGTCGGTACCGCCACGGTCATGCCGCTCGGCTCGCCGATCGGCAGCAACCGGGGAATCGAGACGCGACCGCAAATTGAAATCATTATCGAGCAAGCGACTGTTCCAGTCGTTGTCGATGCAGGTTTGGGCGCCCCGAGTCAGGCGGCTGAAGCGATGGAAATGGGCGCGGACGCAGTTTTGGTGAATACCGCAATCGCAATCGCGTCTGACCCTGTCCGCATGGCGCAAGCATTCAAAAAAGCGATCGAGGCAGGCCGCGAAGCGCACGAAATCGGTTTGGGCGAGAAGCATCGGACGGCTTCGGCGACAAGTCCGCTGACGGCGTATTTTTCGAGTCAGACACAGTCCGACTGAAAAAAAACTTGAGCGCAACAATTCCATTTGCGTTGTGTTCAAAGGTGGAGATAGTCCCCGCCCTCTTGCTCCCCACGGCATCAATCTAGCTCGTTTTTGTGCTCCTCCCGAACAGTATGCTGATATCACGTTTTCGTATCGGTGGCCTGTGTGCTCTGTTCTTTCTCTGCGTTAGCGCAGGGTCTGGTCAGATTGCCGGCCCCGCGCCGGAGCGGATTCGCGGTCAAGAATCAGTCGGCGAGCGCGCCGTGGAACGCCGCACGGCTGATATTATGGCCGACCCGGCCGCGCACGGACCGCGGAAGAACGTTTATATTAAGCGCGAGTTTGAGATCCCCGGCCGCGAAAATCGGCCACAAGATTCGGGCGCTCGTTTCAACCCGCAGACCCCGCCCAAGCCGGCACGAAGCGTTTCTGCGAGTACGGCTGCATCAACCAATATCGCGGCCGGCCCCTACACCTCCCAGACAGTAGGACTCACGTTTATCGGCGGGCACTTGTATGACACGAGCGCCTTTCCACCAGATTCGATGGGCGCGGTGGGTCCGTCCCAATTCTTCGTCTTCGTCAACGGCCTGCTCAGGACATTCAACAAGACAACTGGGGTGGCGGACGGAGTTATTAATGCCGATCCGGACACGTTCTTTAGCTCTGTGATGACGAAAGGTTTCGTCAACTTTACCAGTGACCCGCAGATTCGTTACGACCGGCTGACCAAGCGCTGGATTCTGGCCATCATCGATGTGCCAAGCAGTTCGTTCAGCAGTATTGGCGACAAACCGAATCGCGTTCTTATCGCGGTGTCGGACGCAGCCAGCAATGGCGTCATCAGCGGGAGCACCTCGTGGAGTTTTTACTATGTCCAGCAGGACATGATCGGGCAGCCGAGCAGCACCGGCGAATTCCTTGATTACGACTCACTGGGCGTAGATAACAACGCGCTATACATCGGGGGAAACATGTTTGGTGCAACATCCGGCAACTTTACCGGGACGTCGGCATTTGTTGTTCGAAAGAGTTCGATTTTGAACGGCGGTCCAATTGTGGTGACCGCATTCCGCGGGCTTATCACAGGCGGGGACGGACCCGACAGCCCGCGCGGTGTGGACAACTATGATCCCGCGGCGACCGAGGGATACATCATTGGGCCAAGCGATAGCACTTTTGGAAGACTAGTTATGCGTCGAATCAGCGATCCGGGCGGAACTCCGACGATTTCTGGAAACATCGCGATCACCGTTGATGCCACGGCGTTGCCGATTAACGTCAACGCCAGCGGGACGAACGGGCAGCTCGATGCGCTCGATGACCGGTTGTTTGCGGCCCACATTCGCAACGGCCGGTTGTGGACGGCGCATAACATCGCCGTAGACGCCACTGGAGTCGCATCTCCTAGTAAGGATCGCGATGCAGTGCGCTGGTACGAACTGAGTGTGCCGGTCGGCTCAGGAACACCGACAGTGGTTGAGTCCGGGACCATTTACGATTCAGCACAGTTCGCTTCTTCTGCTCGGTGGTTTTGGATTCCGTCTGTAGTGGTGTCTGGCCAAGGACACGCGGCGTTTGGATTCAGCAGTGCCGGACCAGCTTTCCGCATTAACGCGGCTACGACAGGGCGTCTCGCAACTGACGCGCTAGGAACAGTCAACGCTCCGACACTTTTCACCGCGAGCAGCACCTCTTATAACCCATCCGACGGCAGTCCGCATCGATGGGGAGATTATTCCTTCTCCAGTGTCGATCCCGACGACGACATGACGATGTGGACCATCCAGGAGTTCTGTGACACCACTGACAGTTACGCTCTCGCGGTAGCAAAGTTACTCGCGCCGCGGCCAGCTACCCCAGCGTCCGCTAATTCGAGCGTCGCCCTTGGCCAATCTTCCGTGACGGTGACCATCACGGGCAGCTCCGCGTCAGGATCTGGATTTTTCGATCCTGGAACAGGCTTTGCAAAACGGATCGGCGCGAGCGTGACCGGCGGTGTCACGGTTAACTCCGTCACCTATGTCGATCCGACGCACGTGACGTTGGATCTGAACACCACTGGCGCGGGCAATGGAAATCAAAACGTCACCATCACTAATCCAGATGGTCAATCCGCAACTGGCAATGGAACTTTGATCGTCGGCTCGGGTGGACCGACGCCGACGCCTACGCCGCTGCCGACAGGCCCAGCCGTCATGCTAAATCCGCCGCCGGGCTCCACCTTTAACTCGTCGAGCGTTACGTTCCAATGGAGTGCGGGCAGTGCTACAGCCTATGCACTCACTGTGGGCAGTTCGCAAAACGGCCTCGACATTTACTATTCGTCCCAACTGCATGTGCTCTCGACCACAGTAAATAATATTCCCACCGACGGTCGGACCGTTTACGTGAGGCTCGTTTCTCAAGTCAACAATTCATGGGTATCGAATTATTACACATATAAGGCCTTCAATCCTTCAGCTACGCCTACCCCAACTCCCACCCCAGTTCCAACGCCGACCCCGACCGTCACACCAACTCCAACCCCCACGCCGACCGCAACGCCAACTCCTACAGCGACAGCCACGCCAACTCCTACGCCTACGCCGTCGCCTACTGGGCCGGCAGTAATGTTGACTCCGGTACCTGGGTCGACCTTTACTTCTTCTAGCGTCACTTTTAGTTGGAGCGCCGGTAGCGCGACCGCTTATTTCCTTTTCGTAGGCAGTTCGCCAAATAAGGCTGACGTTTATAACTCTGGAGTAGTGACGGTGCGTTCGAAAACCGTGAACAACATCCCTACTGATGGGCGCACGATTTATGTGACACTGGGTTCCCAGGTTAACGGCACCTGGATTATAAATAGCTACACATATAAGGCTTTATAATTCGCCCGCTGTTTGTGTGCCGAGAAAAGCTCAAAAGCAGACCAGCGGCTACAACTACAGCGCCATCGGGACAGCCAGTCTCACGATCAGTTAAGCTGCGCTACATGCTCGCGCGCGTCCCAGCGTCGTTATAGAACTCAATCTGTCGCCCACCGAGGCGGCGGACCACGCGCCAGCCATTCTCCGCTGCGAACGCACGAAGATCCTGATCGGACATTGATCGCAAAATCCGGAGTTCCGCCGGATGAATGACGAAAATCTCGGGCTTAGTCGCGAGCCTGGCCGCGATCTTGTTGGTTAAGCCGGTAAGCCCGTCAATCTTTTCCATGAATGGACGTGCGGGGACTTATGCGCCGCGATGTTTTCCCGACCCGGACATGAAGAGGCCAGGCCGGGGCCGGCTTTGATTTGCGATTTAATTTTTCGCGCAATGCCAGATGCGCCTTTCGCCCGGGCGACGGACCGCGCACATTCGGTTTTTTCATGTCGATCTTGGTTAATTGTCGATCCAGCCCTGCATTGGCGCAATTGGCGCGGGTCAGGTTCATCGGCTAAATTTTGTCGATGTTTTCGGAAACAATTGAGTTGCGCGGCCATTTTATCGATTCACTTACCTTGCCAAAGGTTTTGGATCAAATTGTGACTCGAGGAGCTACTTTCAACATCGTAGAGTTTAAGATTGGCCAAAAGCGGGTTGATCAAAGTTTCGCTCGAATCGAAGTCACGGCCCCGAGCCGGCCCGAGTTGGACGAACTGATTCAGCGTTTGCGCGAGGAGGGCGCAGAAGTAAAACGCCCTCAACTCGGCGATAAGTAACTGCCATCTTATGCGCGAACTCCTTCTTTGCCCGCCGGATTACTACGGCATCGAGTATGAGATCAATCCCTGGATGAGCCGGGCGCGCGGGGCGGAAGCGGCCCTCGCGCAAAAACAGTGGCGCGGGTTGCACGCGATCCTTTCCAAACTGAATTGCAAAATTGAGCTCGTCCCGCCGCAACCAAAGTTGCCGGACATGGTTTTCACCGCGAACGCCGGACTCGCTGTCGGTAAACAATTTATCCCGAGCAACTTTCGGCACAAAGAGCGCGCCGGCGAGGCGCCGCATTTTGCCAGCTGGATGGAAAAACGCGGTTTCCAGGTCTCCTGGTTGTCCAACGATTACTATTTCGAAGGCGAAGGCGACGCGCTTTTTGCCGGCGACATCCTTTTTTGCGGTTACAAGTTCCGTTCCGACATCAAGTCGCATCGCGCGGTCGCCGAGATGCTCGGCTGTCTCGTCGTCTCTGCGGAGCTGGTCGATCCGCGCTTTTATCATCTCGACACTTGTTTTTGCCCGTTGCCCGATGGCGCGGCGGTTTGGTTTCCCGCTGCTTTCGATGAATACGGTCAGCACGCCATTCGCGAGCACGTTTCCGATCTGATCGACGTCGCACCGGAGGAGGCAATGCATTTTTGTTGCAATGCCGTTGTGATTGAGCGCGACATTGTTGTGCCGGAAGGCGCGCCCAAACTCGTCGCCGCGCTGACTGGTCGCGGCTACCGATGCCATCAGCTCCCAATGACCGAATTCCTTAAAGCCGGCGGCGCCTGCAAATGCCTGACTCTCCTTTTGCCGCAGCGCGAAAAAATCTAAGCTTTCTTGCTCCGCTTTGCTTGCAACTCTGATTCGATTTTGCCGAGCGGCAGGCAATTCATCACATCTGACTTCGTCAGCCAACCTTTGCGCGCGATCCCGACGCCGAACCATAAATCCTGCAATCGTTCGGTCCGATGTGCGTCCGGGTTGATCACACATTTGACGCCTTTCTGTTTCGCCAATGGCCACCACCGCCAATCCAGATCGAGTCGCTTCGTCGCAGAGTTGAGTTCGATCCAGGTCCCAGTCGCGGCCGCGGCCTCGAGCACGGCCGGCACATCGACAAGATACGGATCGCGTTTCAACAACAAGCGCCCGGTCGGATGCCCGAGAATGGTGATGAACGGATTTTCCATCGCGCGAATGATTCGCTTGGTCATCTCTGCTTCTGAGAGATTGAAGACGGAATGAATTGAAGCGACCGCGAAATCCAGTTCAGCCAAGATCTCGTCCTCGAAATCGAGCTTCCCGTCGCGCAAGATGTCGCACTCGACGCCGGCGAACACTCGAAAGCCGTCGAACGTCTTGTTCAATTTGCGAATCGCCCCAATCTGCGAGCGCAGCTTGGCCGCGTCGATTCCGTGCGCCTGAATCGAGCTCTTGCTGTGTTCGGCGATCCCGAGATATTCCAAGCCAAGCTCCTGCGCAGCCGCCGCCATTTCCTCGAGCGTATTGTGCCCGTCGCTCGCGATGGTATGACAATGAAAAGTCCCGCGTAAATTTTCCCGCTCGAGTAATCGCGGCAAGGAATGATTCTCCGCTGCTTCGAATTCGCCGCAGTTTTCGCGCAACTCCGGCGGCACGAAATCAAGTCCAAGCGCGCGATATAAATCCGCTTCCTCGCGCACCGTTGGAATCTTAATTGTCGATTTTCTAACTGCACGTCCGGCCCGGACTTTTTTCGCTTTGGGATCGGGCGGCAAACGCGCGAGCCGGTATTCGTTCAAGGTCCATCCCCGCTGTAGTGCGCGACTGCGCATCTCGATGTTGTGTTCTTTGCTGCCGGTAAAGTAATTGAGCGCAAATGGATACTCCGCCGAGCTGACGACGCGAAGATCGCATTGGATGCCAGAACGCAATCGGACACTCGTTTTCGTCGGCCCCTGGGCAATGATCGATTCCACCAGTGCGTGTTTGACGAAGAATTCCGTAATCGCCGCAGGCTTTTTCGTCGCCACTACAAGATCGACATCGCGCACAATTTCCCGGCGCCGCCGATAACTTCCGGCGACATCGACCTGGAGCACATCGGGGCGCGTCGCCAAATCTCTTCGAAGCGATTCCGCTTCGGCGGCAATCTGCCCAAATTGAAAATATCCGGAATGTTTCGCGCGTTGCTCAATTGCGGTGCAAATCTTTGCCTGCGTCGTTTCGCCAAAGCCTGGCAGTTGCGCCACTCGACCGGATTCGCACGCTTCGCGCAATTGCTCGATCGAGCTGATGTGGAGTTGCTCGTAAAGCGCTTTAATTTTCTTGGCCCCGAGTCCGGAAATTGAAAACAAGTCCAGGATGGCCGCCGGAAATTCGGACCGTAATTCCTCGAGGTACTTCAACGACCCCGTCGCCGCCAGTTCCTTGACCTTAGCCGCGATCGCTTTTCCGATTCCCGGAATTTTCGCGAGCGCTTCTTCATCCTGAAGATCGGCTAGATTTCCGCCAAAGGTTTCCAAAGAACGCGCGGCGTTGGCGTAAGCTCGAATCTTGAACGGGTTTTCGTCGTTTAATTCGAGCAACGTTGCAATTTCCTGCAAAACGTCGGCGATTTGCGATTTTGTCATTCCCTTGAACCGTTACCGAAGATTCCGAACATGGCGAACCAGTCGGTAAAGTTGATCGAGTGCCCGCGCGATGCCTGGCAGGGCCTGCCGCGCCAGATCCCGACCGAGATGAAAGTGCAATATCTAGGTGCTCTTATCGGCGCCGCCTTTAAAAATATCGACGCCGTCAGTTTTGTTTCACCAAAAGCGGTTCCGCAAATGGCCGACGGCGAGCAAGTTCTCGAACAACTCGATCCGCCCAATGACGTCGAGATCATTGGAATCGTGGTCAACGAAAAGGGCGCGGAGCGGGCAATTTCGACCAAGCGCGTGACGACGCTCGGATACCCTTGCTCGATTTCGCCCACGTTTCTGCGGCGAAACCAGAACCAATCACCCGAAGAAAATTTCGAGACACTGAACATAATCAAGCGGCGCGCCGATAACGCCGATCTCGATCTTGTCGCCTATGTCTCGATGGCATTCGGGAATCCGTACGGCGACCCGTCGAACGAGGATGAACTTCGGACGGCAATTGCGCGAATCGCCGGGCTTGGCATTCGATCAATCTCGCTCGCCGACACGGTTGGACTGGCAGACGCAAAACTGATTCACCAAGTCGTCACAAACGTGATGAAATCGAGTAACGCGTGCGAGATCGGCGTCCATTTGCACAGCACGCCGGAGGATGCGATCGGGAAGATTCTCGCCGCTTACGACGCCGGCTGCCGCAGATTTGATTCCGCGATCGGCGGACTGGGCGGCTGCCCGTTCGCCCAAAATTCGCTCGTTGGAAATATTCCGACGGAAAGCGTGATTCCGGCCTTGAAACAGCGCGGCGTCGATCTGCCGTTCAAGATCGACCACGTCATTCCGCTCAACGCGAAAATTGGCAGCGGATTCGCCTAAGCAAACGCGGACTCACATTCGGCCGCGCTTTTTGTAAAAAGCGTAGCGATCGAGAATCGATTGAACATATTTGCGCGTACCAGGGAAATCGATGTTGCCGACAAACTGGCTGGTCGTGATTCCACCGGCTCCAACCCAGCGCTGAACGCGGCTCGCTCCGGCGTTGTATTCGGCAAGCGCGAAGGGCAAGGGCTCGGATTCGTTCTGCCAATGGTCGAGGGCGCGCCGCAAATACCACGAACCGGCCTCAAGATTTGTCTTTGGATCGAAGAGTTGGTCGACCTGGAAGTGGTCGATCTTGTGTTCACGCGCCCATTCATTCGCGGCTTTCTCGCTGACCTGCATCAAGCCGCGCTCGCCCGCGGTTCCGTATTTTTGACGATCAAACCGGCTCTCGCGCCAGACGACAGCTTTGACCAGCATTGGATCGAGCTGGTGTTCCGCTGCCACTGACAGAATCAGTTTGTCGTATTGTTGAAATCGCGCCGGACTGACCCATTCGTAAAAGCTGTAAAGCGCATCGCCCGATCGCAGCGCGAGGTAACCGAATCCTGCCGCCAAGGCGACCAGCAAACACAGAATCAGTTTTAGGATGAACCGGGCCATCTTATTTCGTGCTCCTCATGCTCGTGATCGATCTAAACTTCAATTAAATTGTCGGCCAGCAAGATGATGAAGCCCAATTACGTTCGCGTGATTATCGACCGCGCCATTCAGCGCGAGTTTGATTATTCCGTGCCGGAAACATTGGCCGAGCGAATCGGGATTGGTTCGCGGGTGCGGGTTCCGTTTCGGGATAAATCCGCGCTCGCCACGGTTCTCGCGATGCCGGAGCACAGCGACGCGAAGGGAATTCGACCAATTGAAGCGCTGGTGGGCGAAGCGCCTGCAATCAGTGAATCGCTGCTTGAGCTGGCGAAGTGGATGAGCGCTTATTATTGCTGCCCACTCGAAACCGTCATGCGCAGCTTGCTGCCGCAGGTGATCCGCCGTGCGGAGGTCGGTTGGAAAAAACAGCTCTTCGTGCAGCCGCTGACAAAGATCGACAGCGACAAGATCGACAACTTGCGAAAACGCGCCCCGCGTCAGGCCGAATTGTTGGAAGCGATTGCCAAACTGGAGAAACCGATGCCGGCCGCTCAATTGTTGCGCAAGACTTCGTTCGATAACCAAACTCTGCGCGCACTCGCCAAACGTGGGTTAATCGAGCTCCGGGAAGAAGCGGTCGAACGCGATCCGCATGCGGAGGAGCAGTTTATTGAGACGACCAATCTTGAACTCAACCCAGAACAAGCTCTCGCGCTGAACAAAATTACCGACGCGCTGGCGGCTTCCGAAACAGCCAAACCAATTTTGCTGCATGGTGTCACCGGCAGCGGCAAAACCGAAATCTATTTGCAGGCAATTCGAATTGCGCTCGAGCGCGGTAAAAGCGCGATCGTTCTCGTCCCGGAAATTTCGCTCACACCCCAAACGGTCGAACGCTTCAAGAGTCGATTTGCCGAGGCACACGAAGTGGTTGCGGTGCTGCACAGCCATTTATCGGAAGGCGAGCGCCACGACGAATGGCACAAGATCCATTCCGGACGCGCGCGGATCGTCATCGGTGCGCGCAGCGCGGTCTTCGCCCCACTGAAGGATCTCGGACTCATCATTGTCGATGAAGAACACGAGACGACTTACAAGCAGGAAGAAGCGCCGCGCTATCATGCGCGCGACGTCGCGGTCGTGCGCGCCAAGATCGAGAAATGCGCCGTGGTGCTCGGCAGTGCCACGCCGTCGCTCGAGAGTTATTACAATGCGACAACCGGCAAATATGAGCTGCTCGCTCTGACGCAGCGTGTCGACCATCAACGCATGCCGCTGATGCGAATTGTCGATCTCCGCCAGGAACGGCGCAAAGAAAAGATCGCTCCAATTCTTTCGGAAAAATTGTCGCAAGCGATTGCCGATCGGCTCGAAAAACGTGAGCAGACGATTCTGTTCTTAAATCGCCGCGGATTTTCGACTTCGCTGCTCTGTAGCAATTGCGGTGAGGCCCGGAACTGTCCTAACTGCAGTGTCGCGCTCACGTTCCATCGACACATGGCACGATTGAGTTGCCACCTTTGCGGCCACACCGCAGCAGTGCCGAAAAAATGTCCGGCCTGCGGTAAAGACGCGCTCATTTACGCAGGCTTTGGCACGGAGAAAGTCGAGTCGACTGTTTCTCACCTTTTTCCAAAAGCGAACGTGCGCCGAATGGACGCGGATTCGATGACCCGGAAAGAAGCTTATCGCGAAACTTTAAGGAATTTCCGCACGGGCAAGATCGACATCCTGGTCGGAACGCAAATGATCGCAAAAGGTCTCCATTTCCCAAATGTGACGCTGGTCGGAATTATCAACGCGGATCTGGCGCTGCATCTTCCTGATTTCCGCGCGGGCGAACGCACTTTTCAATTACTCACTCAGGTGGCGGGACGCGCCGGTCGCGGCGAAACTGCGGGAGAAGTCTTCGTCCAAACCTACACGCCGTTTAGTCCGTCGATCCAATTTGCGCGGCACCACGATTTCGCCGGTTACTTCGAGCAGGAGCTCGAGTTTCGGGAACGCTGCGACTTTCCGCCGTTTAAACACGCCATTTTGATCACGGTCCGATCTGCACATGAAGGCCGGGCCAAATTATCGGCCGAAACTTTGGTCCGCCGTTTAAAAGAATCGCTCGGCTCCGAATTTATCCTTGGCGATGCCACCGCGGCGCCGTTGGAAAAGCTGCAGGGCCAATTTCGTTTTCACATTTTGCTGCGCGGCGAAGCAATCATGCGGTTAAGCCGGCTCGTGCGCGAAACGCTCGATAAATTGCCCCTGCCGGAAGACGTCGTGGCCACCGTGGATGTCGATCCGTATCAGCTGCTCTAGACATCCGAATTGCAGCGGGGTTCCGAACTGGATTAGAGAAAGCCATGAAAAACTCCCCCCTTGGACTCGCCGTCGCCGCCATCATTTGCTTTACACCACTGTTCGGCCAGGCAGCCGCGCCTGCGGCGACGAGCGGCGGCACTCTCAGAGATTTTTTTGCTAGTCACGGCTTCGGTGGAGCACCATTGCAACGACGATTTGGAAATCACCTCTTTGTCTCTGCCAGTATCGACGGCAGACGTACGGGATTACTGATCGACACTGGGGCACCGATTACGCTGATCGACAAGAGCAGCGCGGGCACACTCGGATTATCAATTAAGGACACGCCGGTAACAGCCGGGGGCGTATTCGGGAAAAAGTGGGAACGTTACGGCGTCAGCAAAGTCAATTCCATCGCCATGGGCAATTGCACGATTACCAACGTGCCAGTCGCGCTCGCGGACGAATCCGATCTTAATTATTACAGCCGCCTGTCTCACATCGACGGTTTGTTCGGTGCGCGCGAGATGGTGAAGTTCGGGATGGTGATCGACTGTGGGCGGCAGCAAATTTATATCAGTCCTACCGGGCCGAACGCTGGGACGAGTCTGCAGCTGGCGGCCTTTCTCGCCGGGCGCGGGTTTACTCGGATTCCGATCCGGTTGACCGGGAATCGTCACTTCGACGTGCCGGCCGCGATCAATGGTCACGCAACACGATTGATCGTCGATACAGGCGCAACCACCACACTGCTCGGAAAGGAGATTGCCGTGCAATCTGGCATCGTTCCGGGAACGATCGGCCCTGGGCGCTTGTTTTCACAGACCACAGATGGCAGACGCGTGCCCATTTCCGCGGGTAACGCAAAAGAATTGCAGATTGGCGATTTCAGAATTCCAAATGCGGAAGTACTGATGGCGCCGATCGATAGCGCGGTAATTCAATCGAAGAGCTCGGGCGAAGCAAATGCCGGTCTTCTGGGCGAGGAACATCTTTCCTTCAATTTTGCCGTGATAGACCTTGGCGGCATGGCGATGTATTTGCGTCACGCGGATTAGTTGCGCTCTGACGTTTTTGCGAAAGAATCGTTGACGCGATTCGCGCCTGCCGAATACTTGCGGTTGCATGCGCACCCTGCGGTCGATCGCACTCGTTGCTACAACCCTCTTCCTTCTGATCGGCTGTGGCCGGAACAGGTCAGATTCAGCCGCCACTTCAAATAAGGTCCGGGTTGGCTATATCGGGATCACTTGCGAAGCGCCCATCTTTACCGCGGTCGAGAAGGGATTCTTCAAGGAAGAAGGGCTCGATGCGAGTTTGGTGAAATGCGAATGGGCAAATTACAAAGACGTCCTCGCTCTCGGCGGTTTCGACATTACGCATCATTTGGTGATGTATTTCCTGAAACCGATCGAACAGGGCCTTGATGTGAAATTTACCGGCGGAATCCATCGCGGTTGTTTGCGGGTCCAAGCCGCGAAGAGCAGCCGCATTAATTCGATTACAGATTTGCGTGGAAAAAGAATTGGCGTTCCGGGAATGGGGACACCGCCGTTCATTTTCGCGAATCGCGTGCTTGGCGCGCACGGCATTGATGCGTCGAAGGAAATAACCTGGCGCGTTTTTCCCGCCGGCGAACTGGGGCTCGCGCTCGACAAAGGCGAAGTCGACGCAGTCGCAGACTCCGAGCCGATCGGCAGTTTGTTAGTCGCCGAAGGCAAAGTGAAGAACGTCGCCGATCAGGCGCAGGATGCTCCTTACAAAGATGAGTATTGCTGCGCTGTCATCGTGAATGGAAAATTTCTCGCGGCCAATCCGAAGGCGGCGGCCGGGGCGACACGCGCGCTGCTCAAAGCCGCGAAATGGGTGGAAACAAATCCGGCGGCAGCCGCGCGCCTGTCGGTCGAAAAAGGTTATTTGGCGTCCAACCCGGAATTGAACACGGTTGCCATTTCTCATTTGCGTTATGTTCCAAGCGTCTCGGGCGCGGAGATTGCCGTGAACTCAGCCGCCGCAGAAATGAAAACAGCCGGTATGTTGAGTCCCACGACAGATGTGTCCGATCTGGCCAAGCGCGCCTTCGTTCACCTCGACGGGGTGACGGATGATTGGTTGCAGAATTTGCAGGTCGAAAAAGTCGCGGGCGGCCAAGTCCCGCCAGATCAGGACATTCGCCTCTACGCCGAGTTGATCTTGCACGACAGCGAAGGCTCGTGCTGCAAGGCAAAGAAAGTATTGGCGGCACAAAAGTAAGCGGCGAAACTCGCTGCCTTATTCGGAATCGATGGAACCTCAGGAGGACTTAGTCCCGACCGCCATTGTTGAGCCGCCGTCAGCTCTGCGCTGGCGAACCATGCTGGCAGTCCCGTTCGCCGCGGGAATTGCCTTAACTGCCCACACGTTCATTGCCAACCGCGAGCCGCCGCTCGAAACGCATTCTTACCGGCTTCTTTTTATCGAAGTCATCGCCGTCTCAATCCTGCTCGCGCTGTTGCGCCGCTTTTCGCCAGGACTCCGGCGTTGGATGGCTAACATGTGGCCGATTTTTACCGCGGCGATCGTTTCAGTCTGCGTTTGGGACATCGTCACATTGGGACTTCGGATGCTGCCCCTTCCATACTTTCCCGGTCCATCGGCGGTTCTCAGAAGTTTGATCAACGATCGCGTACTTCTGCTCGATAGCACCTGGCACTCTCTCGTTTTGCTCTTGAGCGGTTACACGCTCGGAGTAATCGGCGGTTTGATTAGCGGAATCTGCATCGGTTGGTCGTCTCCGATCAGGTATTGGGGGATGCCGCTCCTGAAGGTGGTCGGTCCAATTCCGGCAACCGCCTGGATCCCGCTCACGATGGTTCTTTCGCCGTCCGCCACCGTTTCATCGGCGGCGTTGATCGCACTCGCGGTTTGGTTTCCGGTCACGATGCTCACGGCTTCTGGAATCTCGAACACGCGCGCTTCGTATCTCGACGTTGCTCGCACGCTCGGCGCCGGGCGCGCTTATCTGATTTTCCACGTCGCGATTCCGGCGGCCGTTCCAAATATTTTCATTGGTTTGTTTATGGGATTGGGCGCCTCGTTTCTGACGTTGGTCGTCGCCGAATCCGTCGGCGTGAAGTCAGGGCTGGGATGGTACGTGAGTTGGGCGCAAGGCTGGGCCGAATACGGCAAAGTCTTCGCCGCGCTCATCATCATGGCGGCATTCTTTTCAACGATCATGACGGTTCTGTTCAAAGTCCGGGACCGCGTCCTGGTCTGGCAGAAAGGCGTAATCAAATGGTAGCGCCGGCTGAAACTGAAGCGTCCTCGCTCGTAGTTCGCGAGGTCAGAAAAAGTTTTCCGGCGCCGGACAATCCTCTTTCTCGCCGCCAAGTTTTGGATGGCATTTCCTTTTCACTCGGAGCCGGCGAATTGATTTCGCTCATCGGCCCGAGTGGATGCGGTAAGTCCACCCTCCTTCGTCTCGTGGCCGGTCTCGATTCTGCCGACTCGGGCGATCTTCTGATTGGCATAGAGCCGATCACTGCTCCAAACGCTGAGCGCGGTCTCGTTTTTCAGGACCCAAATCTTTTTCCGTGGCTGACGGTGCGGCGCAATATCCAGGCGGGGCTCGTTGCCCGCGGAGTATTGCATGAAAAGAAAAACGAAGTGGATGAGTTCATGCGTTTGGTCGGGCTTGAGATCTTCGCCAACGTCTATCCCCATCATCTCTCCGGCGGAATGGCGCAACGCGCCGCACTCGCTCGCGCGCTGATCAATCATCCCAAAATTCTTCTTCTCGATGAACCATTGGGGGCGCTCGATGCTTTCACGCGGATGCGAATGCAGGATGAAGTTCTTCGTCTTTGGCAGGCGCGCCGCACTACCATGCTTCTCGTCACCCACGATATCGACGAAGCCATTTACATGAGCGACCGGATCATGATCATGACGCCGCGCCCCGGTCGAATCGAGCGCACGATTCCGGTCGAGTTAGCGCGTCCGCGTCAGCGTGATAGCGGAGACTTTCTGCGTCTGCGCAGCGACATCCTAAAATTCCTCCATTTCGCCGGCAAAAGCTGAAAAGGCGGAACGACCTCGTTCGGATTTGGCAAAGTGAGAAGAAAACGATCCTGTTCGTTACCCACGACATCAAGAAGCCGTCGAACTTGCGGATCGCATTCCGATCATGACCGCGCGACCGGCCACGATTCAGGACGTCGTAGATATCGATCTTCCGGGTCCTCGTCATTTGGATTCACCCGGTTATCTCGAAAAACGGGACCGCATTTTCCAACTGATGGGAATGAGCCTGCGGGTCGGCGAGACCGCTGCTTAATCACTCGAGGCGGTTGTTAGACACCAAACTCTGCGCTACTT
>QHRF01000025.1 GCA_003220055.1 Verrucomicrobiota bacterium | reverse complement strand
TGGAATGACAACGTAGGGATCGGTCGTGCCGATGAGGAAACTGCATTTCTTGAGCGTCGCGACTTCCGCGCGTAATTGAGTGATTGCATTCCGCAGGTCGCGCTTCCGCTCCGGTGCAGTGGTTCTGGCGGCAAATTCATCTTCCGTGCGTTTCAATCTTTCTTCGGTTCCGGCAAGATAAGGATTGGGTGCCGGCGTTTTCTTTGCCCACTTGAAACTGGTGAACGGTTTGAAGTTGGTCGGCGCCCCCGTGCCAATCGGCATCCGGTCGCCATCAGAACCGTCCGCATCGACATCCATGTCGGCTTGCAACAACAGCGCCTTGCGATGGCTCTGTGGATTCTGCAATTGCAAGACAGTCTGGCAATCGAAAAAATTGTGACGCGAGAGAAGCAGGTCCAGCCGGACAAGATTTTCACGAAGCATTCTGATCTTGGTATTGTAAAGCTCGGTAAAAAGCGGCGAAACCGACTCGGGACCAGCCATCGCGGCCAGACCCGGCAACAACTCCGGCAATCGCGGCGTTATTTTTGCCAGCTCCTCGAGTGTTCGATTCGGTGTCGGAACGCGCGCATTCAATTTCAAATCTAGGACATAACTCTCCGGATCGGCGCGTTCGGTCGATGCGTCCGAGCCGGGCGTTGTTTCAACGCTGGAATGAAGGGTGATACCGTTGAACAAACGGCCGGTGTCGAGCTTCCCAGCGATAGGCGGCGGCCGCGTTGGAGTTGGCTCGGGCGTTGGCGAAGTTGTCGTCGGAGTCTCCCGGGGCGCGAAATACTGCAATCGCTCCTGCGAAATCCAGCGATACAGAATCACCGCGAAAATCGCTGCCGCCAGAAGGAGGACCACCCTTCGCAACGTACTCAGACGAAGGTTTGCCACGCGATTACTTTTTCAACCACGCGACAACTGCGACAACGATACCGATCACACTCAAGATCGACATCAGGCCGGCGGGCATCACTTTACCGGTGCGAATAAATTTCGGCACGAATTGAGCCGCGAGTAAAAGAGAAACAATAAAAGCGGCGGCCAATCCGGCGGCGCGATGTTCCGGCAGCAGCGCTCCGGCGACGAGCAGCAAGACCCCCGTAATCGCTCCGGCGATGATAGATGGGACACTGCCGGCTTTCACGTAGCCGATAACGCCGCCAAGAATCGTGAGCGCTCCAAAGATGAGGAAGTAAAGCCTGGTCACGTCCATGTTCGCCTGTAGCGCACTCGTAATCCAACCGCCCGAGACTGTCCAGCGGCGCGATTACTCTGTCCCGAGGTCTTCGATTTTCATCACTGGATGAATTTCCCAAGCGGTCGAGCGAATGTAGCCGCCGCCCTATCGGTGGTTTCTCGCTTCGCCGAGCGAAGCGGCTACAATTGATCGTGCATTCGTTTCGGTATCGCGACGGGAAACTCTACTGCGAAGATATCGATCTTGCGCGGGCGGCGGAGAGCTTCGGCACGCCTCTCTATATTTATAGCGCGGGCACGATTCTCGATCACTTCGATCGCCTCAACGCCGCGCTCGCGCCGTTCGATCATCTCGTCTGCTACGCGGTCAAAGCGAATTCTAATCGTGCAGTTTTGAAACTGCTCGCGGAAGCCGGCGCAGGATTCGATATTGTTTCCGGCGGCGAACTTTTCCGCGCAATCAAAGCCGGGGCCGATCCCACAAAATGCACCTTTGCCGGTGTCGGCAAAGCGCGCGACGAAATCGAGTATGCGATCGACCAAGGCGTTTATAGCTTTAACGTCGAGAGCGAAGCCGAGCTGGAATACATCGACAAAATCGCCGGCGCGAAGAAGTTGCGCGCGCCGATCGCGCTGCGGGTCAATCCCGATGTCGATCCTCACACGCACGAATACATCGCGACCGGATCGCATGAGAACAAATTCGGCATCGCGCTCGGTCAGGCCCCGGCAGTCTATGAGCGCGCCGCAAAAATGCGGAACATCGACATCGTTGGCGTCCAGATGCACATCGGTTCGCAGATCACCGAATCGGCGCCCTTCGCCGACGCTATCGGGAAAGTCGCTCCGCTCGTTAGGCAACTTAAGTCGCGATACGGAATCAAATTCTTCAGCATCGGCGGGGGGATGGGAATCATTTACCGCCGCGCCTTGGAAAGCGGATCAGGTAAGTGGTGGCACGATCACAGCGGCGAATCGTCCGCTTTCAGTGTCCGCGATTACGCCGACGCGATTGTACCGCCGGTGCGCGACCTCGATGTTCGCATTTTGGTCGAACCGGGTCGCTTCCTTGTCGGCAACGCTGGTATCTTGCTCACGCGCGTCCGTTACATCAAGGAATCCAGCGTCAAAAAGTTCGTAATCGTCGATGCCGGAATGAACGACCTGATCCGGCCGTCGCTTTATCGCAGTTATCACGAGATCGTCCCGGTGGAGGAGAAGATTCGACCCTCACCTCCATCCTCTCCCTGGCTAGGGAGAGGAAGTCGCGAAGCGGCAGGTGAGGGTGGAATGGAGAAGGTCGACATTGTGGGGCCGGTTTGTGAATCGGGCGATTTTTTTGCGCTCGACCGCGAGATGCCCGAAGTTCACGAAGGTGATCTGCTCGCGATCATGAGTGCAGGCGCGTACGGATTCGTGATGGCGTCGAATTATAATTCGCGCCCGCTGCCCGCGGAAGCGCTGGTGCGGGGCGGTCAGCTCGCATTGATCAGAAAAAGGCAGACCTGGGAGGATTTGGTTCGGGACGAGGCGGAGTGAGCGCGAGAGTTGCAGATTTTCGTTTCCTGCATAAATACTGCTTCCCCTCGAATTCGATGAAACGCTTCCTCCTCATTGCGTCGCTCTCGATCCTGGCCCAGGGAGCCAAAGCGGGCGACAACGTCCCCAAAGGCGAATGGATTATCGTCGTCGGCGGGCCTTCATTAAAGGAATGGGAGCAATATAAAGCCCAACCGCACGATCATTGGTGGGCCAATTTTGTCCGGGCTGCGCGATTGCGAACGGAACAACTGCGTGATGGTCTCGGGCCAAATGCGCCCATCACCTGGCTGATTTACAAGCAAGGTTATCTCGATCGCGCACCGCAGGAACACCAGGACCTGATCGCTTTCATCGAATCCGTGCGCGACAAATTCAATCTCAATCTGGTTTGGTTCCGGAATGGCGACGACGTCATCAATTATTTAAACAAGGGAATAGATCGCAAACGCCAGAAAGTGGCGGGCTTTGAATATTTCGGCCACTCGAACCGGGCCTGCTTCATGTTCGATTACAGCAGCAACGTGGACAGCGCCTCCAAATCGTTCCTGCACGAGTCGCAGCTGCGCCAAATCAATGGCTGGATCTTCGCGCGCAACGCCTACATCCAAAGCTGGGGTTGCCACACCGGCGAGGAGATGAGCGGATGGTGGTATCGCGCCACCGGCACCAAGATGATCGGTGCCCTCGGCAAAACGCAGTTCATGATGGAAGAATTGCCGATCCTCACTTCGCCCGGCGGCAAATGGGTGACGGCGCCGGAGAAACTCACGACTAAGACAAACTAACTTTCGGATTTCGATTTTCGAAATTTCGAATTACGGTCGCGACGTTGCGATGAAACTCGAACAACTGCGCGCGCGCTATCGTCAGCCGTTGTTCGATTTGAGCATTGAAACGAATGCTCCTGCTAATTTCGGATTGGCGCCGGAAATGGCTGCTTCTTAAAGTCAGCACGGTGAAGGTGCTCCTCGGCTGCTTGATGTGCCTTGTTCTGGCCATGGCAACCTGATCATTTTCACCGACGGCAGCATCAGCGATCTGAAAACCGTGGTGGCCAGCCAGTCAGGAAAATAAGCGAGCTTGAATTTTGCCGCCAAATCGCGGATTCAATTGCGAATAGGTTGTTGATGAAAGCCGACGACGAAAAGGGGATCAGCGTAATTTTGATTTATACCGCGCTGCTTTTCTTCCTGCTCGGCCTGGCCGCGCGGATGAAAATGAATTTCCATCATCGCATGGAACTCTCGACCGCCGGATTCGTAGTGGCGGCAGTCTTGGCCGCGCTCGCGATCGTGCTCTTCCTTTTTTCGTTGCGGAAGCGTTCCTAACGAGCGCCTGGCCACTTTGTCATGTCGAGTCCCGCGGTTGCGGGAAGACATCTCTTATTATTTCCGGATCAGTTAAACCACAGAAACATCTAGAGATTCCTCCACTTCGGTCGGAATGACAGAAATAAGCGACGCGCCTACGACCTAAAAGAAACGCGCTCGCCGTCAACGCGCGCACCGCGCTTCAAAAAAAAGTCGCGGACTTCCTCAGGAAAGTAGCGTTTGGATTCGTCTTCGCTCCGATTGAACGCAGCGGAAAAAGCCGTGATCAAATCGAACTTGCGCCCAAAATCCGGCAACGGCTGAAAAGCTCTGATTCTCCCGGTAACGCGCTCCAAGCCAAAGAGCTCAATTAACTCGTTGGAAAGCAGGAAATCTCCCACATCGAGGCCGAGGCACTGGTGACCGAACTGTTTGGCGAGAAATAGAAAAAAACCGGCGCCGCATCCAAGATCGAGAATCTGTTTCAGCGGTGAGCGATCCAATTTCAGTTCTTGGACTCGCGGAAGGTTGATCTTCAGCCAGTGTTCGACGTCGGCATACTTTGCGTATCGATCGCTTGAGCCCGCATACCGCCGCTGAATCTCGCGCAGCCGCCGGTTGTCGATCTTGGCGAGGAAGGGTTCGATTCGAGGTGAATGAAACAATTTCACGCGCTTTTGTGGAACTGTAGAGGCCGCTGTCCTCAGCAGCAATTACGCGCAGGCCAAGCCGCCGAGACGGCGGCCGCTACAGAGCATTCAGACGCTGCAAAAATGGCGGCAGACCGTTTCCGGCCGCCGCCATTTTCCCTCCCTTATGACCCCTGAAGTTATTCAGTCATCGCGTTGTGCAGTTCTTGCATCGCGTTGCGCATGTCCTGCCGCGCTTTTTGCAGGTCGTCGAATTTCTTCTGTTGGTCCGACGTCAAGATCGGACGGATCTGCGACATCGTTTTGTCGATAACCGCATGGGTTTTATCCATCGCGTCCTTATGAATGGCAACGATCTGCGGCCGCGCCTGATCGATCAGCGGTTGAACCTTCGACTGTTGCTCGGCCGTCAGGTTCAAGGCCTTGGTCAAATGTCCCATCGCGAATCCCTGACCTTGCCAGCCGCCGTGGCCTCCGGCGAATCCGCCATGGCCTTGGGCGAAAGCGTAACCGCCAAGCGCGATCGCGCCGACAGCAGCGAATGTAAGTAAGTTTCGTTTCATATTTGTGTTCATTTCTATGGTTAAGACTGTTTCATAGGACGTGACTGCTCGGCCCGCCGGGCGGTTACAATTTTTATTTCCAAGTAGCGCAGGATCCCGCTCGCCTCGAAAATCCCAGAGCCAATCTCCCATGATCAAAGAAATTCCATGCTCCAATACCCCAATTGCC
>QHRF01000024.1 GCA_003220055.1 Verrucomicrobiota bacterium | reverse complement strand
CGGACCGCGAGAAACGCTTTCGCATTCTGGATCGTCGCCGCAATTTTCAACCGGTTGCGCACGATGCCGGCGTCACCGAGCAGCCGTTTCACATCGCGCGCGCCGTAGCGCGCGATCTTTTCCGCGCGAAAACCGTCGAACGTCTTGCGATAGTTCTCCCGTTTTTTGAGAATCGTCGTCCAGCTCAACCCGGCTTGCGCGCCCTCGAGGATCAGAAACTCAAACAGCTTTCGATCGTCATGAACGGGCACGCCCCATTCCTGATCGTGATAGGTTAAGCTTGGTTCAGTAATCGCCCAGGGACAACGCGGCATAGATCAAGAAGCAAACGTTCAAATTAAATAAAAGTTTGTAACAAATCACGCCGCAATCGGTCTACACCATTGGGATGTCGTTGCTCGCGGTTGCTCGCTGCTCGTATTGGCGCTCGGGTGCAGCAAGCGCGGTCGTGTCAGAGCAGACCTCACCATTCGAAAATTCGGCGGATCGTTATCAGCCCCAATTTGAAGGATTGCGCGCGCTCGCCGTGCTGACGGTCATGGTCGATCATTTCGGTGCAGACGTTCCGAATTTTCCGTTGCCGGATTGGATTCATCTCGGCGCGACCGGGGTGCGGCTTTTCCTCGTTTTGAGCGGTTATTTCATCACGGCCTCATTGCGACGTGCCCGGGGCCTAATGGAGTCTGACGGTTTATCAGCCGGTAAAGTGATGCGCGCATTTTATTGGCGGCGCTTCCTGCGAATCTCTCCCGCGTATGGGGTTTATGTCGTCATTGCGCTAATCCTTGGTCTAGGCACGATCCGCCAGAATTGGGCCTGGGTATTTACCGGAACGGTCAATTGGCTAATTGCTTTGAAAAACGAGTGGCCGCTCGCCTCTTCGCATCTTTGGTCGATTTGCGTGCAGGAGCAATTCTATCTGCTTTGGCCGCTGTTCATTCTGCTGCTTCCACGTCGATGGATGCTGCAGATAATCATTTCCGTTGCGTTGGCCGGAGTCGCGTTTCGAATTGGTTGCGTGATTTATTCCGTGCCAATGATCGCCCGCTGGGTTTTGCCTTTCGGCAGCCTCGACTCTCTCGCCGCAGGTGCAGCTCTTGGCTGGTGCGGCGGCCGACTCCGGCCCAGCCGCGCCGGTTGGCTGATCGCGGCAATTTGTTTCTCAATGCTCGCGCTGGCCGCGATCTGGCGGCTCGGCGACGGGACGCGGTTAAGGTCGGTAATGGTCGAGCCACTCGAAGCCGCTGCTTTTGTCGTTTTGGTGGCGCGCACGGCGACCGGATTTGATGGCTACATTGCCCGGTTCCTGACTCTTCCCGGGCTGGTCTTTGCGGGCCGGATCAGCTACGGCCTCTATATATATCATATATTGGTTGCGATGGTCTTTGAGCGTTGGTTGCCACGGCCGATGCAATGGATGCTGGCGATCCCATCGGCGCGGTTGATCCTATTCGGCACGACCACGCTCGTAGTCGCGGCTGTGTCGTGGCACCTACTCGAACAACCAGTGAACCGCTTTCGCAGTAAGAAGACCCGCGCCGCCCTCGGTCCGGTGCCGAGCGAAGATGAATCCCGCCTTTCTTGCCCGATGCCACGTCACAAGGACGACGACGTGTATGAATGGCGAAAACGGGCGTTCTCTTCATGACTTGGTAGCCGGAGCTCTTCACTTGCGTTGCCGAACGCTGCCGATCCTGCTTCGAACACAACGATTAACAACTCGACCGAATCGCCTTTGCGAATCGTGCCTTCGGCCTCCGACCTTTTACCCGATTTGTTCGAGGATTTTCTGAAAACGCGGGTGGCCCCGAAGCGAGTCAAAATCGGAATCGTGCTTGATCCATGCCCTATTCAGGTCATTGGCGAGCGGGATAAAACGCTCCAGCAGATCCAAAGCGCGGTCCGCTTCGCCGAGGTGCGCGTAGCTGCACGCTGCATTGTAGAGAGTAAGAAGATCGTCGGGGTCGATAGCGAGGGCTCTCGCTAGCCATTCTCTGGCACGTTCAGTTTCGCCAATAGCAAGGAGACCAGCAGCACCGAGCGCAGCTGGTCTGGGGTTTTCCGGATGCAGGGCGAGCTCCTTTTCTGCCAGCGCAATACCTTTGCGTGCCGCGGCCTCGATTTTATCCGTACGACCGAGCGAGCGATAGACGTGGATTAGCAGACACCAAGACTGATAATCATCGGGCTTAACTTCACCGGCACGCTCGAAAAGGGCAGCAGCGCGCCCGAGCTCGCCTCGAACGAAGCAGTAGCGAGCATAGAAGTAATGTGCTTCGAAGGAATTCGGATCGAGAGCGATGGCACGCTCCAACTCGGTTTCCGCTTCCTCGAAACGTTTGGCAAAGGTGAGAGCAACGCCGCGGCAGGCATGCGCTTCGGCCAGTCCGTCATCCAGCTCAAGAGCTTTCCCGGTGGCAGCCATGATGTTCTCAATCGCTTCCTCCGTTTCGTATTGGAAGTAATGATAGAAGAGAAAGGAATCACAGGCGGCAATGCCGGCGTAAGCGCGGGCGTAGCGAGGATCGAGCTCGATCGCTTTGGTGAACATCCGCCGCGCGACCTGATAATAACTCTTGGTGTGCCGATGAAGGAATTCCCGGCCGCGCAAATAATAAGTGTAGGCTTCGATGTTATCTGTCTGCGGCCGCTCAATCGATTTTTTCTCCTGCGGCAGCAGCTTAACGGTGAGCTGTTCTACAATCGCGCGCGTGATTTCGTCTTGAATGGCAAAGATATCGGTCAGGTCACGATCAAAACGATCGGCCCAAAGGTGTCCGCCGTCCTTGGCGCTGATTAGCTGGCCCGTCACGCGCACGCGTGCGCCGGCCTTTCGTACGCTTCCCTCCAGAATGTAAGCGACGCCCAGATCGCGTGCGATCTGCTCCACCTTTACCGGTTTGCCTTTATAGGTGAAGACGGTGTTGCGCGCCGCGACCCATAACCCGGAGATTTTCGACAGGTCGGTAATGATGTCCTCAGTGATGCCGTCGCTGAAGTATTCCTGTTCGGGATCGCCACTCATGTTGCTGAATGGCAACACGGCGATCGACGGCCGCTGATCGGGGTTGGGTGCGGTGTTAGCGATGGTTGATTCCTCCTGCGAGAGACTATAAACCCGAACCGGCTGCTCGATATTCTTCAACTTATGCTCGCCCATGTCTTCGAAAACAAGATCCAACCGGTTACCGATCTGATCGCGAACGGAGCCTGAGATAGCGATCCCGCCAGGCTTGGCGATCCGTTCAAGCCGCGCCGCGACGTTGACACCATCGCCAAAAATGTCTTCATCTTGCACGATCACATCTCCCAGATTGACGCCGATCCGGAATTCGATGCGTCTTTCCTGTGGCACGTTCGTGTTGCGATCACGCATGCCGCGCTGAATCTCAGCGGCGCATCTGACGGCATTGACTACGCTGGGAAATTCCAGGAGAAGCCCGTCACCACTGACCTTGACAGTGCGCCCCTGATGCTCGGCGATTTTGCTGTCGATGAATTCGCCTCGCACTTTGGTTAGCGCGTCGAGGGTGCCTGCCTCGTCCGTGCCCATCAGGCGGCTATAGCCCACCACATCGGCGGCAAGGACGGCAGCGAGGCGACGTTCCATCTTGGCTCAAATATGAAGGCGGAAGGTAAGGAAACAAGTTATTGCGGGCGCGGTAGCGGTTTCCAGCTCTCATGCATCTGCAGCAGCTTATGATGTGGGCAGTCCGGCTAAATGAGAAAACGCACGGAGAGCAAGGAGCAACCAGGTGCGAGACTTAGTCGATTAATTCAACCGAGTCCCCTTTACGAATCATGCCCTCCATTAACACGGCGCCATAAACACCGGCCATGCCTTCGTGGGCTTGCGCGACTTGTTTCAATATCGCCGGCGTTTTTTCGGCGGTGTCGGGGTCGAGCGTGATCATCATGCAGCGCGGATCGCGTTCCAAAACCGAAACAACCACTTTCGATCCGATTCGCAATGTTTTGCCGACGAATTGGTTTTCGGCGAAGGCGTCCGCGTTCGTAAGATCGACATAGACGTTTGCTCGGAACCGCCGCTTATCGACGTTCGTTCCCGTTTCCTCGCCAAGTTTTTTCGCGGATTGCAATGCAAAGATCGACAGCGGACGGCAATCGGTCATGGCCTTGTCCGAGCGACGCAATGTGAGTTGGTGGTTCTCGTCGATGTTTGCGCGGGATTGGCTCCCGAACTTTCAGCTTCGGCCAAATTAATCGGTCGCGCCGCCTTCTCCGGATTTCGGAAGCGCGCGTGGTAACGAATCATCTGACGTTGGTCGCGTCCGGTGAAGAACGGAAATCCTTTTGGACTGAGCGAACTCGTAAAAGCGAAAACGCGGTCACCGTAAACTCCCGCGTAGCCGGCGAACATTTCCTCCAACTCTTCGCCACGCATGCTTTTGACCGGATAACGCCAAAGGCTTTCCACTGTTCCAATGACATTCATGCTAGCGGTCTCTAAATGAATGTAATGCGCGATCGTATTTAAATACCACGAAGAAATTCATTCGGAAAACGCCCAACGCTCAACGTCCAACGCCAAATTCCGAGGACAGAGAACCCGGCGTGCTAGGAAGCCGCCGGGTAGATAGTCCAACCGCCAAGGCAGGCGGTGAGTGAGCGGGAGCGAATGAATCAACAGAGGACAGATATTATTTCGGAATCGTTACGGGACTCATTAAAGTGATCATTCGTGAGTCGGATTGTTTCGCTCTTGCCTGCCGCGACTGAGATCGCAGCTTCGCTCGGATTGATGGACGATGTGGTCGGCGTTTCGCACGAGTGCGATTTCCCGATTGAAGCCAACACGCGTCCGCGCGTGACCCATTGTCCGGTGCACAATGCCGGACTCGCGAGCAAAGAAGTGGATGAATGGGTGCGCCGCGCGCTGCGCGAGCAGGGGACGATCTACGCGATCGATGAGCCGCTCCTTCGCGAGCTGCGGCCGGATGTGATCCTTACCCAAAAGTTGTGCGACGTTTGCGCGGTCGGTTATGGAACGGTTGCCCGGCTCGCTGAAACTCTGCCCGGACCGCCGCGAGTCGTGAATCTGGAACCAACAAGTCTCTCCGATATTTTCGAGAATATTCGTCATGTCGCACAGGCAGGCGGAGTTTTGGAACGCGCGGAGAAAGTGATTGCCAATTTATCAGCGCGAGTGGAAGCGGTGCGCGCGCGAGCTGAGCATTTTGCCGATCGACCACGATGTTTTCTGATGGAATGGGTCGATCCGCCGTTTTGTTCCGGTCATTGGGGACCGGAGCTGGTTGAGATCGCGGGCGGATGCGATCCGTTAGGCCGCAAGCATCAGCCGTCGGCGCAGATCGATTGGCAGGAAGTGGTGGATGCGGGCCCGGACATTATCGTGCTCGCGCTCTGCGGCTATGACGTCGATCTTGCGCGCCGCGATTACGAATTACTGAAAAAATTTCCGGGATTCGATTCGCTTCCAGCGGCACGCAGCCGCGACATTTATCTCGTCAATGCGAGTGCGTATTTCGCACGGCCAGGGCCGCGGATTGTCGACAGCATCGAAATTCTCGCGGGAATATTGCATCCGAAAGAATTCCCTGAGTTTGCAGCTGCTAACGTTGACGTTGAGCGCATCGGCACCGTTGCGAGCAGAAAAGGCTCGGAAGTTCCGACTGTTTGAGAGCAGCATTCGCGAGCGCAGCCACTAAATGCGGTCGCGGGAACCTTTGTCGATCTTGCCAAAGCGCGTGCTCTGGAAAGATCATGCCCGCATGAAACTCTGGGCTTGGGATAAGAAAAACCTTCCTTCGATCGGGCACGCGATTCGCACCGCAGTGGCTGCGACCGCGTCGGTCATCATCGCACGCCTCGTGCAAACGCCCGAGGCCTACTGGGCCGCAATCGCGACGCTGGTACGCTGTGGCCGGAACGTCAGCCAGTGAAGTGATCGCCAAACATTGGCAGGCCGCTCTTCGATTCCGCTTTTGTCGCTTCGTCTTGTAAGACGTCCCAGTGTTCGGCAAGGCGGCCGTCCTCCACCCTGACAATATCCGCGGCGATCCAAGCAACCGGCCGGCCGTATCCCGCCCCGGCTGCGAAGGCCGCCGTTTCTTCGTGTCGGACCGGCACCCATTGTAAATCCTTGCGCGGCCGGATCGAATCGGTCACGCCGTTGAGAGAATCGCCCACCAGTCCATAAACTCGCTTCACGTCGGCCGCGATGAGCGTGTCGACCAGCACGTCTGCCACTCGCTTCTTAGCCATGGTTTCTCTCGGTGTTCTTCATTGGGCTCGAATCCCCAGTCAGATCCTGTGAATCTTGTATCGTTTTGAAACCGTGAAATGATCGTTTGTGTTTCACCCAATCCAGGCGATAGTGCCGGCTTATTGGAACACTCTGTTTAACTTCACTGCACGGAAGATCGTCAGGTGAGCCTCGCTCATTGGTGGTTTGAAACCCGATTCACGGGAACGGCTCTGTAGCTCGGTAGTATTTCCATATTCAAAACACAATGAAACTGTATGTAGGTAATCTCTCTTTTGAGACCACCGAGAACGATCTTCAAGATTTGTTCGAAAAACACGGAACCGTCAACGAAGTCCATCTGATGATGGACAAAATGACCGGTAAATCACGCGGCTTTGCATTCGTCACCATGAATGACGGCACACAAGCCGGTGCCGCGATGAGCTCGCTCAATGGCCAAGAACTTAATGGCCGCGCGCTGAACGTGAACGAAGCTCGTCCACGGGAAGACCGGCCGCGTCCTTACGGCGCGAACCGTTTTGCGGGCAATCGCCGGTAGATCCGGAATTGATTGCACAGCCGGCGCTCAGGTGAGCGCCGCGCTGATCGCAAGATCATCATTATGAATGGGACAAAAGCCATCACCCTGGAGGGCACGATCATGAGTGTGCTGCCCGGGACGATGTTTCGCGTCGCGCTGGCGAACGATCACCTCGTTCTCGCGCATATCTCGGGAAAAATGCGCAAACGTTTTATTCGCCTAACCATCGGAGATCGAGTAAAGATGGAGATGTCTCCCTACGATACCGCCAAGGCGCGAATTGTTTATCGACTTTAATTTTATGGCAACGCGATTTCTGTTTGATCCGCCCCGACGGCCGAAACCAAAAATTGGCACCGGTCTCAAGAGCTTGCTCGTGCGCTGTCCTTCGACGTCAAAACTGACCGATACCGGCCGCACCATAAAAGAAAAGCTCTGGCCGACCGCCAAAGTGAGAGCGCAAAAGTTTACCTGCGCGCATTGCGGCGGTGTTCATACCTGGACCAAAGAAGACGTGGTCCTCGGTCGCCCCCTTCAATAAGGCTTCAAGATGCGAGCTCTACTCGCAATGACCTGACAAAGCCCGCTTTCCCGTGATTTTTCGAATCCCGACCGACCGGATTAATTGGATCACGAGCTCGTTCCTGATCGGCACCTTTGTTCTCACCCTAACGGCGGTGCCGTTGTACCTGTGGTATTTCGGTATTGATTGGTTCCACTTCGCAATCGCCGCAGCGCTGCTAACTCTAACCGGCTTCAGCATTACACTCGGTTATCATCGACTCTTCGCGCACGCGACTTTCCGTGCAAAGCTGCCGGTCCGCCTCTTCATCCTGATTTTTGGCGCGGCCGCTTTCGAAAATTCAGTTTTGATGTGGACGAGCGAGCACCGGCGCCATCATAAACATGTCGATCATGACGAAGATCCGTACGACATAACCAAAGGCTTTTTCCACGCGCACATCGGCTGGCTGCTGTTCAAGCTCTGGCCCCAACCGCCGTTCGATAACGTGCCCGATCTGAAGAAGGATCCGCTGGTGATGTGGCAACATCGACATATTAACTTGCTCGCGGTGCTCATGAGTTTTGCCTTGCCCACGTTGCTCGGCGCGTGGTGGAACGGATGGGTCGGCGCGCTCGGAGGTTTCCTGATTGGCGGTGTAACCAAGGTGGTCGTGCTCCAACACTGCACGTTCCTGATTAACTCTGCCTGCCATACAATCGGGCGCCAGCCGTATTCGACAAGATGCAGCGCGCGCGATTCTTTTTTGATGGCGATATTCACTTTCGGCGAAGGCTATCACAATTATCACCACGAATTTCAGCACGATTACCGCAATGGCGTGAAGCCGTGGCAATGGGATCCGACCAAATGGTTGATCTGGACTTTGTCGAAGCTCGGATTGACCAGCGGTCTCCGCCGCGTTCCGGCCGAAGCAATTCATTCCAAAGAAGCGCAGCTGCGCGCTTCGCAAAGCAAAGCGATCGGTTGATCAGGGCTTAGAGCGTGGCGGCATTTGATAATTGCGCCACCGCGCTATAATGGCGATTTCATGGTCATGAGTAAGGCCACCGAACTTCGCCTCGCCAAACGGATGCCGCGTCTCGGGACCGAGACAGCGTTCGAAGTCCTGGTGAAAGCGCGCGCGCTGGAGGCAAAGGGCCGCGACATCGTTCATCTCGAAATTGGCGAACCCGATTTTGATACGCCGCGCAACATCATCGACGCGGGATGTGACGCGCTTCACAAAGGTTTCACGCATTACGGACCTTCGGCCGGCTTGCCGCAATTGCGCGAGACGATCGCGCACTACGTGAGTGAGACACGTCGCGTAGCCGCGACTCCCGAAGAAGTGGTCGTTGTCCCGGGCGGTAAGCCAATCATCTTTTTCACTATCCTCGCGCTGGTTGAAGAAGGCGATGAGGTCATCTACCCCAATCCCGGATTCCCGATTTACGAATCGATGATTAATTACGTCGGCGCGAAAGCGGTTCCGATCCGGTTGCGCGAGGAGATGGATTTCCGGCTCGATGTCGGCGAACTCGCCGGACTGATCAACGATCGCACGAAGCTGATCATTATGAATTCGCCGCAGAACCCGACCGGCGGCGTGCTTACGAAGGACGACATTGACGGCATCGCGCGCGCGATCGGCGATCGCAACATCATGGTGTTGAGCGACGAGATCTACAGCCGCCTCATCTTCGAAGGCGAGCATCACTCCATCATGTCGGTCGATGGAATGAAGGAGCGCTGCATTTTGCTCGACGGTTTTTCAAAAACCTACGCCATGACCGGCTGGCGAATGGGCTATGGCGTGATGCGCGCCGATTTGGCGGAGCATATCGCACGGCTGATGACGAATTCCAATTCCTGCACCGCGAGCTTCACGCAAATCGCCGGCGTCGAAGCGTTGCGCGGATCGCAGGCCTCGGTTGATGCGATGTGCGCCGAGTTTAAGAGGCGGCGCGACGTGATGGTCGCCGGTTTGAACAAGATCAAAGGTTTTTCCTGCCGCTTGCCCAAAGGCGCGTTTTACGTTTTCCCCAACATCAAGCAAACCGGGTGGGCCTCGAAGAAATTGGCCGACGCGCTGCTCGACGACGCCGGCGTCGCCGCGCTGTCCGGGACCGCATTCGGCGATTTCGGCGAAGGCTATTTGCGCTTCAGCGTGGCCAACTGCGTTCATGAGAGATTCTCTTCCAGTGATGAGCGACAAGAAACGAATTTTTGCCACATCCCGCATTGGTGATCCGGCGGAGAACCGTTTGCGCGAGCGTGGTTACGAGCTCGAAGTTTTCCAAGGCCCGGAGGCGCCGCCGAAGAAATTAATCATCGAGAAAATAAAGAGCGGCATTGATGGCTTGATCACGACGCTGCGCGATCCGATCGACGCCGAAGTTTTCGAAGCGGGGAAGGGGACGTTAAAGGTCGTGGCGCAGATCGCGGTCGGCTTCGACAACATCAACCGCGCGGACGCTAACAAATACAAGGTCCCGTTCACGAACACGGCCGACGTGCTCACGGAAGCGACGGCCGAGTTCGGGTTCTTCATGATGGGAATGCTTGCGCGAAAGATGTGGCAGAGTGAGCGCCTGGTGCGGGAACAGAAGTGGCCGTCGTGGCACCCGTTCCTGCCGTTCCTTGGCGATGAAGTTACGGGTAAAACGATCGCGATCATTGGCACCGGACGCATCGGTCTGGCCATGATCAAAAAGTGCTCGGGTTTCGACATGAACATGCTGTGCTACGACCCGGCGTACCACAACGACAAGTACATCACCGCCATCCAGCAGTTGATGGACCTGCGCCACGCCAATGGGATCCAGAAAGAGAAGACGTATATTAAGTACGTGGAGTTCGAGGAGGCGCTGCGCGGCGCCGATTACGTTAGCATTCACGTGCCGCTCTTGCGCGAAGGCGAGACCGACAAACCGACGTATCATTTGATTAACGAGAAGACGCTCAAACTGATGAAGCCGAAGGCATATCTGGTGAATAGCTCACGCGGCCCAGTCGTGGACGAGAAGGCGTTGGCCAAAGCATTGAAAGAGAAAGTCATCGCCGGCGCGGCGCTGGACGTGTTTGAAAAAGAACCACTCCCCGCGGATTCGCCGCTGCTCGATCCCGAAATCGCTGATCGATGCCGCGTTTTTCATCACTTCGCCAGTGGCGCGCAGATCACGCGACTGGATGTCGATCCCGACAAAGGCATGGCCGGACGGACGGTTCAGGGATTGATCGACGTGTTGGAAGGGAACTACGGCGGCGACCCGGCCAAGATGCCGTATGTAGTAAACAAGGAAGCGTTCACCTAACTCGGGCTGACCGCGAGGTCGTTAATGAACGTTTGCTCCTCGATGGCGCGGTGGACCGCCGCGACGGACTCATCAGATTCGGTGTGCGCATAGCTGTCCAGGAGCTGCGCGAGGCGGGCCTCATAAAAATCGCACATCGGACTTTCTCCATTGGGCTCAACCCACTCCGGGTGTTGGGCGCGAAGGTCGTTGTGGATCTGATGTTGGAGCGCGGCGACAGTATCGATCAGGCAAGACCTGCCAGGTGGATTGGCCAGAGTTGCAGTGCAGCCGAACACATCCGGTTCGACAAAAAGCCGGATGCCCTTGTTCAAACTATTTTTAGAACCAGCTGTGGGGGGTCATCTCGCCGAATTCGAGCAATCTTCTCTCCTTGACAGCTTAGGAGAGACTGTTCTAATCTCCTAACTAACTTAGGAGAACACATGGATTACGAAGCCGAACTTCTTCCCGGCACCCTCGATCTTCTCATTCTGAAAGCAGTTTCCATCGGTCCGCTTCATGGCTATGGAGTTCTCTTGCGGATCGGGCAAATTTCCGGGCGCGCGTTGCTCATCCAGCAGGGAGCGCTTTATCCGGCGTTGTTCCGTTTGGTGCGACAAGGACTTTTGAAAACGAGCTGGGATAAATCGGAGAACAATCGGCGGGCCAAGTTTTACGAACTCACGTCGAAGGGGCGCAAGCGTCTCCGCGAGGAAACCGATGGATGGAACCGCCTGGTCGCGGCCATTGCTTCTGCCCTCGCCGCGCAACCGCAGGAAATATGAAGTGAATGACGAAGCACGAATGTCGAATGACCAAATGTTGAACGTCCAATGACGAATGATTCCCCCGTATTTTAGATCCTTGGCGGCGCGATTTTTTCATCGTTCTCAAACCGAAAACGATTTGGAAGAGGAGTTGCGCTCACACATCCAATTGCGCGCTGATGATCTTGAACGTTTCGGATTAGGGCGCGCCGAAGCAGAAAGGCGCGCACGGATCGAGTTCGGCGGTCCCGAGCGGTTCAAGGAGGAATGCCGGGACGAGCTCGCCGGCAATTTCATCGACGTTCTCTTGCAAGACCTTCGGTTCGGTTTGCGCATGCTTAGGAAATCTCCCGGCTTTGCGGCCGTTGTTATCCTGACGGTTGCGCTCGGCATTGGAGCGACAACTGCGATTTTTAGCGTGGTAGACGCGACGTTGTTGCGTCCTCTGCCCTACTCGCAACCAGAGCAGCTGGTCAGTATCCAAGCCGATCTGCCCGGTCTCGGCGCGCGGGATGTCGGAATATCGCAGCCCGAATGGAAGGATCTCCAGGAGTCCGGAATTTTCGAATACGTTTCGCCGACCTGGTTCGATGAAAATAATCTCACCGGCTCATCTCAACCGGCGCGAGTGCGATTGCTTATTGTCGCGCCGAATTACTTTGCGCTCTTGGGCGTGCAACCAAAATTAGGGCGCGGTTTCGATCCGAATGATCACTCGCCTGGGTTCATTCCTGAAGTCGTCATCAGCGATGGGCTCTGGAAGCGCGCGTTCGGGAGCGATCCAAATATTCTGAGCAAGAGCGTGCGCATGGACACCGACTTGTATCGGATCGTCGGCGTGATGCCGGCGGGCTTCGATGCGCCTGGCCGGACAGCGGAAGAAAGAAATATCGAGGTCTGGGCGGCCACAAGTTTTTACGGCGCACCGTTATCCGATCATCCGCCGAGGAATCGGCGCAATCTTCCGACTGCAATCGCCCGGCTCAAACCTGGACTGACAATTGCGGCGACGGAAAGCCGAGTCGACGCGCTCGTTGCATCTTTGCAGAAGCAATTCGCGGCCGATTATCCGCTGCAAAACGCATGGACGGTCCGACTGGTGCCCCTTAAAGAGAGAGTGGTTGGCAATGTTCGCCAGCCGCTGGTTCTGTTGCTTGGCGCGGTCGGATTGGTTCTTTTAATCGGCTGCGTGAACGTTGCCAATCTTCTGCTTGCGCGTGCCAGCGCGCGAGGACGCGAAATTGCGATTCGGCGCGCGCTCGGGGCGGGGCAAGCGCGATTGACGCGACAGTTGTTGACCGAGAGTTTGCTGCTTTCTCTTTTCGGCGGAATCGCAGGTT
>QHRF01000023.1 GCA_003220055.1 Verrucomicrobiota bacterium | reverse complement strand
GCGTCAGCCAAAATATTTTCGACGCACAACATCGCCGTCATCATGGCGTGGTCCTGGTTGTTGTATTTGTGCATCCCGTTTCGGCCGACGAGATGCAAATTCGGATAACGCGTGTCCAACTCCTGGCGAACGGTGGCAACGTGCCGTGCGTAATCGTCATCATAAACCGGATATGCCTTTTTCTGGCGAACGACCGTTCCGTCGACAACGTCGCCTTCCTGGGAAAGGCCGATCTGGATCAGCTCGCGTTTGGCCAGCTCGATCAAATCTTCATCTTTGGATTCCCAGAGACCGTCGCCTTCGAAACAAAAATATTCCAAGCCGTAACAGGCTTTGTCCGGATCCGGAACCATTTCGGGCGACCAGGAACGAAAATTTTGGACGCGGCCAACTTTAACGCTCGGATCGTGAATGTAGATCCAATTGTCGGCGAACTTGTTTCGCTCCTTCAAAATGAGCATCACGGTCAGGAAATCGCGGTACTTGAGACTTTCCGCCGCCCGCCGCGTCCGGTCGGAAACTTCCGGACGAATTCCGCAAACCAATTCGCGCATCGGCGCGGAGGAAATCACGTGTTCGGCTTCGACCGAATGGAGATTTCCGTCGCGGTCCTTGAATTGAACGGTCCAAGCCGATGTTGCCTCGTCGAAGGCGCAGCCGTTAACTCTCGCGGCCATTTCGACTTTGCCGCCCATCGCTTTCACTTTCTCGGCGCACGCTTCCCACATCATGCCCGGGCCTTTGCGCGGATATCGGAAAGAATTGATCAAGGTCTTGATGACCTTAGTGCGGTCGCCATTCGAAGAACGTTGTGGCAAGAGCGCGTTCTTGATCGCGCTGCCGAGCGAAAGACCGCGGATGCGCTGTGCGGCCCAATCGGCCGAAATTTCTTTGCAGCTCATCCCCCACACTTTTTCGGTGTAGCTCTTGAAGAAAATGTTGAAGAGACGTTTGCCGAATTGGTTGCTGACCCACTCCTCGAAGTTTCGAGGATGGCGCACCGGAAAGAGTCGCGCCTTGAGCCACGAAAGAACGCAGATCGTCGATCTTACGATGCCGAGTTTGATCAGCGCTTCGAACGGTTTGAGCGGGTAAGTGAAAAATTTGCCGTCGTAGTAAATCTTGGACGAGCGCGGGCGCTGCAACATGTCTTTAGGCAAAATCTCCGTCCAAAGATCTTCAACCGCTTTCGATTTCGAGAAAAAGCGATGCCCGCCGATGTCGAAGTGAAAACCTTTGTAGGTGCTGGTGCGCGAAATTCCTCCGACGTAAATCGGGTCCGCTTCAAGCACGGTCACATCGACCTTGTTTTTCGAAAGCAGATACGCGGCGGTTAACCCCGCCGGTCCAGCTCCGATAATTGCGACAGTTGATTTCATTTTCGTTAGGCCACCCAGTTCCCGCGGGTAAAGTTCCAAACATACCAACCCTGCACACTCAGCCCAAGGGCGCTGACCAACACCGCGGCAGCCATCCCGAAGACACGCAACAGCGGCGGTGGGACGCGAAATTGACGTAAAAAATGCAAAAAAGCGAGCACGATCAGCGCGTGCACGCAAAACTCGTAACGAAGCATGCTCTCCATATCGAGTGAAGCGACGCCGCTGACCGAGATGTAGTAAATGACTGCTGCGCAAACATAGATCCCGATGCGCGTGCTCAGTTCCGTGTGCCGTCGAATTGCCGGAACCAGTTCGACGACCGCGACCGCGATCAAGAGCAACGCGCCGACGGTCATCGACATCTGGCTCATCTGCGTTGGATCATTCAGCTGGGGCAGAAGCCAGCGATAATTGGACGGACGAAAAACCGCCAAGTAATCCGGCTCAATGTTCCAACCAGCCGATTGGGTGAGCATGTACATGTCCCAGCGGCCCCAGCGCCATTGGCAGTAAAGGAAGAAGAAAATGGCACCGAAAATCGCGCCACTCATCACCGCAACCGAGCTCCCATAGTTTCGCAACCAACCTCGGGGATCACGCAGGGCGCTCCAACCTTTGCTAAACAAATCGCGCACGACTGGAAACGCAGCGCACGGAATTCCGACGATTCGCGTCGCCGACATCGCGATTCCGTGGAAGGCAGCCAGAATTTTCGCGGTGCGGCCTTCGGCGCTGCTCCAGTAGATAAAACCGATCAGCGCCATTAAAAAGAGCGATTCGGAATAGCCCGCGATCAAAAAAAACGCGGCCGGATGAGCGGCGATCGCCAACGCGCCAAAAAAACGCAGCGTCGCAGAGAGTTTCCAACGCTCGCAGAAAAGAAAAAAGTAAGTCCAAAACCCCCAGGCAGCCAGCTGCGCCGTGATGAGCAGCGCGGTCTCAGTTTCGACACGGAAGACGGAGCGGAACAAGCTGGCCAACGCCGGATAAGCCGGAAAAAACGCCACGTTGGAAACTTCCATCACCTTGTGATTGATGGGCGGAACGATCGTCTGATAGCCGCGGTCGATGATATTCGCGAACCAATAACCATCGTGCTGGACCAAACTTGTGTAGCGATAGGAAAGCGGACCTTCCGGGGCCAACAAAAGGACAGCCACCACCAATTGGATGAGCGTCAACAAGAGTCCCGCCGACCAAGGTCGAAGGAGCGAAAATGTGCGGATCACAACGTCAGAACCTGGGAGGGCTGAGGAGAAACCAAAGGTTTCCGGATTGCAAGAACTAGTCGCCTCCCGGGCAACGGTGCTCTGAAGTGGCATAGGTTAGAGTGATTCGCCGCCTCCGCGGCAGACATTGGACGTCGGCGTTTGCCATTTATTCGCCGGTGGCGTCCGCTTTAGCCGCTTCGCGACATCTACGCGGCAGCTTCGTCGATCCGACCGGCAAGTTCCCCGTAAAGTTGTTCGTAACGCTGCGCGGCCACCGCCCAGGAGAAATTCCGCGCCATCGCGCGCTCCATCACTTTTCCCCACAATTTCCGATCGCGAAAAATCTCGCGCGCACGCTTGATCGCGTCCCAAAAGGCGTCGGTTGAATATTCGTAACAGAGAAATCCGTAGCCGCTGTCCGTTGTCGGATCGTAGTCCTCGATGATTTCCTGGATTCCGCCGGTCACGCGTGCAACCGGAAGCGCGCCATATTTCAAACTGTACATCGCGCTCAACCCAGCCGCCTCGAACCGCGACGGAATCAAACTGATATCTATTCCAGCTTCGATAACGTGCGCGCTTTTTTCATCGTAGATTTTGCGGTAAGCAAACCTCTTCGGAAATTTTCGCGTCGCGACGGCGAGCGCCGTTTCGTAGGCCGGATCGCCTTCGCCTAGAATGATGAGCCGAACGTCGTCAGTAAGAAGTCGATCGAGCAACGGCACCAAAATATCGAAACCTTTTTCACCGACGACGCGCGTGACCATTCCGAAAACCGGGCCGCGCGGTTTGGGTTCCAGTCGCAAACCATTTAGAAGCGCATCGCGACAAAGCCGTTTGCCCCACAACTCGCTGGGTGTGTAATTAGCCGGAAGGAATTTGTCCGTTTCCGGATTCCAGCGAGCGTAATCGGCGCCGTGGAGGATGGCACTGAGTTTGTGCGCATTTTCGCGCAAGACCAGATCGAGACCGCAACCAAACTCCGGGGTTTGGATCTCGCGCTTGTGCCGCTCGCTCACAGTCGTGATTTTGTCGGCAAAAAGAATTCCGCCTTTGAGAAAATTGAGTTTTCCAAAAAATTCGACGCCGCGCAGAGTGAAGAAGCGCTCGTGCAAATTGGTCAGGCGAAAATCGAGTCCCCAAAAACTCCCCTGCTCAGCGACGTGATGAATCGTGAGCACGGTTGCGAACGGCAAATGATGCGCTCGCACATAAACCGGCACCAGCGCGGCCGGCCAATCGTGCACATGCAAAATTTGCGGTGTCGGAGTCAGACGGCGCGCCAGCTCCACCGCCGCTTTGCTGAAAAAAATAAAACGCGCGGCGTTATCTTCATAAGCGGTGCCGTGTTCACCGTAAATTCCGTCGCGATCAAAAAACTCGTCACACCGGACAAAGAATAGTTGGACGCCGCTCGGGCTATGGCCTTGCAGGTATTCAGCGATGTAAATTTTATCGCCGACGCGAACATCGACCGTGACCCCGGTGTCCTCCTCCTTGAAGGCAAGATTGTCACGGATCTCCCGATAATACGGTAGCGTCACCGCAACCTCGTGACCACGAGAGCGCAATTCGTGCGGCAGCGCGTCCATCACATCAATGAGAGCGCCGGCATGCAGCAACGGCGGTCCTTCGGCGCTGATCATCAAAATTCTCATCGGCTCTTCGATGTTCGTCGCACGGTCTTTGATGTCAAAGCAATCGCGGGAAACGAAATCTCATTCCTGGTTTTTTCTGGGCGGAGGCGTCCGAAATCCAATTTTAATGGCCTTCGGATACGACCATTTTCGGTGCAGTTCCGATTA
>QHRF01000022.1 GCA_003220055.1 Verrucomicrobiota bacterium | reverse complement strand
CATCCAGCGCAGTGAACTTGGTGTGTTCGCGTAATTCAACCCCCAGCGATTTGGCGTGTTCGATGAGAGTTGCAACGACGCGCCCGCTTTCCACGTAGCCGGCATCCGGATCAAAGAAGCCATCTTGAAATCGATCCTCCGCAAACGCGGGAAAACGTTGATGGAACGTGAACGAATCGAATCGTTCGAATCGATGTCCCTGTTTTTCCAGGACCCGGCAGCTTTCATATTCAAAGTCGTCAGGCTGCATTCGGTGCTGGCAAACAAACAAGACGCCCGTTTCGTGATAAAG
>QHRF01000021.1 GCA_003220055.1 Verrucomicrobiota bacterium | reverse complement strand
CTTTCGCCAAAGTTCAATGCACCGGTCCGCGAGCGCGGTATAATCTTCGTCCGGACCGTAAGCCGCGCGGACCGCTTTGCTGATGTCGGTCGAAGCAGCCAGGGGATGGGGCAGGGGCCCGGGATCAACCAGGATAACTTTGTGTCCGCGTCTTTTTAACTCTATCGCGGAAGTAACTCCGTTAATCCCTCCACCGACAACGATTACGGTCGCCATTTCTCAACCTGCGAATAGCTGGCGATAATAACGATACCAATCGCTCTGAAAACGCCCAGCCGGATCGTATTTACTCTTGAGATCGAGAAATTTACGGAATTGCGGATAACAAGCGGCCACCTGTTCGCGTCTCGCAAAACGGTGATAGGTCAGATAGTAACTTCCACCTCGCGCTATCGCCAAATCGATCAGTCCCCGGAAAGACTTGGCCGACGCTTCAATGCCTGCGCTGGTGTGGAGCGTCAGCAGATTGAAGATGACACACGCATATGATTCTTTGGCCCAGGGGAGAAAACTCTCGTTGTCCTTTTCGGTTAACCGCACCGTCCCGTAGATCACAAGTGTACCATTGGAACGCAGCAATTCTGCCGCTTGAGTGAGAAACTCCGCCAGCGCCGGACGCGGAACATAAATCTCGGTGATAACAAGACTGGATTCCTCGCCGCCGATCTGCGCCCGCAACTTGCGGGCGTAATCGGGCAAATAAGCGCTCAGTTGATTTGTGTCGGACCAGTAGGTCTGACCGTTCGTCGACAGATAATAACTTGCGTAGCGTGCAAAAGCTTTGCCGCGGTCGGTATAAGCTAGACGCAACAAGTCGAGCCAGTCGTCATTCCGCAATTTCTTCTCCGCTTCCACCGGCTCGTCGCTCGCGAATGGTTGGTAACAGGAGAAAACACCGATCCGAAGAAAATCAGCGGATTTTTCGTCAATCGAGAATTGAAAGTCGCCGTACAAAAAATTGTCGGCGATTCGCTCCTCGAAGCGCTTGGCCAGATCTTGTGCGCGAATAATTTCGACTACACGTCGCAACTTTTGCCGCGGGACAAGTTGAAGCGTTACCCGCTCAATCAGTCCAAACAGACCATAGCCACCAATTGCAATTCGGAATAGCTCTTGGTTCTCATCGCGTCGACAGCGAATCCTTTTTCCCTCCGCATCGATCAGCGTAAAGCCGTCGATATTTGATATGAGCGGTTTCATGGTGAGGCCGCGGCCATGAACATTCGAAGACAAGCTCCCACCCAGCGTAAACGTATCGGCGCCGGTTTGTTTTTGTGCGATGCCCCACTGCTTCGCGCTGTCACCCTGCGTGTTCAAGTAACTACGGATCAATTCGGGCCATTGAGTACCCGCTTCCGCTTCGATCAATCCGCGTTCGCGATCGAAGGAAGTGACCCGGTTTAACGAACGGGTGTCGATGCAAATGCTGTCCTGGGCAAATTGCTGACCGCCCATCGAATGTCGGCAGCCAGACACCGATATGGGCAAAGTTTTTCGCGATGCGGAACGCACAATCTCCACCAATTCGTCGCCGGTGCGCGGGAGGAGCAATTCGCGAACGCGAGTGCGATTGAGTTGCGAATGAACATCGTTGACCCAAATCTCCGCCCGGCGGTGCGCAAAAGCGTGGGGCACGAGCGCGAAAAGCGCCGTCGTCCGTATAAATTCGCGTCGAGTTAGCATCCGGCGGGAGCTTAATTTCGTTGGTCAGATTTCAGCGAGGCAAATCGCCGCGTCGTGCGAACTGCCTATGGGCGAGAAGCGACCACACCTAAAGCAAATCATCTCACGCGTTGAACTCGAAAATGATTTTGCCGCTTCGTTTGCTTTGGGCAGCGTGCGTCACCGCCGCTTGCGCCTCATCAATCGAGTATGCCTTCTCGACTTTTGTTTTCAGAAGGCCGCGCCTGGCCATGTCGAACAGCGATTTAAATGCTTCCATTCGCTCCTGCATCGTCGCGTTGTCGTACCATTTATTGATCCAGATTCCGCGGAACCGCAGGTCTTTGAAAATAAGCAGACCGGTCGGGATCTTGAGCGGCTGCAAACTCATTGCCCCGAACGACACCAGCGTGCCTGCGAAGGCGAGACAATTGGCCAGACGCAGCGCGCTCTCCCCGCCAACAGCATTTAAGCCGAGCCGGATCGCCGCTCCGCTGGTCGCATTTTTCACTTCGTCTCGCAGCTTTTCGCCGTCAACCAGCACGACGTCGCCACCTTCGGCGCGCAATTCGTCAACCAACTCCGCGCGTCGAACAACGTTCACCGTTTTGAATCCGAGCTCGTGTGCAATTTGAATTACGGCGCGCCCGGCAGCCGAGTTACATGCGTTTTGGATCAACCAATCACCGCGCGCAAGATCGACATAATCATGGAGCAAGCGCCAGGCTGTCATCGGATTGATTTTCAACATCGCGGCGTGCACTGGATCGATTTCTGGCGGAACCGCCACCAGCTCGCTCGCTTTGACCGCAATCGCCTCGCGCCATGTGCCGATGTTGTGTGGCAGAATCACCAGCGCGCCTTTGGCAATCGTTGAAACGTTCGCGCCGACTTCGACCACCACGCCCGCGCCTTCGAATCCCGGCACTGCCGGCACTTCGCGACGACCAGGATATTTTCCTTCGATCGCATTGATGTCCGCCGGATTGATCGGCGCCGCGCGCATTTCGACGACTGCTTCATCAACGGCGGGCTCGGGCCACGGTTCGGTCTTAATCTGCAAAACCTCCGCCGGATTTCCGTGCCTTTCGTAAACGATCGCCTTTATAGTTTTGTTCATTCGATGAACTCGGCGTCGCATCCTCAGCCTGCCGCGAGTAATCTGCAAACCGGCGCGCGCCTGGCGCTGATTGGCTTGGTCGTGAACATCGCCTTTGCCATCATCAAAATCGGCGGTGGCGTTTTCGGAAATACCTACGCTCTCATCGCGGATGGAATGGAATCGGCGCTCGATGTCGCCGGTTCGATTGTCATCTGGAGTGGTCTGCGTTTCGCGGCGCGGCCGCCGGACGCGACCCATCCTTACGGTCACGGCAAGGCCGAACCGCTGACCGCAATTTTTGTGGCGTGCAGCGTTTTGCTTGCGGCCATTGCGCTTGCGGCGGAAAGCGCGCGGACAATGTTTTTGCCGCATTCCACGCCGGCCTCGTTCACGTTGCTGATTCTCTTGATGGTTGTCATCGTCAAAGAAACGCTCTTTCGTTACGTGCTCCGTTTCGGTCGCTCGATCGAGAGTATCGCCGTCGAAGCGGATGCCTGGCGTCATCGGGCCGACGTTCTCAGCTCGATCGCGGCGTTCATTGGAATCTCGATCGCGCTCATCGGCGGTGAGAGATGGCGGAGCGCCGATAATTGGGCTGCCATTTTCGTTTGTCTCGTGATCGCGAGTATCGGCGTGCGTCTCCTTAGGCCCGCAATTTATGACTTGCTCGATACCGCGCCGCGCGGTGCAATTGTCGATCGTGTGCGCGAGTCGGCGGCGTCAGTTCCTGGCGTCGTCCGGATCGACAAAAGTTTTATCCGCAAAATGGGCTTAAGTTTCTATGTCGATCTTCACGTCGAAGTCGACGGCAACATTTCCGTGCGGGAAGGCCATCACATCGCGCACGCGGTCAAACGCGCTATTCAAGAGAACGATCCGCGCATCGCCGATGTCCTGGTGCACATCGAGCCCGCGAAGAAAAATCTGTAGGGGACGCTGTTGGCGTCCCAATCGGGAAGCAAACTGCTTCCCCTACAGTTCCTTCACCAACGCGATAATCGCGTCCGTCAAACTTGCGCGTGCGCGCGCAATTTGCCGGCCAAAACGAAACAGCCGCCAGACAGAACCGGGATCTCTTAATAAATACGCGAACAGTCCCCCGAAGTTTGTTCGCTGTCGTTCGACGTCGAACAGGACGGAGGGCGGCGCTGGGAACGGCTGACTCGTGGTGTCACTGATAACCCGTAATGAAAGCAGCGGCACTCCATGCACCCTGCATACGTCAGCAATTGCGCCCGTCTCCATATCAACCGCCTCGGCCCCGGCCACGCGCGCGATTTCGTTTCGTTCGTCAATCGAATCGATGATCGATGTCGATGTAAAAAGTTTCACCACCCGCGGCCGGCGGTCGCCCAAAATTCGGTCGGCGTTGGCGAGCAGTCCTGAATCGGAAAAATTCTCGGCCAAAATCAAATCGCCCACGCGCAACTGTTCAGCGACAGCGCCGGCAAAACCGGAGCTGATCACCAAGCTCGGTCGCGTTTTATGCAGAAGAATTTCAAGCCGCTCATTGCAATCTCTGGCTCCGACGCCAGTATGCAGAATTGTTAGGTCGCGACTGTCGATCCTGCCGGACAGCAATTTTCCGTGATGCTGAACCGCCTGAAGTCGACGGACCACCCCGGAACTTTCGGACGGAAGCGCGAACGTAATCCCGATCATTGCTCGCTGACGATGCGCACTTGGAGAATCGCTTTTTCTCCGGCTCTTGGCTCGACCGGAGCCGCGGGAAGAGTTGCGCCGAGTCTTTTCATCGAATCGCGAAAGTCACTTAATCGTGCGGTCGGGACTTCGGCGAAAAGTAAGACGCCTTGTTGATCGGCGAGGCCTTTTGTTCCCGAGCCGCCCGCCTGCTTTGCCGCCGCGATGATTTTGTTGGCCAATTTCTCTTGTTCCGGAACTGGCGCGGTGAATTTGATTTCTTCAACATCGAGATTTGGGGGCGGCAGCGCTACGGCTGCTGTTCGGGCCAAACTTTCCGCGAGTTCGGTCCGATTTTGTTCCGTGTTCAGTTGCGTGCCCCCCTTTTTTTTCATGAACGCGATCGCATAAATTCCGAACACCACGTTCGCAAAAACGAGCACCGAAAAAGCGATTACAATCCGGCGGCCAAGCACCGCACCGCGTTCTTCAAGGGTTGGCTCCGCCAGGCCAAGGATCTCGCGCGAGTTGCCCATATTGGTGTGAATTTGACGGGCAACCGTCAGCTCCCGCCGCAATTGCGGATCCGACATCAGCCGTTCTTCCAATTCCGCGCGCTCGCTCGGCGATAATTTGCCGTCGAGATAATCGAAAAGCTTGTCCGGATTCATTCGACTATTGGACAAGCGTGGCGCGACCCGCGTTCGCCTGCAATGATGAACTCACCAGGCTCCCTCCGAAGCGCTCCCAAATTGAGCCGATTTGCGCTTTAGCCTCCTCCGGTAGAGTTAATCCGTCGTGGACGGAAATGGTCAGACGAATTTCCACGATGGAAATTGGCGTCGCCGCGTTTTAATCGGGCTCGGGATTTGTGGCGGACTTCTTCTCATTTTCCATCGCCCGCTCTTGTTGGGCCTGGGCCATCGCATCGCACTCCATTATGCGGCCAAAGAAAACCTGAAACTCGAATTTCAACTCGAGGGCAGTGTTTTCACAAACCTTATCGTCAGGAACCTGCATGCGGCTTCAGCCGGAGCCAGCGATGTCGAATCAATCGATGTCGATCTTGCCCGAATCGATTACGGGCTGTTCACGTTGCTGCGGCACGGACTCTCGAGCGCGATCAAGAATGCCGATGTTCATTCCGCGCGCATTGTAATGAATCCGGCGACAGAGCCGCTGCGGCCGCGTCCACCCAATCCGAAAAAGAAAATCGACCTCCCCGATATTTTCCCGGAGCGCCTCCATGTTGCTGACGCAACGATAATTGTCCGCAATCGTCCGTACGATTTTGTCGCCGAACATGTCGCTGCCGATTTGGATCCGGGTCGTTCCGGCGAAATTAAGGTCGAGAAGCTGCAGCTCGTCGGCGGCCAGACCTGGCTGAAATTGTCTGCCCCCGCGACCTACACGAATCGAAACCTGATCGTGCGCGAGATTGTTCTGGCGGATAATGAGCGATTTCGCTCGGTCAGTTTCGATGCCTCGCAGATTGCCGCGCGAAAGTTGGCGATCAATTTCGATTACGCCGTAGCCACCGGCAATATTTCCGGCTCGGTCCTGTTGCACGAGGCGCAAACTTCGCTCGATACCAATGTTCGCGTCCGCGCCGAAAACGTTCCAGTTGACGCGATCAATAAATTCGTGGCCTTGCCCGAAGGCTGGATGCGCGGTCAGATGGAAAAGTTTGATGTCGATCTTAGCGGCCTGGTCAGCTCGCCGGCGACATGGAACGGAAAACTTTCAGCGAACATCACTGATTTTCACCAGGAGCAAACAACGTTTGGTCGCGGAATCTTTCAAGTTACGACTAAGGATGGCGTAGCAACTTTACAATCAGCCGACATTACCCAAGACCAAAATCAATTCCATCTTCGCGGATCGGCCGAACTACCGCGCAACATTCGAGATTTTGGTCGCGCGCCGGCAACTCTGGAACTGGCCGCAACCTTGCCGGATTTGGAGCAGGTGACGGCGGGGATGCCGCAAAAAGTCTCTGGCTCGGCGCAAGTCAGCGGCAAGCTCAACATCAAGGACTCGATTGTGAGTGGCGATTTCGCAGTCACCGCCCCATCGTTAAAATTTCAAGACGGTTACTGTGAGAACCTGAATGCCGCGATAAAACTGTCTAAGAAAATGCCGCCGGCCGGTGCGGCGGACAAACCGTGGTTCGACAACCTTGTCTCGGAAACCACTCTCGTGATTTCGAACGTGCGGTTTCGCGATTATCTGGCCGATTCGGTAGAAGGATCGCTCCATGCCAAGAACGATCTCGTCACCTTCGATCGTTTAAGCGTTAGGCGGAAAGAAAATGAATTCACGGTCAGCGGCGACTATCGGTTGCCGAAGGAGCTGCGCGACTTCGCGGAGCAACCGGCGAAGATCGCCATCTCCTTCAACGCGGCGCAACTGGCGGATTGTTGGGTGGCGGATTCGCGCGACAAAATTTCGGGACCGTTACAAGCTACCGGTCAGATCGAATGGAAAAAGGGAGTCGCTAACGGCCAGTTGTCCATCTTCGGTGCGAATCTTCGAATGCGAGATCTCGTTTTCCCCCAACTGAACTCGCAGTGCGTTATTTGGAACAGTGTTGTTTATCTAAACGACGTCAGCGCCAACCTGACCGGGAACGATTTCGTCAGCGGAAACGCGATTGTCGATTTTCGCCGGTCGCATCGTTACAGCGGAAAATTCCGCGCGAATGTTTCGGATTTGTCGAAATTGCAGCCGCTGCTGCGCACTTTTGGAAATCAAAACGAGCTGGCCGGCTCGCTCGTCGTCGAGTGGGAAGGCGACGGCGAAGCGAACAAGCTGAAAACCGGCAAATTAAGACTGGCTTTGGACAACGGTCGCTACGGTAGCGCGCGCTCGTTACAGGCAACTGTCGATGCAACCTATTCGCCCGAAGGCTTGGATGTTCCCACGATTTTCCTGAGGAGCGACAAAATGGATTTTCAAGCGATCGCTCGGGCCAAAGAGGAGACGTTGGAGATCAGCAAGATCGAGCTCGATCAGGGACAGGCGAAGTATGCCGGCGGATATATCTCGATTCCGTTCGTTTGGAAAAATCTCGGGACCGACGCGGCGGTGCTTCCGTCGAATGGAAAAGTGACCGCGGTATTTCAATCTGAAGATCTCGACATCAAAAAACTTTTTCAAGACGTCGGGCTCAAGCCGGCGGCGTCGGGTTTGTTGAACGTGAAATTAAATGCGACCGGAACGCTCGCCGATTTAAACGCGCGACTCGACGTGCAAATGCGCAACTTGCGGAGCGAGAGCATTCCAAAATTCGAGCCCGCCAGCCTCGATTTGAGCGCGCAAGCGCAGGGCAAGCAATTGACGATCGCCGGAAAATTGCAGCAGGCAAAAATTCAACCCCTGGAGCTGACCGCAAATTTTCCGTTGGATGTTCCAAAGATTGTGCATGACAAAAAATTGGCTGACGAAACGCCAGTGAACGGGAAGATGCGGTTGCCGCGGAGCTCGGTGAATTTTATGCGGCAATTTATTCCGGGCGTTGAGGAACTGGACGGCGACGCTGCGCTCGATGTCGATGTTCGCGGAACAATCGCGCGTCCCGTTCTCACTGGTAGCGGCGACATGACGATCAACGTTGCCCGAATGACCGATCCAACGCTGCCGGCGGTTCAAAATTTCAAGGCGCGCCTGAATTTTGCGCGTGACACGCTGATCCTCGAGCAGTTCGGCGGCGAACTTTCCGGCGGACATTTCAAGGTCACGGGTGGCGTGACATTTCCAAAATTGACGACACCGAATCTGGATTTTCAATTCAAGGCGGAGAGCGCACTGGTCGCGCGCAACGACACCGTCACCGCCCGGGCGGACGCCGACATCAAAATTGCCGGCCCATTTA
>QHRF01000036.1 GCA_003220055.1 Verrucomicrobiota bacterium | reverse complement strand
CGCTTTGCCAAATGACAATTTCAAATGGCGCGACGCGGATCGGAAGCTGAATCGCCGGTGGGTCCGCTTGAAAAATAAATTTCGAAAACGGCAAAAACCGGATGTAGCGCCGGGTTACGAGCCTGACGTTTTCAAAGTCTGTGATGAACTGATTCGTCACGGTTTGGCTACGAAATGGCAATCCGGCGGGTCGATGCTGGTCATGAAAAAGCTGGGTGATTTGCCACGGAATTTTTCGGAAGTGGCGCGCAAGGTGCAGCCAACTTAGCCGGAAAACTTGTCCGGTCGTGGTAGTCGACATTCAGCGGCAAACTTAGTAGATCATTTCTGAGTTGCTGAATCCATGACCGCTGGTCCACGAGTGATGTTGTGCGCTTTCGTTATGACGGGAGCGCTCATCGCCGGTTTTGCTTTATCGCAAACGCCGGAACCGGAAGGCCACGTCACCGCCATTTTTCACGAGGTCCAGCTTTTGCCGGAACAAGCCGATCCACGGCCGGCCGCGATCAACGACAAAGTCAACAATGGCACCGCACTGCGGACGGGAGACGATTCGCGCTCGGAATTGACCTTTGGGGATTTGACGATCACGCGACTTGGTGAGAACACAATTTTCAGTTTCAACCGAGCCGGCCGCAGCGTTCGCCTGGACAGCGGTTCGATTCTTCTTTATGTCAAAAAGAATTCCAGCGGAGCTGAGGTTTCGACCAAGGCAGTGACAGTTGGGATTAGCGGCACGACGCTGATTGTCGATTCTACGCCGCAAGATGGCGATAATTTGATCGTCCTCGAAGGGGGCGCGCGGATGACGTTAAAAAATCATCTCGATCAATCCTCGTTCATCCAAGGCGGACAAATGCTGCGGGTTCCAAGCGGTGCCACAAAGATTCCGAAACCGACAAACATCCGGATCGAAGAGCTTTTGAAAACGCACCCTTTGCTGGCGGATCTTCCGCTATTGCCGAGCCAAGATCTCATGCTTGCCGTGGTTCAGGGGCAAAATGCGCCGCCACCGCAGACGGAAACGGCGGAAGCAGGTCCAGCTCGACCAACCAAGAAGCGCTCGAAACCACAACCGACGCCGGTGGTAGGCCAGCCTGTGACCCAAACGGGGCCGAGCATCTGGACAGGGTATCCATCGGGCACAGTCGCGTATCCGCCGTCATATTCGCCGCGGCCTGGACGTCCCGGGAATGTAAGGAACCCGCCCGGCGGCTATACCCCGAGGCGGCCTACGCCGACGCCGACACCGAGGAAGAAAAAGAAACCAGGCGGCGGCTACGTGGGATGAGTGTTTATCAGGCAGCCCACCGACACCTGGCGCGGGTGCTTGTAGGCTTTGAGCATGGAAATCTTATTCCGTCCCGTAGTCGATCAGCCGCCCGTTTTTAAACTTGGCGTAATGACTGCCGGTTTCCCATTGCAAGATTTCCGTCCCGTCTTGCGTCTTATCGCCGGTCGGACGTTTACCAACTATCTTGAGTACCTGGGCTTTTGTCATTCCGGTTTGAAGTTGAGAAAACCTCTTGTCCATCTGACAGCCGACGCACATCAAAAACGTGACAATTACCAAGAGTGTTCGATTCACAACGTTAATTTTACGAATGGTGGCCATGTATTTCAACCGTGTCCCTAAACTCCAACGTTCAAACTCAACACCAGCCGCAGCGGCTCGCGTAGTTCCATGGCATCCGGACACGGTTGCCATGAGCGATCGTGATTTGGTAAAGCAAGGGAGTGAAATTCACTACCGCTCTAGTTAGCATCGGCGTGGCGGCAATTTGTGCCGCCCAAGCGCAACCCGATTCCCGCTTCGACGGAATATGGGTTGGAATGGAAACGGCTAGCGCGGGCTCGGCGCATCTTAGCGCAAATGAACAGAAATTTGTGCCGCCTCCACACCAGACACAAATCATCATCGCACAAGGCGGAACGCTGGTGGGTATAATTGGCGGAATCTGCCCCGGACGGTACGAAAAGGTTCAGCGAACAGGTGACACGCTAACTTTTGGCGCAAAAGACTGCGTCCTCAAGATTAGCTTATCGCACGACGGCAAAAGCCTAATCGAGCAGGGCAAGTGCTTCCGCGTTACCGAATGGCTCGACAGAGCCTATTACGGAAAGTTTCCGCATGCCATGCTTGGATTGGCAATTACCGGAACGTTTCATCGCTCGAAGTAGAAATCTAATTACCATACTAAAAGCCTACCAACACCAATCGATTTTATATGACATCTATTGTCTGATGTCATGGAGCTAAACGATTAGTTCCCCTGGGCGCCGTTCCCTTACCTTCCTGAGCCTTTGATTGAGCAAATCGACGAAGAGAGATCTCGCGGGCTAATCATTTCCTCTCTGGCAGTATCCCGGTCGAGCCACGGTCGAAAATATTGACGAGACAGATTTTTCATGCCGATTACCGACTTGTTTGGCGAACTGTTGGCTCATTTCACGACCACGTCATTGTAAGTCGCTCTTAATAAGTAATCAGAGTCGCTTGTTACGCGCGGCCAGTGCAAACCTCCTTTGACTCGCAATCGGTCTGAGTTGGCCTCGTCACCTTGACGCGATACCGACAACTGCTAGCCTCTCAACGAAAATCTGCCTGCCATGGTGTTTAACTGTCTGCGATTCGCTGTCGTCCTTCTCATCTCGTTCTTCGTCGTAAGTGCTTTGCGCTCACAGGAGGCTGTGGACGTGGAGAGATCGCCAACACCGGCCCCGGAATCGACTCCGGAGAAGAGCACTACGAAGGAAACCGCATCTGAAAAACCGACCCGGGGCGTCGAGGAAACGATGAGGCCGGAGGAATTCAAGGCCGCGGGTCTGGATAAGTTGAGCGAGGACGAACTCCAGCATCTGGATGCCTGGCTCCAGGGTTACCGCCAAAGCACCCAGAAGAAAGCGGCCGAGCAGGCGCAAGCCAAAGCGGAGGTAGAGATCAAGAAGGCGACCGAAAAAGCCACGGAAGAAGCCAATAAAACCGCGAGAACCAAGCTCGACTCACTGGCTAGTCGCGTTGATGGCAGCATTGACGGCCTGAAAGGTCACACCCAGATCAGGCTCGAAGATGGCACTGTTTGGAAACAGGTGAACGCTGACGATCACTATCGAGCGACGATCACTGATCACCCAGCGGCGGTTGTCCTTCACACCACTTTTGGTTACAAGATGCGGATCGAAGGAATGCCCGAGTTCTATGTCGATCCAGTCGTGAGACCTTAGGAGTTCACGATTTTTATCCAAGCGGGTGCGTCGCCGTCGAGGCCGGAGCGAACGCGGCCAGACCAAACTCCGCATGAGTCAGTTGGGCGGCGCGTTCGGCGTCGTTTTCATCGATCACGACCGCAATTTTAATTTCTGACGTCGAGATCAGCTGAATGTTGATCCCAGCTTTGCCAAGACAATCGAAGAGCCGGGCAGCCACGCCGGAATGCGAGCGCATCCCAATTCCGACTACGCTCAGCTTCGCCACGCCGCCGCTAGTGATTAGTCCCGCCGCCTTCACCTGCTTGACGACCGGCTGCAGCAATTTCGTCGCCGCTTCTAAATCGTTCTCGTGAATCGTGAACGAAAGATCGGTCGTGCCCTTTTTCAAGACGCTCTGCACGATCATGTCCACGACGATGTTTGCTTTTGCGATCGCCGAAAAGATTTGTCCGGCGATCCCGGGTTCATCGCGCACATCATCGATCGTGATCTTCGCCTGCTTGCGGTCGATGCTGACGCCACGGACAACCACGTCTTCCATGCTCGCGGTCTCCTCTTTCGCGATTGTGCCGACGTCGCGCTTCAAGCTCGAGCGGACTTCAAATTCGACTCCGAACTTTTTCGCAAACTCGACCGCGCGCGACTGCATCACCTTCGAACCGGCGCCGGCCATCTCGAGTAATTCGTCATACGCTATTTCATCGAGTTTCTTTGCCTCCATGACCACGCGCGGATCGCACGTGAAAACACCATCGACATCGGTAAAGATCTGGCAGGCGTCCGCGTTGAGCGCTCCGGCAAGCGCGATCGCGGTCAAATCCGAACCGCCGCGGCCGAGTGTTGTGGTTTCGCCCTCGGCGCTCTGACCTTGGAATCCGGCAACGATGACAATGTAATCGTCAGCCAATAACTCCTGGATCTGTTTTGGACTGACGTTCGCGATCCGCGCGTTGGTATGCATCTGGTCGGTCAGAATGCCGGCGTCCGCGCCGGTCAACGAAATCGCTTTGGCGCCAAGCGCGTTCACTGCCATCGCTGTCAGCGCGCAGGCTGCGCGTTCGCCGGTTGCGAGCAAAAC
>QHRF01000011.1 GCA_003220055.1 Verrucomicrobiota bacterium | reverse complement strand
TCGCCAAAGCGCTAAATAGACAGAGATCTGTGAAATCGATCGCAATCATGTTGTCCGCGAGTCTGTTTGCCTTCTCCGGATGCGCACTTGGCAAAAAAATGTTGGAGCAGCCAAGCGGGCCGCTACAAAAACAATCGGCCAAGCTCGAACGCAAGACGGAGGTGTTCACTGGTAAAGTTGTCTTGGTTGATGGTGCATACCGCTTAAGTCTCCTGAAAGATCCGGACACGCCCTTGCGTCTCACGCGCGCTCGCAGAGAAACCGAGTTTGCGCAACAGCAAATTAATCTGAGAAAGTACTACGAAAAAACCATCTCTGTGAACGGAACCCTTCAAGATGATTGGATTTTCGGCGCCGATATCGTCGGACAATGGACGCCACCCGGCGGTGCCACCGGACCGAACATGAACGCGCCCAAACAGACTAGGCAGTAGCGCTTCGGCGCATTATACGACGCTGAACGCGATGTCGCGTTTTGGCAGCAGGTCGTGTTTTTGGCATAATTGATGGAAGGCGCGCAGGCCTTTCTTTTCACGTTCTCCAAAATTGAATCGGAGATGCTCCCGGTAATAGCGGTCGCAAAAACCGCGATCGAATTCGTTCTCGGCGGCAATCAGATTTTCGATGTTCGCAAGATTTTGATCGCGCAGCGCGCGCAGTCGATCCGCAATTGATTTTGGATCGACAACTTCCGGTCGAACGAGCCAGAGCGCATAGACAAATGGAAGGCCGGCAAGTTTTTGCCAATTTTCGCCGAGGTCCCAAAACTGGAATTCGTTTCCATGCTGTTGCCGGAACCGAATGGCTTGATCCCCGATGAGCAAGCGCGCCCTAACTTTCGCAGGAGAAGATGTCGATGTTGCGACGAACCGCGGCCTCAGCTTCAACTCGCTGAGCAAACAGCGCAGCAAATTGCCGGACGTTTCCGCAGCCGGGTCGAGCTCGATCTGTTCTGCCGCGGAGATCTCGCCGACGTGCGCCACCACAACGCTATAAACCGGGCCATCCGATGAAATAGAAATGCCATCTACGATCCTGTAAATCGGGTTCCGGAGAAACTCGACGCTAGAAACGAGCGCGACGTCGAGCTCGCCGCGGGCAAGCTGCGCGCAAAGAACCGATGGATGATCGAGCACAACATCGGCTGGGCCGCCGAGAATGAGCGGACGCGCGTTGAGATATTTAACGCAGCCAATTCTTAGCGGTTGTCGATCCTGCACTCTTTAGGCGCAGGCGAGCTCCGCTTCAGAGCGCGGTCGGCTCGACGTCGATCTTTTGAGATGCCGGTAATAACTGTCGCGCTGGACCGGAATTCGTCGAGCCTCGCGAATGGCGTGCTCCAGCGCAGCGATGCTTTGCTGCTGCGGCGTGGTCGCGCCGGCCATATGGAAAATCTTTTCTTCCATGATCGTCCCGTGCAAATCGTCTACCCCGTAACTGAGCGACACCTGCGCCAGCGGCAGACCCAAGCTTACCCAATAAGCAGTCAGATGGTCGATGTTATCGAGATAAATCCGGCTAACGGCCAGATTGCGAAGTTGCTCAATGGCGGAGGCGCGTTTGATATGAGCAAGCACAGTGGTTTGCGGCTCGAAGGCAAACGGAACAAAGCCGCTGAAGCCGGCGGTTTCATCCTGAAGCCCGCGTAGTTGTCGCAAATGATCGACGCGCTGTTCAAGCGTTTCAATGTGACCGTAAAGCATGGTGCAAGTGCTGCGGCCGCCCATCCGATGCCAGATCCGGTGAACATCGAGCCATTCCTCGGCCGTTTCTTTGCCGCGGCAAATGCGGTCTCGCACTCCCGCATCAAAGATTTCGGCGCCACCGCCAGTGATGGAGCCTAATCCGGTTTCGCGAAGCAGCTCGAGCGTCTCGGGGATCGGCATCTTGAAGATTCGCTGGGCGAGATGGCGAACTTCGATCGCCGTAAAGGCTTTAATGTGCAAATCAGGATCGAGAGCGCGCAATCCGCGCAACAGATCGAGATACCACTCCTTTTTCAAGGTCGGATGCAAACCACCGACCATGTGCACTTCGGTAATTCCGAGCGGCAGCGCTTCCGCTACCGCCTGAATAATTTCGCTGACGGCATGCTCGAAGGCATGAGCATCCCGTTTTTTGGCGGCAAACGCGCAAAATTGACACGATAAGACGCAGATGTTCGAGTAGTTGATGTAACGATTGTGGATGTAAGTGGCGAAATTTCCGTTCTTTCGCTCGCGCACGACATTGGCCAACATTCCGAGGGCATTAAGATCGTTTGAGCGATACAATATGAGAGCGTCGCGTTCCGAGATACGCGAGGCCGCCTCGATTTTCTCAGCGATCGGTCTAAGTTCCTTTGGAATAAGTGTGTAATTCATCCGGAGCCGACGCTGGAAATCTATGGCCTACCATGCACAGGCGACTCACGAGTTGCAACAAAAAGCACTGGGCGGGGGCGGCGGAAACGGCGTGCCGGCGCATAACGCAATAACCTTCGAATCCGCGCCCATCAACCACCGTCTGTTTATCAATGGCCGATCCCGAAGTAGCGGCGCGATCCGAGGATGACGCCGAGGACGTCCGCCTGATGCAATTGGTTTCAGGCGGGGATGCTACCGCGCTTGAACAACTGATCGAGCGCCACCAGGCCCTAGTTGCCGGTACCGTCGCCCGCATGCTCGGTAGCAATTCGGACGTGGAAGATATCGCGCAGCAGGTCTTCATCCGTGTCTGGAAAAGCGCCGGCCGGTACGTCGCGCGCGCGAAGTTCACCACTTGGCTACTGAAGATCACGCGCAATCTAGTGTTTAACGAAATGCGCCGGGCCAAGCGTCATCCGCATTTGCCGGTGAAAATCGAACCAGAAGCGGACGAGATACCGTTAAAGGACGAGGCAACGGCCGCCCCCGACGCAACGCTGCTTCAAGCCGAATTACAGGCCGCGATTGAAAAAGCCATCACGCTCCTGCCGGAAACGCAGCGCATGGCGATCGTGCTACGGCGATACGAAGAGTTGAGCTATGAAGAAATTGCGGACGTTCTCGATCTGTCCGTGCCGGCAGTGAAGAGTCTGCTCTTTCGCGCGCGAACGGAATTGCGCGAGCGTTTAAAGATTTACCTAGGGCGATAAGACCCAAAGAGGGCGGGACCCTCGCGGGCGCCCGCCCCCTCTCAACCCCACATTCCGAAATTTATTCGTCGCGATCTTTTACGTCGCTCTTGAACTGGACTTGGGCGGCTTCCTCAACCGCTGGAGGCGACCCCGGCTTGGCGTAATCGGCCGCGAGCTGACGATGGGACGTTGGAACCAAGCGCACCGCGCCTTTGGCGTTATTTCGCCAACCGTTCGGATCAGCGTATTCTTCGCCGACGTGATGGAGCCCGGAAACCTGATCTTCTAAACCAGTCCCATAGTGCTGATCGATAATCGTCGGCGTGACAAAAATTAAGAGATTGCGTTTGTGCCGCTCATTGGCGTGACTCTGAAACACGTAGCCAATCACTGGAATGTCTCCAAGCAACGGGACCTTCGTTTTCGATTTGGCCACTTGATCGGAAATCAATCCGCCAATCGCGAGAGTGTCGCCGCTCTTGATCAAAACGCTGGAATCGAGCGAGCGCTTGTCGATGATCGGGCTCTTGACGTCTGCGCCATTAAATATGAAATCAAAATCCCCTACCTTGTTACTTATTTCTGGCTTCACGGAGAGGGTAATGAAGTTGTCCTTGTTTATCGATGGCCGGACAATCAGCAGGTTACCAAAAGTCTTGTCTTGAAATCCGCCGAAGACCGCGGTGGCGGTTTGTTCGTTAAAATTCAATTGCGGCACCGGCTGATTGCGGATGATCTCGATTTTCGCCTGTTGATTGTCGGCCGTCACCACTCGCGGATTGGCGAGAAACTCGGCGTCCGAATCTTCATTCAACGCTTGCAGCGTCGCGGAAAACTGCGGCACGGACAAAATGGCGAATGCGCTGTTGGCTACGCCCGACAACTGGCCCAGGCCGCCGAAGAAATTGTGATTCGATTGGTCGCCAAGGGCCAAACCGTTCGTTGGAATATTTTCACCCGGTTTCGGCTGGGTTACAGTATTGAATCCCCCGTAAGTCACTGTCTTCGGGGCCGTAAAACTTCCAACCGTTCCGGCCCAGTTGATTCCGTAGGCCTGGATTGGATCTGCCGTTACTTCCACCAAGCGCGCTTCGATCATGACTTGCTTGGTTGGCTTGTCGATCTGCAACAGCATTTTACGGATGTTGTCGATGTTGCTCCGGGTCTCGCGGAAGAAAATGGTGTTGGTGCGTTCGTCGATTTGCGGTGGATCCTTGCTCGCAAGTTGGGATGCAAGCAGCGGCGAAACGTCCTTCGCGCGCGCGTAGCTGAATTGGTAATTGTCAGTTTCAGTGGGCTCAGCCGTCCGCTCGGCCGCGGTCTTGATGTAATAGACGGTGTCGATCTTATCCATGAAAAGCCCTTTGGCTTTAACGATAATGGAGATCGCTTGAAGCGCGGTCACATCTTCCAACCGCATCGTTACCGTGCCGATAACGGCATCACTCACAACCATGTTGACCTTGGCCTGGCGGGCGAGCAATCGGAGCACTTGGCCGACGTCGTCGCCTTGAAATTCGCGTACGCCAACACCGCCGCTTTCAATTGCGGCATCGGCGTCAGTCAGGACGGGAGCAGCCGTTGTCGCCGTGGTCGACTTAGGGGCGGCTGGAGAAGCGGCCTGCGCCGGAGCTTGCACCAGCAACATCGGCGGGTGGTCAGCGGGTTTGATCGGCTCGGGTACCTGAGCCGGGCCAGCAGGAGCGGGAATTGTCTGTGCTTGTGACAGGGAAAGCATGCCCAGGAACGCCACCGCCGCGACGCATCCACGTTGCTTAAGAGAAACGCATCCCCGTTGCTTAAGAGAAACGCATCCCCGTTGCTTAAGAGAAGTAACCATAATTAGAAGGAGTGAGATAAGTGCTGCCGCGATAAAAGCAGGAAGCAGACCAGCCTAGGGGAAGTTTCCCCAGTGGATCGGCCAAACTAGCCGCTACCCGGAAGTGTTTAGCCCTCGACGCGACGAGCGGCCCGAATAAAGGCCTCAATCAGCCGGTGATCTTTGCGGCCGGGAGAGGCTTCGACGCCAGTGGTAACGTCGACCCCATGGGGACAGACGCGACGAACGGCTTCGGCGATATTTTCAGGCGTCAATCCACCGGCAAGGATTACATTCAGATTCGGGTGCGTCTCGACGAATTGGCGCGCTAATTTCCACGGAAACACTTTGCCGGTCCCGCCGAACTCGCGGCCCGAAGCGGAATCCAAAATGACCGTGTCCGTCGAAAATTCGGGCACGTTGAGGAGCGATTTCGAATCTTCCACTGGCAGGGCTTTGGCAAATTGGATTCCGGCTTCGGCCAAACGCCCGCAAAACTCCGCCGATTCGTTGCCGTGCAATTGCAAAGCATCGATAAAAGGCAGATGACTAATTTGAAACGCCTCGTCCCAACTCGGGTTCACCGTCACCGCCACCTTGCAGATTTCCTTCGGCAATTTGTCGATCCAGCCGGCGTCCGCCTGAATATCGATGTAACGCTTGCTTTCGCGAACGAGATTGAATCCGAGCGCATTCGCGCCGGCCTCGATCGCGGCGAGCGCGTCTGGCTCATTCGTGATCCCACAGATTTTGACGCGAACGCGGCCGCTTGAGCGTAACTTACCGCCAAACATGCTCGCGATTATTCGCCGGGGTCGATCACCCGACCGCGAACCTGTTTGATTTGGCTGTGATGCGTCAGCACGTGGACCCGTCCGTCACTGCCGCGAAAGAATGCGCTCAGAAGCCAGCTCACAATCGAGATGATGATCGCGCCAAAAATCGCGCTCCAAAACCCATGCACTTTAAAACACGGCACAATTTCGCTCACGAACTTCAACATCAGCGCGTTGATGATCAAAATGAAGAAGCCGAGCGTTACCAGAATCAACGGAATACTCAGGAACAGTAGAATCGGTCGAACAAAAGCGTTGATGATTCCCAAGAGCAGCGATGCGCCGAGCAAACAGCCGATCCCGGTGTAATCAATTCCCACGATTGGCGCCGCCACAAACACGGCAAACGCCGTGACGAACCAGCGAAAAACGAAATGCCGCATGGGGCACGTTATTGGAAGTTTATCTTTTCGCCAAGCAAAGTTCAGAAACTGCTTGTCAAGCAAACGCCCCTCGCTAAAGCGTTATTTTGGGAAGGAATTTTAGTTGTGGCGAAGAGGAAAAATGGAATTGCAAAACAATTGGTGCCTGACGCGGTCTCGATGGCCGGCGACGGCAAAGTGGACAAAATCAAGGCCGGCGGAAGATCGACCTCTCCAAGGAAAAAATCTCCGCCGCGAAAAAAGCTGGCTCCTGAGAAGACAGACCAGCCAACAGCAGTTCAGCTCGGCCCCGAGCCAACGGATGAACAGATCCAGACCCGCGCTTATTTCATATCCGAGCGACGCCGCCGATTCGACCTTCCGGGCGACGCAAATTCCGATTGGCTGGAAGCCAAGCGACAGCTTCTATCCGAAACACGCCACTAGCGTTGTAGCCGCCTCCGCCGCCGGGGGACGAAACGTCCGCCGGCTAGGATGATGTGGCCGACTGGATTGCGGGAACAGCTGCTTTGATTTTTTCGAGCAGGCGATTGATTGCAAAAGGCTTGGCCACTAAACCGGCTACGCCAGGCTCCTTGAGGAGCTCTTGTGCCCGCTTTTCCTCAGCCTTGCCGGAAACAAGGATAAGCTGCGGCAGCTCCCTAATCGGCTGGATATTTTGATAAACCTTGGCGATCAAAAAAAATAACATCGAGCCGTCGATCATCGGCATTTGAAAATCGAAGATGAACAGGTCGTATTTCTTCTTGAGCGCCAGTTCGAACGCGTACTCCGGCTTGGGCGAGGTATCGACCTCACACTGGAGAGACGCCATCAACGCTTCACGCACCACGCGCAGAAGTGCGACATCATCGTCTACCATCAAAATGCGTTTCGGCTCGGCGGCCACGGCGTTCATTTACCACGAATGGACGCGACTAAGCACGAATGAATTGTAGGGCAGGCGCATCGCCGGCCGACTTCTAAGATGGCAAGCGGAGCGCTTGCCCTACAACCATGTATTCGTGTTTATTTAACCAGATGGAAAATGTGATTGCCGATCTTGCCGCCGCCTTACGAGAGCGGCTTGCCATTATCAGCGACCAAAACAGTCGGCGCGATCCGGAAGCACACGCCGCCCGGTTGCGAGCCGTTTCAGAGAAGATCGAGAAGCTCGAAGCCGCGTTACCGAAACCAATCGACCCGCAGCTCGCCCACTTTCTCCAGCGCAAAAGCTACGACAAAGCCTTGGAATTCTTGCAAAACAACCGCGTCTAAAGAGCGCGGTTAGCGCGAATACAACTCGACGATCAACTGTTCGTTGACGATCGGCTGCATTTCTTCACGCGACGGGATATGCGCGACTTTTCCTCTGAGAGCGTCGCGATCAACCGTCAGCCAATCCGGCACCGGTACAATTTGAGTGAGCTCGAGATTGCGGAGAGCGAGCTGCCGCGATTTCGGTTTGTCTTTGATCGCGATCTCGTCGCCGGCTTTCACATTGAAGGAAGCGACGTTGACGTTGCGACCGTTGACCTGGACGTGCCCATGCGAAACGAGCTGGCGCGCCGCGTTGCGAGTGTTGGCCAGACCTAGACGATAAATCACATTATCGAGACGCGTCTCGAGCAGTTGCAGCAGCGTTTCACCGGTGACACCGCGCTTGCGGAGCGCGTTTTGGAAAATCCGGCGGAACTGTCGTTCGAGCAGGCCATATTGATAACGCAGCTTTTGCTTCTCGCCGAGCGCGATCGCGTAATCGGATTGTTTGCGCCGCGAGCCTTTGGGCCCATGCATCCCGGGTGGATAATTCTTTCGTTCGAGCGACTTCGACGGTCCAAAAATCTGCACGCCGTAACGGCGGCTGATCTTTGTTTTCGGTCCGGTGTATCTACCCATAAAAATCAGACGCGGCGTTGTTTCGGCGGCCGGCAACCGTTATGCGGAACCGGCGTGACATCACGGATCAAGGTGAGATCGAGGCCGATCGCCTGCAACGCACGCACTGCCGACTCGCGTCCGGCACCGGGACCTTTAACAAGGACCTGGACCTCTTTGAGCCCGTGGCCCATCGCCTGTCGCGATGCATCTTGTGCGACCAATTGCGCCGCATACGCCGTGCTCTTGCGCGAACCTTTAAAACCAACTTTCCCGGCGCTCGACCAGCCGATCACATTTCCGTTCAAATCCGTAATCGTGACGATGGTGTTGTTAAAGGTCGCGTAAACATGCGCGATGCCGGAATGAATGTTCTTGGCCCCTTTTGCCTTAACTATCTTCGGCTTCTCGACGTCGTCGGCATCTAGCGAAAGATTCTCGCGCGGGGCTTCAGCCGGCGCTGTTTCTGATTTACTTGGCTTCGCCGGCCTTTTCGCCGGTTTTGCCGCAGCCGCGACCGGCGCCGCCGTTTTAGGAGTGGGCGTTGGTTGCGCTGCCTCTTCTTTCACGTCGGCTGTCGGAGACTGCTCTTCCGCTTGTGGCTTCTTCGTTGCCTCCTCCGCTTTGGGCCTCGCTGGTTTTTTGTGTTCAGCCATCTTGATTAAACCTTGCCTGCTTTTGCTTCAGGGTTACGGATCACGCCGACCGTTTTGCGCGGCCCCTTGCGCGTCCGCGCATTTGTCGATGTTCGCTGTCCACGCACGGGTAGACCGCGACGGTGTCGTTGCCCGCGATAACAATTGATCGCCTGCAACCGTTTCAAATTTCCCTGAATGTCGCGCCGCAGGTCGCCTTCGATTTTGATTTTGTTGTTGGTGATCGCGTGAATGATCTCGTTGATTTGCTGAGGAGTCAGTTTATTGGCACGCAGATTGGGATCGATGTTGGTTTGCTCCAAAATCTTGCGCGCGGTGCTGAATCCGATCCCATAAATATAGGTCAGTGACGCTTCGATGCGCTTGTCCGCTGGGATTTCAACTCCGAGTAATCGTGGCATTGGTAATCGTTAAAAATCAGCCCTGGCGCTGTTTGTGGCGCGGATTTTTGCAAATCACGCGCACCACATTCTTGCGCTTCACAATCTTGCAGCTTTCACAAAGTCTTTTAACTGACGGTCGCACTTTCATGTTGGTCGAAACAAAAAACGCGGAGCCATTTCCGCGTTGTCACTTCTGGCGGAAGGTGATCCGCCCCTTCGACAAATCGTAGGGAGATACCTCTAGCATAACTTTGTCGCCGGGCAAGATACGAATGAAATGGAGCCGCATTTTTCCGGAAATATGGGCCAAAACCTCATGGCCATTTGGCAACTGGACCCGAAACATGGTATTCGGAAGCAGCTCGACGACAGTGCCTTCTACTTCAATTGCGTCTTTCCGTGCCATGTCAAAATTTCCGGCCCATCTTTGGTAATCAGGACCGTATGTTCAAAGTGCGCCGATCGAGTGCCGTCAGCCGTGCGCACCGTCCACCCATCATCGAGGAGGCGAACCTCTGCGCTGCCGATGTTAATCATCGGTTCGATCGCCAGCGTCATGCCGGATTTCAGTTTGGGTCCGCTGCCGCGCCGGCCGTAATTGGGAATTTGCGGCTCTTCGTGCAATTTGCGGCCCACGCCGTGTCCGACAAACTCGCGCACAACCGAGAACCCGTTGCGCGCAGCTTCATCTTCAATCTCTGCGCAGATATCACCCAGCCGAACGCCTTCCCCGGCGATGTTAATCGCGCAATCGAGCGCTTTTTCGGTAACGCGCAAAAGCTGATCGGTCCGTTCGTCGACAATTCCAACCGGAACCGTTGTGGCCGTGTCCCCCACCCAACCCTCTTGAATCACACCGATATCAAGTTTGACGATATCGCCGTACTGAATCCGGCGTTGACTACCGATGCCGTGCACAACTTCATCATTCAGCGAGATGCAAATGTTACCCGGGAAAACACGATGACCCAGTCGATAACCGAGGAACGCGCTCTTCACCTTCGCTTCGTTCATGAAATCCGCGGCGGCTTCGTCCACTTCCTTCGTTGTAATTCCAGGACGAATCAGTTCGCTCACGCGATCCAGAATGTCGCTCGCCGTGCGGCATGATTGCCGCATCTTTTCTATTTCTTTTGCGCTTTTGATTGGGATCATGCCGGCACTTTATTTTCGATTACTCGCGAAATATCGCCGAACACCGTTTCACGATCGCGATTTCCATCGATTCGGCGCAAGATCGACATCTTCCCGTAAAAATCCGCGAGCGGCTGTGTCTTGGTGTTGTATTCGCGCAACCGCGTCTGCAATACGCTCATGTCATCATCGCTTCGGCGCTCGAGCCGCCCTTCGCAATAAGGACAAATCGGACGGTCAGCAAATTTTGCGCTGTCCATACTGGTCGTGAAACCGCAGGTCCGGCATTGTAGCCGCCCCGAAATTCTAGCGCGGACCGTTTCTTCCGAAACCTCCAGCCAGATCGCCGCGGCGAGGGACGTGTGGAGGCCGCTCAAAATAGATGCCAAACTTTCCGCCTGCGGCAGTGTGCGCGGAAATCCATCGAACACGAAACCGTATCCACCATGCAAGCGCAGCCAATCTTCGATCAACTTCACAATGATTTTGTCCGGCACTAAATCGCCCCGCTGCAGGATTTCAGCCGTCTCCAATCCAAGCGGCGTCTCTAAATCTTTCTCGCGGCGCAAAATCGCGCCGGGCGACGTGACCGGAATTCCAAATTGGCGGGTGATCATTTCCGCCTGTGTTCCTTTGCCGGAACCGGGAGCGCCGAGTAAAACGAGTCGCCGTTTCACTTCGACGCCAAAAACGCCGCCACTCCGCCTATCACAATAATGGCGATGCCAACATACAGCCACATCAGTGTGCGTTGCGCTGCGGCTTCACCGCGAACATAAGCAGAGCGGCCGGTGAATCCGCCGCGCACCCGACCTTTGCGCAGAAATCCGTCGTAATGCCGCTGAATCAAATGCGTTTCAACCTGACGCATCGTGTCTAGCATCACGCCAACAATAATGAGCAAACTTGTGCCGCCGAAAAATTGCGCGGTTACAGTCGGCACATGCAAACCCTGGCTGAGCAAACTCGGCAGCACCGCAATTAAAGTGAGGAAGATCGCGCCCGCGAAAGTGAGACGCGTCATGGTGTAATCGAGAAAATCCGCAGTTGGCTTCCCGGGTCGGACGCCCGGAATATAACCGCCATATTTCTTAAGATCGTCTGCGATCTGCGATGGTTGAAACTGGGTCGCGACCCAAAAATAGCTGAAGAAGAAAATCATCGCAGCCAGGACGACGTAATGCAGCCATCCGGTCGAAAGCATTTCTGAAAGTTGCCGCGCGGTCGGACTGTTTGGGAAGGCCCAGCTCACGATCTGGTTCGGGAATAGCAGGAGCGCCCACGCAAAAATGATGGGCATCACGCCGGGATAATTCACTTTTAACGGCATGTACTGCGTGTTGCCGCCGTATTGTTTGCGACCGACCACACGTTTGGCGTATTGGACCGTGATCTTGCGCACACCTTGCGTAATCGCAATGACTCCGGCGATAACACAAAAGAGAAACAAAATCATCAGTACGAGCACCATCGGATTGACTTGCGTCGCCGCGCCGCCGCTCGGGACAAACGTTTTCCACGCCTGGGCGAGCGCGGCCGGTAATCGCGCGACGATACCAATGGTGATAATCAACGAAATGCCGTTCCCGATGCCGCGCTCAGTGATTTGATCGCCCAGCCACATCAACATCAATGTGCCGGTGGTTAGGGAAATCACCGTCACGACGCGAAAAACCCATCCGGGATCGTCGACTAGTGGAATGCCCAATCGCGCAATCGTCTCCGAAATTCCCGGCAACGCGACGCGATAAGCTTCCGGATGCTGGAATGAGATTGCGAGTAGATATCCCTGAAAAATGCAAAGGCCGACGGTCATGAACCGGGTGTCTTGCATGATCTTTTGCCGGCCGCCATCTTCGCGAGCGAGTCTCCCCAATTGCGGAATTACCGCCGAAAGCAGCTGCATCATGATCGATGCGCTGATGTAGGGCATGATCCCAAGTGAAAATATCGCGCAATTTTCCAATGCGCCGCCACTGAACAAATTCAACAAAGCCGCGAGATTCCCGCCGGATTTTTCCGTTAACGCGCTTCGAAACCATTCCTGCAACACCGCCTGATTGACTCCGGGCGTGGTGATCGCCGCGCCAAGTCGCACAACAACGACGATCGCCAGCGTGAACAAAATTCGCCGCCGTAACTCCGGTATCTTGACCGTGTTGAGAAAGGCCGAAACCATTTAGAAATTCACGCTCGGCGCTACCGCTTCTTGGAAGCCTTCTTTTTTGACTTCGCCGTTGTCGATTTTTTCTTCGACTTAGTTGCGGCTTCAGGTTCTTTGGCCGTTTGATCAACATCGTCGGCGCCCGCCGTCGGCTTTCGCGTTGCCGCTTCCCGCATCGTGATCGTTCCCCCAGCCTTCTCGATCTTTGCTTTGGCCGATTCGCTGACTTTGTCCGCTTCGATCTTGAGCGCGTGCTTCAATTCTCCGTCGCCCAAAATTTTGATTCCAGCAACGTCGCCACGCACAAGCTTCGATTCGCGCAGCAACTCTTCGTTCACCACTGTGCCGGCTTTAAATTCGTTCAGATCGCTCAGATTCACGATCGCGTAGGTTGCGCGAAAAGCGGCGTTGTTGAAGCCGCGCTTCGGCAAACGTCGAATTAGCGGCATCTGTCCGCCTTCGAATCCAAGACGGATGCTGCCGCCGGAGCGCGCCTTTTGACCTTTGTGGCCTTTGCCGCTCGTTTTTCCGTGGCCGGAGCTTTCGCCGGAACCAAGCCTCTTGACCCGGTGCCGAGCGCCCGGACGCGGCCTAAGATTATGCAACCGCATCATGTCGCTTGCGCGGCTGCCTTTCCGTCGCCGCCGCCTTTGATTCCGCGCACTTTGAAAATTTCGTCTTTGCGGCGCAACGATTTCAACGCTGCGATAGTCGCCTTCACCACATTCGCGTGATTACTCGAGCCGAGAGATTTCGCGAGCACATCGCGAATTCCCGCCGCTTCCACGACCGCGCGCACACCGCCGCCCGCGATCACCCCGGTTCCCGGTGAAGCCGGCCGTAACAGAACGCGCCCGCCACCGAACTCGCCGATCGTCTCGTGCGGAATCGTGTTTTCGTGAAGTGACACTTTCTCCATCGATTTCCGCGCTGACTCGGAAGCTTTGCGAATCGCTTCCGAAACTTCGTTCGCTTTTCCGAAGCCGACACCAACGCTGCCGTCGTGATCCCCAGCCACGATTAGCGCGCTAAAACTGAAACGCCGTCCCCCCTTCACGACTTTTGCACAGCGGTTGATGAACACGACCTTCTCGGTCGTGTCGCCTCTTGCCGCCGGCGTTCTGTCCTGATGACGGGAGTCTGGTCGTCTGCCTTGTCCTGGTGCTGCCATGAAATTAAAACTTTAATCCACCTTCGCGGGCCGCATCCGCCAACGCTTTTACTTTGCCTTGATATTGGAATCCGCCGCGGTCGAACACGACTTTGTCGATCTTTTTTCCAAGCGCGCGCTCGGCAATCACTTTGCCGACAACTTCGGCGCTCGCACGATTGGCGGCGGCTTTGTTTTTCCCAAGCACGTCCTTCTCGGCGGTTGAAGCTGCGATCAACGTCTTGCCCGCGTCATCATCAATCACCTGCGCATAAACGTGTTTACCAGAAAAGTAGATCGACAAACGCGGACGCGTCGACGTACCGGAAATTTTTTTCCGGATTCGCCGATGCAATCGCTCCCGCGCAGCTTTTCGATTGAACGTCGCCATAAAATTACTGGACCGTCTTGCCTTCCTTGCGACGGATTTGCTCGCCGGCGTAACGCACGCCTTTGCCCTTGTACGGTTCCGGCGGGTAATAGCGGCGAATGTCCGCCGCAACCTGGCCGACAACTTTCTTGTCCGCGCCTTGAATCATGATCTTGGTCTGATCGGTGACGGTGATTTTGATGTCCTTTGGAATCGGAAACAGGATCGGGTGCGAAAAACCGAGACTAAGATTGAGATTCGTTCCTTGCACTGCGGCTTTAAAACCGACGCCCTCGACCTCGAGCTGTTTCGTAAAACCTTCGCTCACCCCGACGACCATGTTGTGCACGAGCGCGCGGGAAAGACCGTGTAACGCTTTCACGCTGCGCGTTTCCGCGCCGCGCGCGAGCGATACGTGATTGTCTTTCACGCTACCGGTGATTTGCCGCGGCAGTTTCCAATTGAGCTTGCCCTTCGGTCCCTCGACCGAAACGCCGCCGTCATTGTCGATGTTGACTTTGACTTTGTCGGGAATGTCGACCGGTTTGTTTCCAATTCGCGACATAAAATTTACCAAACGTAGGCGAGCAGTTCGCCGCCCACTTTTTGTTTCTTGGCTTCACGACCGGACATAATACCGCGCGACGTCGACAAAATCGCCGTTCCCATTCCACCGAGCACGCGCGGAATTTCGCCGGCGCCAACGTAACGCCGCAGACCGGGCCGGCTGACCCGTTTCAATCCGGTGATGGCGCAAGTGTGATCGACCAGCTTGTTTGTGATTTTGATGCGCGGATGCGCCGCCTTCGTGTCGACTTCGTAATCGCTGATGTAACCTTCGTTCTTCAAAATCCGGACGACCTCGGCTTTCAGCTTGGAGTACGGCACGAAGATCTCGATCTTCTGCGCGCTCGCGCCGTTGCGCATGCAAGCAAGCAGGTCTGCAATTGGATCTGTAACAGTACTCATGAAATTCAGGCGGCTTGCGCTTGCCCAGCCGGTCCGCCTTCGGACGGACTCGCCGTGGCGAGCTTTTTCGCGCGATCGGAAAAAGGCATTCCCAGTTCGCTCAAGAGCGATTTGGCCTCCTCGTCCGTTCGCGCGGTGGTCACAATTGTAACATCAAAACCGATGTTGCGCTTAATTTTGTCCATCTCGATCTCGGGAAAGATTGTCTGATCGGGGACACCGAGTGTGTAATTGCCGTTCCCGTCAAAACAACGGGGCGAGACGCCGCGAAAGTCTCGAATTCGAGGAAGCGCGGCTTTGATCAACCGCTCGAGGAATTCGTACATCCGATCGCCACGCAGTGTAACCTTCGCGCCGATGACCTGGTTCTTGCGCAATTTAAAATTGGCGATGCTCTTCTTTGATCGCGTTTCCGCCGGTTGTTGCCCGGTAATGAGCGCCAGCTCCACTTTCGCTTCGTCCAAAGCCTGCTTGATGTCCGATTGCGAACCAACCGAAGTGTTAATCACGACTTTATGGACTCGCGGAATCTGGTGGACATTTTTGTACTTATGCCGCTCGCGCAAAGCGGGCACCACGCGGTCTTTGTAATGACGGTAAAATTCGTTTTCCATTACGCCGCCTTCTTCTCAGCCTCCTTCTTCGGCTTCGTTTTGCTTTTCTTTTCGGCCTTTTTCTCGCGATCGACCAATTTCACATTCGAGATGTGAATTGGCCCTTCGCGCTCGGCAATTTTGCCCTGCGGATTGTCTTCCGATTTGCGCAGATGCTTTTTGATAATCCGCACACCTTCGACCAGCACTCGCTGTTTGCTTGGCAACACCTCGAGAATTTTGCCGCTCGAACCTTTGAAGTTCCCGGAGATCACCTCCACTTCGTCGCCTTTTTTGACGTGAAATTTCATCCGGCTCATAAAACCTCCGGAGCCAGCGAAACAATTTTCATGAAATTGCGCTCGCGCAGTTCGCGCGCGACCGGACCGAAGATGCGGGTGCCGCGCGGGTTCAGATCTTTGTCGATGATCACAATCGCATTGTTGTCGAATCGCAGAAGAGAGCCGTCATCGCGACGAATCGCTTGCCGCGTGCGAACCACGACCGCTCGCACGACTTCGCCCTTTTTCACCGTGCCCGTCGCGCTCGCTTCTTTCACGTTCGCAGTGATGACGTCCCCAATCCCAGCGTAAAGCGTGGCCTTGCCGATCACGCCGATCATCGTCGCCATCCGCGCGCCGGTATTGTCCGCGACGTCAAGTCTCGATCGAAGCTGCACCATAACAATTACTTCTGAAGCACCTCTACTAATCGCCAGCGTTTCAATTTGCTCAGCGGCCGCGTCTCCATAATCCGGACGGTGTCGCCCGTCTTCGCCTTGTTCTCCTCATCGTGCGCGTAAAATCTTCGGATCTGTTTCACAATCTTGCCGAACTTCGGATGCGGCACGCGCGTGATCGTCCGGACCACGATCGTCTTGTTCATCCGCTCGGAAATAACTTCGCCCACCCGCGTCTTCCGCGCTGAGCGCGTGTACTTCGCCGGCAACGGCGGCGGTTGCGCCGTCGATTGCTCGCCGCGCCGTAGAGGATCGGAGGCGGGTCGATCGTGTGTTGCTTGCTCGGCCATAAATTAGTTCTTCTTCTTCGGCTTTGGTTCTGCGGCGGGAATGGCCTGTGGTTGCTTGGCCCGCTGAGAAAGAATCGTGTCGATCCGCGCCACATCGCGCCGCAGCAAACGCAGCCGGCTTGGCTGCTCGAGCTGGCCGCTCTGCTGTTGCAAACGCAGATGCAAACGTTCCTGGCGGAGATCGCGCCGTTTCGTCAGCAATTCGTCCGTGCTCATCTCAACTATTTCTTTAATTTTCATGTTCGTTAGGCCGCGGCCACGTGGTGACGGCTGATAAATTTCGTGCGCACGGGCAATTTATCCGCCGCCAGTCGCAGCGACTCGCGCGCGACCGATTCAGTCAGGCCGTCGAGCTCAAACAAAATGTTTCCGGGCTTCACCGTCGCGACCCAGAACTCCGGCTGACCTTTTCCCTTGCCCATTCGCGTTTCCGGCGGACGGGCAGTGACTGATTTGTCCGGAAAGATCCGGATCCACAGTTTGCCTTTGCGTTTCATGTTGCGGGTCAATGCCACTCGCGCCGCTTCAATCTGCGTGTTCGTGATCCAGGCGCGCTCGAGCGTTTGCAGGCCGAACTCACCAAAATTGATCCTCAGGTTGCGCGAAGCAGTCCCCTTGCGGCTTCCCCGCTGGGACTTCCGATACTTCACTCGTTTGGGCATCAACGGCATAAAAATCAGGCTTCGACTGGTTCAGCTGGCGGCGGTGGCGGCGGCGGCGGAGCCATTGCAATCGGAGCTTCGCTCGGCGCTTCTTCCTTCTTACACATCCAGCATTTCACGCCGATCTTTCCGTAAACGGTGTTTGCTTCGGCGAAACCGTAGTCGATCGGAGTGCGCAAAGTGTGCAATGGAACTTTCCCTTCGCGGTACCATTCCGAGCGCGAGATTTCCGCGCCGTTCAGCCGGCCCGAGCAGCGCAAGCGAATTCCTTCCGCGCCGAAATCCATTGCAACCTGCACCGCTTTTTTCATCGCGCGGCGGTAGGCGATTCGGCGCTCGATCTGCAACGAAACATTCTCCGCGACCAATTGCGCGTCCAACTCGGGCGTCTTGATCTCCTGGATGTCAATCTTGATTTGTTTGCCCTGCGCCATCTTCGAAATTTCTTCCGTCATTTTCTCGATCTCGGCGCCTTTGCGGCCGATGACGATGCCGGGACGGGCAGTGTGAATTGTCACGCGAATCGAATTCCACGCGCGTTCGATCACAATTTTCGAGACCGCGGCGAATTGCAGCTTCTTCTTCACGTAAGCGCGAATCTCGAGATCGCTGTGCAGAAATGCAGGCAGCTCCTGCGGCGACGCGTACCAGCGCGACCGCCAATCACGGTTCACGCCGAGTCTGAATCCAATCGGATTAACTTTTTGTCCCATAAAATTATTTCTTCGCCGCCTTCGCGGTCTTCTTCTTACTTTTTTTCGTCGCTGCCGGTTTTCCTGAGCTCTCGCCGCCCTTCTTTTCCTGATCGCGCTTCGCCTTTTTCGTTTCGCGCGTTTCAATGGCCACGTCGTCCGTCAAAACGATTCGGATATGACTGGTCCGTTTCAAAATCCGGCTGCCGCTGCCGCGGGCGCGCGGCGTCATTCGCTTGAAGGTGGGACCTTCGCCAACGACCGCTTCCTTGACCACCAGACCGTCGGCTTTCAAGTTCGCATTGTTTTCCGCGTTCGCGATCGCGCTCTTGAGCGTTTTGTTGATCAGGAAGGCCGCTTTCTTGGGCGTGAAAGCAAGAATGTCGAGTGCCGCCGAAACCGGCAGACCCTGAATCTCTCGCGTGACTTCGCGCACCTTGAATGGCGAAATCCGCGCGTACTTATATATCGATCTAACTTCCATCTATTTTAAAGTCACATTCGAGCGGGCATCCGCCTGGAGGCGATCGCCCACTTTTATTTTCTCTTTTCCAGAATCCTCAATTACCGCACCGCAAATTCGCTGTCGCACGTCCACCACCCTCAGGGTCGCAATCTTTTGTTCCCCATGCATTACTCGCAGCGGCATTCCAATCTTGACGCCTTGCTGCTCGCCAATGTTCGCAACCACAAAAGACCATTCGTCCTTCACGCTCAGGACGCTGCCGTCCATCAAACTCGGTTGCGGCTCTTGCGCGTCCCGCAGCGGCGGGATCGATCTTCCCACCAGCTCGTTCGTTTTGCGCAATTGCGTTTCCACGTCCATCCGCGCCTGCGCGTCGCCACCCTGCGATGTCTGCAAATATCGCAACAGGGCCTCGTTCAAACCAAGTAGTTGATCGCGAAGCTCATCGCGCTCTCTTTGCGCCAACCGAAGATCACTTACTGCGGCAAGCAAACGTTGCTCGAGTTTTGCCCGATCTTTGCTCGCCGACGCCAGCCCCAACGCTGCCATCCGCGATTCCAAGTCGGAATATTTGCGGCGAAACACTTCCGCTTCCGCGTTCGATTCCGCCAGGCTCGCTGTCACTGTCTTGAGCGACTCCTGTTGAATCGACAATTGCCTGCGCAAATCTTCGTTCTGCGCCAGCAGCGATTCCGCTGTGATCTTTTGCTCCGCGCTTTCAATTTTGGATTCTGACAAAGAACTATTTCCCTCTGCCGCCAGCCCTCGAGCCAGCGTTACGCAGCCCAACACTGCCAAAAAAATTCTCAACTATTTGGTCACCTTCGCCGTGTGCGAACCGTGCTTCTTAAAGATTCGGGTAGCCGAAAACTCGCCGAGCTTATGACCGACCATGTTCTCGGTGATGAAAACGGAATTAAATATCTTTCCGTTGTGCACCAAAAACGTGTGGCCGACAAAATCCGGCGTTACCATCGAGCGTCGCGACCAGGTCTTGATCGCTTTTTTCGAGCCCGACGCGTTCATCTTGTCGATCTTCTCCAGAAGATGCGATTCGACGAAGGGTCCTTTCTTTAGTGATCTTCCCATAAAAATCAACTTTTCTTGTTCGCTCGCTTGCGCTCGAGAATGAATCGGTCGCTCGGCTTGCGTTTACTGCGTGTTTTAAATCCTTTGGCCAGCTGCCCCCATGGGCTGACTGGATGATGACGTCCGCCGCCGCCCTTTGATTTGCCCTGACCGCCGCCCATCGGGTGGTCGATCGGGTTCATCACCATTCCGCGCACGTGCGGACGACGTCCCTGCCAACGCGTGCGCCCGGCTTTGCCGCTGGCCACATTCATGTGATCGACGTTTCCAACCTGGCCGATGGTGGCGAAACAGTTCTCGTGAATTCGGCGGACTTCGCCGGACGGCATTTTCACGAGCGCGTAGCCGCCCTCGAGATTGTTCAGGATCGCTTGCTGACCGGCGCTACGCGCAACTTGACCGCCCCGGCCGGGGCTTAGTTCGATGTTGTGAATGTTGGTGCCGAGCGGAATCGCGCGCAGCGGCAATGAATTGCCAAGATCGGGCGCGACGTCGTTACCGGCGACAACTTTGGCGCCGACCTGCAGGCCATTCGGCGCCAGGATGTAGCTCAGTTCGCCGTCGCTGTACTTAATAAGAGCAATTCGCGCCGAACGGTTCGGATCGTACTCAATCCCCATCACTTCGGCCGAGACGCCGTGCTTGCGGCGTCTGAAATCGACTTTGCGATAATTTTGCTTGTGACCTCCGCCAATATGGCGCGACGTGAGGCGGCCATAATTGTTCCGGCCGCCCGATTTTTTCTTCGGCTCAAGCAAACTGCGCGTTGGCTGCCACTTCGTGATCTCATCGAAGGCAGGCGTCTGCTTGAACCGCTGAATCGGCGTGAGTGGACGATAACTTTTGAGCGCCATAATTACACCAGCTCGATCTTCTCGCCCTGAGCGAGAGTCACAATCGCTTTCTTCCAATGCGCGCGCCGGCCAAGCGGTCCGCGGACGCGCTTTTCTTTTCCGGCGTAATTGCACGTGTTCACATTCACGACCTTCTTCTGGAACAAACGCTCAACCGCGTCTTTGATTTGAATCTTGTTCGCGCGGGGGCTGACCCGAAAAACATATTTGTTCTGTTTTTCGCTCAGCAGCGTCGATTTCTCGGTCAGCGAGGCGGTCTCGATAATTTCGTGCGGCTCTCTCATTTTATCGCGCCGTAGCCTCCGGCGAAGGTGGATGGATTCTCTCCGCTAACTTTTCGAGCGCCTTGGACGTCACTAGAATTTTCTGAAACGCGAGCAATTGTTCCGTGTTCACGTCCGCCGCGGTCGCAAGTTTCACCGGCTTCACGTTCCGCGCCGATTTATAGGTCTTGTCGTCAAACGAATCGGAAACGATCAGAACTTTCTCAGCGTCAGTTTGTTTCCGGACAAGATCGACAAACGTCTTGGTTTTGATTTCCGAAACGGCAAATTTGTCGATCGTTAGGACGTCGCCGGCTTTGATTCGCTCGCTCAGAGCTTTTTGCAATGCCAGACGTCGGACTGATTTGGAAACTTTCTTGGAGTAATCGCGCGGCTTGGGTCCGAAGACAACGCCGCCACCTCGCCAGATCGGCGATGCAACATAACCGGCGCGTGCGCGGCCCGTTCCTTTTTGCCGCCACGGTTTTGCGCCCGACATGTCGACTTCGGCCTTTGTTTTCGTATTCGCTGAACCCGAACGCCGCGCTGCGCGCATCGCGACCACTACATCGTAAACGGCTTGCGAGCCACGACCATCCTCGATGATGTCGATCTTCGCCTCCTTGGCCGCGGCTTTCGTTAAAACTTTCGCACTCATTTCTTCTCTGCCGCCTCAGGCTTTTCTTCGGCTTCTTGTTTCTTCCCTGCTTCAGGCTTCTTCTCTTCCGATTTCTTTTCAGCCTCGTGCTTCTTCGCGACGGCCTTATCTTGTTTTGCGTGCTGTTGGTGCAGCCTTATCTGAGCTGCGGGATTCTTAATCGCCGGCCTAACGACCACATAGCTCCCGTTACAACCGGGAACTGCGCCACTGATCAAAATTACTTTCTCGGCCTCGCGCACCTGCATCACTTGCAGGTTCTGCACAGTGACGCGCTCGTCGCCGAGATGACCGGGCATCCCCATGTTCTTCCAAATGCGGCCCGGAGTGGAACGATTGCCGACGGCGCCATTGCGGCGATGCGTCTTCGAACCGTGCGCCGCACCTTGCCCATCGAAGTTGTGCTTCTTCATCACGCCCTGGAAGCCCTTTCCTTTGGAGCGACCAATCACGTCAACAAAATCTCCCGGTTGAAATTGCGTGACGGTGAGATTCACTTCGCCATCACCGAGATCGGCCGTTAGGCGAAATTCGCGGACGAAGCGCTTCGGTTCCGAATTCGCGCTCTTGAAGACGCCGAGCTCGGCTTTGCTCACACGCGATTCCTTTTGTGAACCGAACCCAACTTGCACGGCCGAGTAGCCGTCGTTGTCGTTAGTCAGGCGACGCAAGAGAGCGTTATCGCCGACCGCAATGACGGTCACAGGATGCAGCCGACCGTTGGCGTCGTAGACGCTGGTCATGCCGATTTTCTGTCCTAGTAACCCGATACTCATGTTGGCGGCGTGGCAAAATTCTCAAGCGGCTAAATCTTAATCGTAATATCGACGCCCGCAGGCAAATTCAGTTTCTTCAACTCATCCACCGTCTTCGCGGTCGGCTCGATAATGTCGAGCAACCGTTTGTGCGTGCGGATTTCAAATTGTTCCATCGATTTCTTGTCCACGTGCGGCGAGCGGTTCACGGTGAACTTCTCGATCAATGTCGGCAGCGGGATCGGCCCGGCCACCCGAGCGCCGGTGCGCTTCGCCGTCTCCACAATCTCGACCGCGGACTGGTCGAGCATGCGATGATCGAATGCTTTCAAGCGAATGCGAATACGTTGGCTGTCGGTCATTTGTCCTCCCTTTGATCCAGGATTGCCGCGACCAAATTCTGCGGCACCTGTTGAAAGTGCGACGGCTCCATCGAGTAACTTGAGCGGCCTTTGGAAAGCGAGCGAATCGCGGTGGCATAACCGAACAGCTCTGCCAACGGAACTTCAGCGTGCACGATGGTCAGGTTTCCACGTGACTCGATGCTATTGACCTGGCCGCGACGCCGGTTTAAGTCGCCGATAATGTCGCCCTGATATTCTTCCGGGGTGATGTTTTCCACTTTCATGATCGGCTCAAGCAGGATTGGTTTGCCCGCTCGGAAGCCGTCCTTCATTGCGAAGATCGCGGCCATTTTGAAAGCGAGCTCGCTCGAATCGACTTCGTGGAAGCTTCCGAAAACAATGTCCGCCTCAACATCAACAACTGGGTAGCCACCAAGCACTCCATCGAGCACTGCCTCTTCGATGCCTTTCTTGACCGCAGGGATGTATTCGCGCGGAATAATGCCGCCGACGATCTTGTTTTCGACGACGAGTCCTTTGCCGCGCTCGCCTGGCCGTAAATCCACTTCAACGTGTCCGTACTGACCTCGACCGCCCGACTGTTTGATTAACTTGCCGACACCGTGCGCGTTGGTGGTGATTGTTTCGCGATACGCGATCTGCGGTTTGCCCGCGTTCGCGTCCACCTTGAATTCGCGGAACATGCGGTCGCGAATGATTTCCAAATGTAACTCGCCCATGCCCGCGATGATGGTCTGCCCGGTGTCTTCGTGGGTGTAAACGCGGAACGTCGGATCTTCTTCGGCCAGACGCTGTAAGGCCACGCCCATTTTTTCCTGGTCCAATTTCGTCTTCGGCTCAATCGCCATTGAAATGACGGGATCAGGAAACGTCGGCGGTTCGAGCAGGATCGGATGGTCCTCGTCGCAAAGCGTGTCGCCGGTCGTGATATTCTTAATTCCGACGATCGCCGCGATGTCGCCCGAGTAACAAGTCTCGATTTCTTCGCGTTTGTCGGCTTGGATTTGGATCAACCGCGAGATGCGTTCGCGTTTGTTCGTGCGCGGATTGTAAACGGTGTCGCCTTTGCTCAGTGTGCCGGAGTAAACGCGGAAGAAAACGAGTTTGCCGACAAATGGATCGCTCCAAAGTTTAAACGCGAGGGAGCAGAAGTTCCCGTTATCGTCCGTCGGCGCTTCCATCGGCTCGTGTGTGTCGGGTTCCATTCCTTTGGCTGGCGGAATGTCGAGCGGACTCGGCAGGTAATCGACCACCGCATCGACCAAGTACTGCACACCGATGTTCTTCAACGCCGAGCCGCCGATCACCGGCACAAATTTGTTCGCGATCGTTTGGCGACGAATGGCCGCTTTCAAAAGCTCCGGCGTAACCGGTTTCTCCTCGAGAACGACATGAGCAACGTCGTCGTCGAGATTTGAAATTTGTTCGACCAAATCGCTGTACGCTTTGTCAACAAGATCGAGATATTCCTTCGGCACATCTGTCACCTCGTATGTCGATCCAAGCTGGTCGCTGTCCGAATAAATAATCGCCTTCTTATTAATGACGTCGAGCTGGCCTTTGAGCTGATCTTCCCTGCCAAGAGGCAAAAGCACCGGCCAGGCGTTCGCGCCAAGCTTCTTGCGCATGCTATCGATCGACATCTTAAAGTCGGCGCCAACACGGTCCATCTTGTTGATGAAAGCGAGGCACGGCACGTTGTACTTCGTGGCCTGACGCCAAACCGTTTCCGATTGCGGCTGCACGCCGGCAACGGCGTCAAACACCGCGATCGCGCCGTCGAGCACGCGAAGTGAACGTTCCACTTCGGCGGTGAAATCGACGTGCCCCGGCGTGTCGATGATGTTGATCCGCTGCTTGATCCCTTCGAAAATTTTGTAAACGCCTTCCTCTTTGCGCTGCGCCCAACTGCAGGTCGTCGCGGCCGAAGTGATCGTGATTCCGCGTTCGCGCTCCAGGTCCATCCAGTCAGTGACGGTGGTGCCTTCATGCACCTCGCCCATCTTGTGGATCATGCCGGTGTAAAACAGCACGCGTTCGGTGATCGTCGTTTTACCGGCGTCGATGTGCGCGGCGATGCCGATGTTCCGTGTTCGCTCGAGCGGGAACTTGCGATTCGGCGAGTTCGGGCCCGCCGATGCCGATTTTTTCTTTTCGAGCGTCGCGGGCATAAAATTACCAACGGAAATGGGCAAACGCGCGGTTGGCTTGCGCCATTTTGTGTGTGTCTTCGCGTTTCTTGATCGCGTTGCCCTGACCGGCGGCCGCGTCCTTAATTTCCTGGGCGAGCGCCTGAGCCATCGGCATGCCTTTGCGAGTATCGGCGTATTGAACGATCCAACGCGTTGCCAGAGAAATCTGGCGCGCGGGCGGAACTTCCAGCGGCACCTGATAAGTCGCGCCACCGACACGACGTGATTTCACTTCCAGCCGCGGGCGAACGTTCTCGATCGCCTTGTTTACGACTTCGAGCGGATCGACCGAATCGGAACCTTCGCGCGATTTCTCAATCGCGGTGTAGACAATGCGCTCGGCGAGCGATTTCTTGCCGCGCTTCATCACCGTGGTGATGAGACGCGCGACCGCCGGACTCCCGTAACGGGAATCGACGCGCTCTTCCTTTTTGTAAACTCTCTTCCGTCGCGACATTGTCGATCTTTCGTCTCAAAAATTTACTTCTTCTCTTCCTTTGGCGCCGCTTCCTTTGCGCCCGCGGCCGGTTTCGCGCCGCCGCCTCCGCCCGCGCCACCTTTCGGGCGCTTCGCCCCATACTTGGAGCGACTTCGCCGGCGTCCATCGACGCCCAACGAATCGAGCGTGCCCCGCACAATGTGGTAGCGAACGCCCGGCAAATCTTTTACTCGCCCCCCGCGCACAAGCACGATCGAGTGCTCCTGCAAGTTGTGGCCCTCGCCCGGAATGTAGGCAATCACTTCCTCGCCGTTCGTCAAGCGAACCTTGGCCACCTTGCGCAGGGCGGAATTCGGCTTCTTCGGCGTGCGCGTCATCACCTGCACGCAAACGCCGCGGCGCTGAGGACAATTGGTCAGCGCCGGTGACTTCGATTTCACCGACATTTTCCGGCGTCCTTTCCGAATCAACTGATTAATCGTGGGCATTTTTTCCAAACAAAGCGCCGCCAAAAACCTCGTGTTCCAGGCGACAAAAAAACCCGCCCAGTCGCGTAATACACTGTCACGCGCCTGATGCGGTGAGGCGCAAATATAGAGGGAAAATCACGGCTCGCAAAGAATATTTTGCGTCTGGATTTGTTTTGCGCCGCGATTGCGCGAAGTCTCTCTTCGCATGCAGCAAATGTTCGAACTTCTGGCCCAAGATCGGGAGTCAAGAGCGCGGCACGGTCGTTTAACCACGGCGCACGGCGCGATTGAAACACCGGCCTTCGTGCCGGTAGGGACGCAGGGAAGCGTGAAGGCAGTCAGTCCGCGCGAATTGCGCGAGCTGAACGCGCCGATCGTTCTGGGAAACACTTACCATCTCTTCGTCCGCCCGGGGATTGAGGTGATCAAACATTTGGGCGGTCTGCATACGTTCATGAATTGGGACCGGCCGATTCTGACCGACAGCGGCGGTTACCAGATTTTTTCGCTGGCGAAATTGCGAAAGATTTCCGAGGAGGGCGTTCAGTTTCAAAATCACGTCGATGGAACGCCCGCGTTTATTTCGCCGGAGATCGCGATGGAAATCCAGGCGGCGCTTGGGAGTGACATCGCGATGGTGCTGGATGAATGCCCGCCCTGGCCATGCGAGTACGATTACGCCGCAAAAAGTGCGGAGATGACAACGCGCTGGGCGAAGAGATGCAGAGAGTGGGCAGAAGCAAACGCCCAACGCACAGCGGATGTTGTAGCTGCCGCTGTCCCCAGCGGCAGTTCCGAAAACCCTGCGGCCGACACGGCCGCCACTACAGCCAAACAATTAGTCTTCGGAATCGTTCAAGGAGCGACGTTTGAGGAACTGCGTCAACGAAGCGCGCAGGCGATTGTCGATCTTAATTTCGACGGCTATGCCATCGGCGGCGTCAGTGTCGGCGAACCGGAGGAAGAGATGATTCGCGCGGTCGAATCGAGTGAGCCGCTCTTGCCGAACGACAAGCCGCGATACGCGATGGGGCTCGGCACCCCACCGCAATTGTTGGAAATGATCGCGCGCGGGATGGATATGTTCGATTGCGTATTGCCCACGAGACTCGCGCGGAATGGCACCGCGTTCACTTCTACCGGCACGCTCAATTTGAAAAACGCGGAGTTTGCGAGGGATAAGCGGCCGATCGAAGACAGTTGCGACTGCACCAGTTGCCGTGAATTCAGTCGTGGTTACATCCGCCATTTGATCAAAGCCGAAGAGATTCTCGGGCTGCGCCTGATCACGCTGCACAATTTGCATTTTTATCTCGATTTGATGCGCCAGGCGCGGGACAAGATCGACAAAGGCACGTTCGACGGGTTTCGCGGCGAGTTCGTTTCGAACTACGAAACGCGAGATGTCGAGAGTGCAAATCTGTAGGGTAAGCAGTTTGCTTCCCGACAAAGAAACGGGACGCTGACAGCGTCCCCTACAGTTATTATGAATTGCAGCCGAAGCGTTCGGGTTTAAGCTCCGGCTCACCTAAATTTTCAGCATGCTGTTCTTGTTTTTAGCTCAAGCGCAACCGGCCGCGCCTGCTCCAGGGCCGGCCGGCGGCATCGGATTCTTCATCCCGTTCATTTTCATTTTCGTCATCATGTATTTCGTCCTGTTTCGGCCACAGAAAAAACGGCAACAGGAGCAGCAACGCTTGATTTCCAGTTTGAAAACGGGCGACCAAGTGGTGACGAACGCAGGGATTCACGGGTTGATCGCGAACGTGAAGGAGACAACCGTGATGCTGAAAGTGGCCGATAACGTGAAGATCGAGATGGAGAAATCGGCGATCACGAATGTTCTAAAAGAAAGTTGAGATGTTGAGGTCCGAGCCGGACTGGCATTATTGCGAAGTTGAGATGAACATCAAAAAACAACAGAGCACACGATATTCCGTCGCTCCTCAACCACTCAACAACTCAACCCCTCAACCTCTGAAATGAGTCCCGCACTGACATTTTTTGCCGGCCTTGGGTTGCTGGTTCTTTTCGGTTGGTATTTTGCCACCGACGTCGGACTTCGAAAGCGATTGCTGGCCACGACTCTGGTAATGCTGCTGGCCGCCTTCAGCATCGCCACCATTTGGCCGCCGAAAGAGAAAATTCAGCTCGGTCTCGATATTCAAGGCGGCACTTCGTTCCTCATTCGCCTGATGGGTGGCGACAAAGATGTGAACAAGGGAATGCTCGACCAGGCGGTCGAAGTGATTCGTAAGCGCATCGATTATTTTGGAGTTAGCGAGCCAGTCATCAGTCCAGTCGGGAATGATCGTATTCTGGTTCAGATTCCCGGTCTCGATACGGCGAAAATTCAAGAGGCGCGCGAGCAACTCTCCCGCGTGGCAAAACTCGAGTTTCGCCTGGTTTATCCCGACAACGGCGAGCGCTTAAGAGCGATCGATGAGGGCAAGGAAGTCATTCCACCGGAGTATCGGATCGAAGTTTACAAAATGGCGGCGGAAGGAAATGAAAAGCCGCGGGAAGAACGTTTACTCGTCAAAAAGAAAGCCGATCTCGGCGGTGACCGCGTCAAAGAATCGCATGCTTACTACGGCAACGAAGGCTGGACCGTGCAGCTCAAGTTCGATGGCGAAGGAGCGAAACAATTCGGCAAAATCACAGAACAATACAAAGGGCACCGCTTTGCGATCGTGCTCGACGGAGTGATTCAATCCGCGCCGGTGATTCGCGATGCAATTTATGGCGGCGACGCTATTATTACCGGGAAGTTCGAGGAAAAAGAAGCCCGCGGTCTGGCGAGCGTGCTCGAGAATCCGCTCCAAACACCGGTCAGTATCGAGGAAGAGCGCAGTGTTTCGCCAACACTCGGCCTCGATTCGATCCGCGCCAGCATCATGGCCGGCTTGTTAGGATTGGCAATCACGTTGGTGTGCGTGCTCATCTATTATCGACTGCCGGGATTGGTCGCGAACCTCGCGCTCCTGGTAAACCTCGTCCTCCTGATCGGCGCGCTCACAATGTTTCGCTTCGTTCTGACTCTTCCTGGAATTGCCGGCATCATTTTGACAATTGGCTTGTCGGTTGATGCCAATGTGCTGATTTACGAGCGCCTCCGCGAAGAAATGGCCCTTGGGAAATCGCTCAGGGTGGCGATGGAAACGGCTTATCAAAAAGCATTCAGCTCCATTTTCGACGCGAACGTGACTACGCTCATCACCGCACTAATTTTATTCTGGCAGGCCGCTGGTCCGGTCCGAGGGTTCGCGATTTCGCTGACCTTCGGCATCCTCGCGTCGCTCTTTACTGCGCTCATCGTCGGCCGGAACGCACTCGGCTGGCTGGTAGACACGGGCCGGGTGAAAAAGATCTCGATGCTGCATCTGATCTCGTCGCAAAACATCAATTTCCTCGGCAAAGGATTTCTCGCCTGTATGTGCTCCCTCGCGCTCATCCTCGCCGGAGCCACTTCGTTTTATATCAAAGGCGAAAAAAACTTCGGCGTCGATTTCCGGGGCGGCGATTTGGTGACGCTGAGCTCGCCGGCCACGATCGACGTCGGACAGGTCCGCGATTCATTGAAACCGATCGGCTTGGCGGACGCATCGATCCAGGAATCGGCCCAAAGCGGCAAATACTACATCACTGTTCGCAGCCCGTTGAACACGAGTGACAAGGTGGAGAAGCAAATCATCCAGACCATGCCGAGCGCGAGTTTCAAAGTGGAACGGTCGGAGCGAGTCGGCGCTTTAGTTGGCGGCGAACTGGCCAAGAGCTCCCTCATTGCCCTCGGACTCGGAATTCTTGGCATCTTAATTTTCGTCACGTTCCGGTTTGAACTTTCGTTCGCGGTCGGCGCGATCGTCGCGTTGCTGCACGACGTCATCATCACGGTCGGCGTCTTTTCGCTTCTCGGACGGGAGCTGACCCTGACCATGGTCGGCGCCGTTCTGACCATCGCCGGTTATTCGATCAACGACACGATCGTCGTTTACGACCGTATTCGTGAAGGTCTGGCCAGCGGACGGCGCGGGTCGATCGAAGAGATCATGAACTCGAGCATCAATCAGACGTTGAGCCGCACCATATTGACCAGCACGGTCACGCTCATCCCGATTCTGTGTCTGTTCCTGCTTGGCGGCGCGGTCCTGCGCGATTTCTCGCTCGCAATTATCGTCGGTGTCGTGGTTGGCACGTATTCGTCTATTTTCATCGCCTCACCGATTGTGCTCTGGTGGACCCGGGGCTCATTTGACGAAGTCGGCCTGCCCGATTAGGCTCCGCCTCGCCATTTGGGCACAAAATTTGCAAGTCAGGAGTTGATTATCGATGCCAGAAGTACTCGTTCGCAAAGGTGAGCCGGTAGATCGCGCACTCAAGCGGTTGAAGAACAAGCTTGATTCCGAGGGCATTCTCGAGGAAGTGCGCCGTTTGCGCGCTTTCGAGACGCCGAATCAAAAGCACCGCCGCAAAGCGAAGAACAATGCCAAGCGCGGCCGGACCAAGTTCCGCTTTACCGCCTGAAACCGACAGGATTAGCAGGATTATCCTGATTCCTGAGGTCCGAAATCCTGTCGATGTTGTAAATCCTGTCTAGTCCGCTTAATCACATTCGCAAACGATCCGGAAGCCGAGATCGTTGCACGAAAACCCGGGCACGTTCGAACTGCGCACCGTTGTCCGTAAACTGCCGAAGCGCGATTTCCAACTGCCGCCACGATGCACTCGCTTGGTGCCGGCGGACGGCCCGCGCGGGTTCGTTTTCGGTCCCGGCCGATAAAGCTCGTAATAATCGAGACACCATTCCCAGACATTTCCGGCCATGTCTTCGATTCCAAATGGACTGGCGCCAAGCGGGAACGCACCGACCGGCGAACTTTCCGGATAACCGTCATCGATTTCGCGATCGCTCCAGGCAAAAACGGTGTTGCGATCCGCAAAATTGGCGAGATCGCCGCGGCCGTCATAATTTCCCCACGGGAATTTGCGCTGGTCTTTTCCTTTGGCCGCGTACTCCCATTCCGCTTCGGTGGGCAGACGATATTTTCGACGTTCGCGCGTGCTCAACCACTGGCAAAATTTCACGGCATCGAGATAACTCACGTACACGACGGGATGGCGATCCCCCGCGCTGGGAGCCCGCTTGGCCTGGTGCGCACGATCGAATTGCTCGTACTCGGCGTTGGTGATCAGGCATCGCGAGATATAAAAGCGGCTCAGGGCAACATGCGTAAGCGGACGCTCATTTGGCGCGGCGTCCTCAGCGTCACTTCCCATTGTGAATTCGACGGATGGAACAAAGATCATCATCCCACCGAGCGTGTTTGTGAAATTGCCGTAACGCGAGCGTTCCAGCTCTGGGTTGTGCCCGATCTTTACCGGCGGCGGTTTTCCCTCAACCGGAGACGGCGTCGAAACAGGCTTTCCTTCAGCGCGCGGTGCAGGCGCGGTCGGCGTTGCGCTCGGCGAAGCTGCGAGCGATTTGTCGTCCGCTTCTTCCAGGTAACGATCGACCAGATCCTCGGCCTCGCCCGGGTCGAGCCCGAGGTTTTCCGCCATGTCGATGAAGGTGTCGCGTTGATCGTCACTCATGCTGAAACTGTCGAGGTTGCTCAGGCGCATCAGGTGCAAGAATTCTTCCTGAGGATTAGCGGACGAAGATTTCACGGGCGCTTCGGTGCCTTTCTCGACCGGCGGAGGCGCAACTGCTCGACGTTGCCCGCCACTTTTGTGCAGCGCCTCTTCGATCACCGAATTCATTTCAGCTTCGGTGAGGGCCCGCTCGGCACCGAAGCGCAGGAGATTTTTTTCTTCCTCGGCCGTGAGCACGCCGTTGGAAAGGACGAACTCGAGATATTTAAGAAATTCAAATACGGCCGCTTCGTGTTGCTGCACCTCCAGTTGTTCATCGAGAACCCGGCGGTGTTCCGGATCGAGAAGTTCCACCCGCGCCTCGGTCAGAAATCGAGATGATTCCTCTAGTCCCGAGCGAAGCAGCTGGGCAAGTGGATTGCTCGGCTGATTCTTGAGCGGCAGTTTTTTTTGCCACCACCGCATGAGCTCGCGGCAGTGCTCTTCGATCAGCTGGTTGCTTGGATTGGCGTGCGGATCGAGACAGAGCCGTTCGTAGTAGTTCGGCGACCGATAATTATTCCATCCCTGCCACTTTCGCGGATCATCGGGCAGCGGAAGCGGAAAGCTGATATCGCACTTGGTCATTTCTAGCTGACCTGCAGTTCGCCCAAGCCGGAAGCGGCTTGTTCGATCTCCTGCGGAGCCAGACCAGTGTTGCGATCGATAGTGACTTTGGCGTTGTTGCCGGCCGCCTGCACTTCGACTTCCAACACCTGATTGGCGTTATACTGATAAGTGAGCTTTACCGGCGAGCCCTTCGGCAAATACGGCGGCAGCTGAATGTCGCAGATCCCGAGCGGCGTACACTCACCTGGCACCGTGCTTTCGCCTTCCACTACTTTAACGACGGCGCGCTGCATGTTAGCGTCAGCGGTCCCGAATGAGTTTTTAATTACGGCGGGAATCGGCGTCATTTTCGGGATCATCGGAAAGACGTATTCATGAAGCTGCCTCTCATCCCAAAGGACGACGCCGAGGGTGTGGGACGTGATGTCGGTAACTTCAATCAATCCGCCATCGAGCACAGAAAACTGCCGGCGGACGCTGTCATCGACTGTTCTTTCTCCCGAAATATCTTCATCGTTCAATATCGACAACATGCCCTGAATAGCGGCGCCTCTCGCCACCACCTCATCCGGATTTACCTGATCGACTTGCGCCACAGAGGAAAAACCTGAAATCATCGCGCGAATCATCGGCATTCGCGTCATACCGCCGGCCAGCAGCACCTTGTCGATCTTGTCCCATTTCATTTTCGCTTCTTGCATCACCATTTCACAGATGGTTTTGCACTTCTCGACCAGGTGCCGCGTGCGCTTCTCAAATTCCTTCCGGGTCAAAGTCAGCTTCACGCTCTTGCCGTCGTGGTGGTAAACGATGGTAGTATTGTTGCGGCTGGAAAGCTGAATCTTCGCCGCCAACGCGCGGTTATGCAGCTCCTGGTAGCTGTGCAAATCAAGTAACGGGTTTTCACCGTGGAGCCGGTCGAATTCTTCGGCGATGAGATTAACAATTACGTCGTCCCAATCTTTTCCCCCAAGCCGGTGATCGCCATTGGTCGCGATCATCTCCATTTTGTGATCGATAATTCGCATGATCGTTACGTCGAACGTGCCGCCCCCGAGGTCGAAAACGAACACCGTCTGGTTCTCGTCCAACTTATCGAGGCCGTAGGCGAGCGCCGCCGCGGTCGGCTCATTGATGATCTGAAGGACGTTCAAACCGGCAAGCTGGCCGGCCGTGATCGTCGCGGTGCGCTCGGCATCATTGAAGTAAGCCGGCACGGTAATGACTGCGTCGGTGATCGGCTGATCGAGATACTTCTGGGCATCAGCCTTTAACTTTTTGATGATGAGGGCCGAAAGCTCTTCGGCGGAATAAATTTTACCGCCGAATTCGCGATGGAATTGATCCTTCGGCTTGCCCATCTCGCGCTTCACGAAGTCGACAATCTTTTCCGGCTCGGCCACGGCGTTGTTCTTGGCCACCGTGCCGATGATCACCTGACTGTCGTCGAAGAAAATCACCGATGGCGTGATGCGTTCGGTTTCTGTATTGGGGATGATTTGCGGTTTTCCGTAGGCATCGATATGTGCGATGGCCGAGAAGGTCGTGCCCAGATCGATTCCGACTACTTTGCGTTTGCTCATGACTGAAAAAAGTTGGACGAATGCCTTGGGTTCGGCGCCGGCTCGTTAGTGCAGTTTTCGTGCCCCGGAAGGGATAGAATTTGCGCAAACTGCGGAGTTGAAATCGCGACGGCAAAGCGCCAATCAACCACAGCGTTTTGCGATCACTTCCTCGGGGCGAATTAGCTTGCCCCGCCAGACGAAGCCGCGCTTCACGCGCATTACGATGGCGCCATCTTCTTCCGGAAAATCGGCCGGCTCATAACTGATAACTCGATGACAAGCCCGGTCAACGCGCTCTCGCGGCTCAATTTCCTTTACATCGAAGCGGTGCAGGCTTTCAACCAGCGACTGAATGGCGTTCTCCAAATTATCGCGCCACTGGGACACCCGGCTGCCCTTCCCCTTCTGTTGCGCAGCACTTGAGAGCTGTTCGCAAAGTCCATTCAAGTGGTCGTAGAGATAAACCAGATCGTGGATGAACGGTCTCTGGAGCGATTCGTGCAGAAAATTGTCGCGATACTTGAGCAACTCGGCGTGGAGCGAGTCGAACAGCTGCTGATTCACACTTTCTGTGTTGCGAATCAACGCTAGCTGCTCATCAATTTTCTTGAAATGTTGTGCAAACGCGGACCGTCTGGTCGCATCCATATCAGCCGATAGCTTTTCGATACGGCCGAGCAAATTGTTCTCTAGGGTTTGTAATTGTTCGGCTAAAATTTCAGGCGGCGGCGCCGATTCCCTTTGATCCGGGCTCTTCGAAGAAGAATTATCCGTAAGGATCGGCCTCGCCGGCCGGATTTTCTCCGCCTCGGCGCTTAATTGCTGCATCGCGACCGTGAAGTCCTTTTCTTGTTCGACTGCGTTATTCGACATTTTTCGTTCCAAGAAATTTCCGGATCGCCTCGACCAAACCGTCGATGTCGTGGCGTCGCGCTTCGATGTCGATCTTTAATCCACGATCGGATGCCGTTTTCGACGTGATCGGGCCTATGCTTGCGACCTGCATTCCCTTTGGCCATGGCAAACCCAGATCGAGAAAGTTTTCCACCGTGGACGAACTCGTGAACGTGATCAGATCTGCCCCCTCTTCCAAAAAGCGGCGGCGCGCGCCAGTAATGTCGCGCGTTTCCGGAACCGTCCGATAGGCAAAAGCTTCATCAACGATCGCTCCCAGCTTCGACAACTCCTTCGGAAGCACGTCCCGCGCCTTTTCCGCGCGGGCCAGGAGGATTCGCAGATTTTCTACGCCGCCTTGCTTTTGAAATTGTCGGACCACCGCCTCGGCCACGAATTCCTCGGGCTGAAGATCGACATGGAGACGGAAATCGCGAACCCGTTGAGCGGTCGCCGGACCAATCGCGGCAATTTTTGCGCCGCCGATTTCGCGCGCGTCATCGTAAAGTTTGTAGAATATTTCGAAAAATGCGTCCACCCCGTTTGGACTGGTAAACACAATCCAGTCGTATTGGTGTGCGTCCTGGACGAGCTTAGCGAATTCGCGCAAATCAGTCGGCGGCTCGATCCGAATCGTCGGCAATTCAAAAACGTCGGCGCCGAGCGCGCGAAGCTGAGCCGTGAGCGCGCCCGCTTGTTTCCGCGTCCGCGTCACCACGATCCGCTTTCCTGAAAGCGGCCGGCGCTCGTACCAATTTAAATCTTTTCGCAATGTAACGACATCGCCGAAAACAGCGACGGCCGGCGCTTCAAATCCAGTTTCGGCTACTCGCTTGGCAATATTCTCGAGCGTGCCGGTCAATGTTTCCTGGCGTCCCGTTGTCGCCCAACGAACCAGCGCGACCGGAAGATCACCCCGGACGCCATTGGTCATCATTTCTCGGGCAACCGCCTCGATTTTCTCGACCCCCATCAGCATCACCTGCGTGCCGCCGAGCTTTGAGAGCGCGGCGTAATCAATCGCACTTTTTGTTTTCGACGGAGCTTCATGACCGGTAAAAAAAGTCACGTGCGAATTTTCCGCGCGATGCGTCACCGGAATTCCGGCATAAGCCGGGCCTGCAATCGCCGACGTAATTCCAGGAACGATTTCGAACGCGAGGCCGGCATCGACAATCGCCTTGGCCTCCTCGGCGCCGCGACCGAAAACAAACGGATCGCCGCCTTTTAAACGCACGATCTCTTTTCCAGCGTGCGCTTTTTCAACGAGCAGCTTGTTGATTTCCGCCTGACTTAACGCGTGCTCGCCCGCTTTTTTGCCGGCATAAATAATTTCGGCCTCCTCCCGGGCCCAGCTCAACATTTCCGGGTTGGCCAAATGATCGTAAACGATAACGTCCGCTCGCTCGATGCATTCCTTCGCACGCAATGTTACCAGTCCAAGATCTCCCGGCCCGGCGCCGACAAGATAGACTTTGCCGCTCTGGTCCTTACTCGTGCTCTTGCTCATGCTCGCTTGCCAAGCCGTAGCCCTTGGGCGGAGGCTGGTGCTCGAATCTGCTCTAACAATTGCGCCGCCAACTTCTCTGCGTCCTCGCTCGGCCCTTGCACAAGACCCTCCCGTGGTGCTGTCGCTCCAAGATCGAAAATCTGTCCGCGAATTTTCATGATCGGTCCATCGACAACGGCGAGCACTCCTACGGGTTGATTGCAATCCGCATCCAGCAAGCGCAAAAACTCGCGCTCCGCCCGCAAAGCCAGCCGCGTATCAAAATCGTTGATCGCATCGACAATCTCTCTGAGTTGTTCGTCTCCTGAACGGATCTGCATCGCAATCACACCCTGTCCACCGGCCGGAACAAAAACTTCCCGGGGAAGCAGCGCCGTAAAAAATTCGCTTTCTTCAAACTTGATTCGCGCACGACCCGGGTCCAGCCCAAGTCGCTCCAACCCGGCGCACGCGAGAATGATCGCGTGCCATTGGTCGGTCGCGAGTTTGCGTAATCGCGTCGGCACATTGCCGCGAAGATCGACAATCTCCACGTCCGGCCGTTTCCAGCGCAGTTGATGTTTCCGTCGAACACTTCCCGTGGCAACAATTCCGTCCACCGCCAGCGAATTTAAATCGCAAGGCGTTGTCGCCACTAACACATCGCCCAGACCAGCGCGCGGGAGCACGGCGGCAATCTCTGTCCCTGGCACCAACTTGCTCGGCAAATCTTTCGCGCTGTGCACGGCAAGATCGACGTCGTCCGCGACGAGAGTGCGCTCAATTTCTCCGGTGAACAACCCTTTGCGACCCGCGCGAACATCGGGAATTGCCGTTTTTGAATCGTCTCCCCGAGTCTTGATGACTTTCACTTCGAATTTCAAATCCGCCCAACGTGCCTGCAATCCCTGCACGACCAGCTCTGTTTGGATCAGCGCCAGCTCGCTTCCACGCGTGCCGACGACGATTTTGATCCGGCGTGGACGCTTCATACAATTGAATGGGAACCTAGCAGGTTCCCCTACAAATTTCGCGTTTTCCCCTGCAGGGGACGCTGTCAGCTTCCCTGCTCAACAATTCCGACTGTCGGATGCTCCGACGATTGCACCGGGCAATTCAGTCCCAGCGTGATCATTTCACCAAACTCAGCAACATGTTGGGAAATGATCTGCTCAGCCGCGGCCACTTGTGCCCGGCGGGTGGCCAATGATTGTTCGGCGATCGATTGCAACGAATCGATGTCGTAAAGATAAACGCCGTCGAGCGCGTTCACATCGGGCGCGACATCACGCGGCACGGCGATGTCGATGATGAACAGCGGACGATCGATTCGTTCTCGTAGCATCGGAGCGAGTTTTTCCTGCCAGAGCAACGGGACTTCGGAAGCTGTCGATGTAATCAGAATATCGACTTCGCGGCATTGCTCGAGCCATTGCTCAAAGGCAATCGCGCGGCCATTGACGGCGAGCGCGAGAGCTTCGCCGCGTTCCGGGGACCGATTGCTGACGCGCAAATCGGCGACACCGCGCGAAACAAGCGCGCGAATCGTTCGTTCGCTCGTTTCGCCGGCGCCGAGCACCAGGACTTTGCAATTCTGGAGATCACCAAAGATTTTGTGCGCAAGATCGACCGCGACTGAGCCGACCGAGACTGCGCCGCGCGTAATCTCGGTGTGGGTTCGAACTTGCTTGGCCACTCGAAAAGCTCGCTGAAACAACCGATGCAAATATCGACCGGCTGCGCCGGTTGCCCGTGCCGCTTCGTACGCCTTTTTCGCCTGGCCAAGAATTTCCGTTTCGCCTACCACCATGGAATCGAGCCCTGATGTGACACGAAAGAGATGCTGCGCACATTTTTCGCCTTCGTAGCGATAAAATGGCGGCGCGAAACGATGAGGCAGGTCGTCGCGGACGAGACAGCGTGCGATCTCATCAGTCGACACTCGCTTCTCGCATGCAGCATAAACTTCGACGCGATTGCAGGTGCTGAGCACCAACGCCTCATTGCAACCGCAATTCCGCAGCGCGCGGTCGGACTCGACGTGGCCGGCAAAGTATTCGCGCGCCTCGACGTCCGCGTTGTGATGACTGAGACCGACGCAGAATAAATTCATGGCGTGTGCGTTTGGGCGGTGAAGGTGATGCCCCAAAGAAGAGTCAACGCGGCGCTAAAACCAATGATGCAAAGCGCGGCCACCCGTTTTGGCGCAAACCAGTGCAAATATCGGCCTTGTAAGATCAGTCCATACAGAAACCACACTCCGATCGCGCACGTGATTTGTATCCACGGCAGCGGTTCGCCCACAAAGAAACCACTGATCAAACCGAGCGTGTAAAGTGCGAATCCCCACCAGAGCAATCGCGTGATCGCCGCAAAAAGATCCGTCAGGGGCGGGAGGTGATAAAAAATCGAATGCAAATGGTGCGTCTTGAGCTGCCGCTCCTGCACCAGGTACATCACGCCTGCAATGCAAGCGAGAGCAAACGCGCCGTAGGCGACGAGCGCGATGGACGCGTGAAATTCCAGCCAAGAGTTCGCGCGTAAGCGGACGGGGTGTGGTTTATCAATCGGCGCGAGCAGCGCAAAAAGTTGAAGCAAAACCACCAGCGGCGCGGTGAAGGCACCCATCAGGGAAAGCCGATACCCGGGACCAACCAGCATGTAGAAGAGCGCTATCGACCAAGCGACGAAAACGATGACCTCAAAGAGGTTCGTGATCGGACAACGGCCGAGCGCGTGACCGCGGATCGACAAGAACGCCGTTTGAAAAATAAAGCCGAGTCCGACGGCGAAAAAATTGAACCGCATCGGCCGAAAAATCCCACCGCGCATTTCGAGGGCCGTGTGCCCAATCGCCACGAGAAAACAGACCGTTGAGACAATGAGAAGATATCGATCCACCGGGAGCTTTCTATTCTAGATACCCCCTCACCTTTGGCAATGCCTCGCTTTCCGCGCGCAGCCGGATGCTTTTCAGGATTTCAAGTCCGGATAGCCGGTACGGCCGGGTCGTTATCGCCCAGCGCGCGATGTTATGAACGCCGCGCGTGTGCCTCCGGCCGCACCGGCGGACTTATCCGCGTGTGAGAAAACCACTCCTCACACCAGCCAATACGGGATTTTAAAACGAAAGTTTGCGGCAGTCGTTTTTTTTCCGGAATATTTTCAGGCGCGGCCCGCGTCGTCGTTGACCTGAAACGTGCGCCCGCTAGCATCGGCTTGGTGAATTCCGACGTAATCCAAAAACTCCGCGCCGGCGTCCGCGACGTGCCCGATTTCCCAAAAAAGGGAATCGTCTTTAAAGACATCACGCCGATCTTGAAGGATGGCACACTTTTTCGGGCGTCGATCGACCTTTTTCTCGAACGCTTTCGCGGAAAAAGGATCGACAAGATCGTAGGAATCGATGCGCGTGGATTCCTTTTCGGGTCAGCCGTGGCCTACGAGCTCAGCATCGGTTTTGTGCCGCTGAGAAAAAAAGGCCGGCTGCCCTACAAAACCGAGAGCGCGAAATATTCCCTCGAGTATGGCGAAGCGGAAATGGAATTGCACATCGATGCCATTACGCGCGGCGAACAAATCATTCTGATCGACGACCTGCTTGCGACCGGCGGGACCTCAGCTTCGGCGGCGACGTTGATCAAAAAAGTGGGCGGTCAATTGGTAGAAGCGATATTCCTGATCGAGCTGGAATTCCTGCACGGCCGAGAAAAACTTACGCCGACGCCGGTCACTTCGTTTCTGAAATATTAGGTAGGGCGATTGACTCCGAAAGCTTTCGCGAGTTGACCTCAATCGATCCGAGCCGGATTGGCATTTGCGGGCTTCACGACCACTTCCACTTTGATCTCCTGGTGGGCGAGTTGGTCGTGAATGTTGCCTAACAAATCGATAGCGCGCGCATCCGGCAGATGCGCGCAGCGGACCTCGATCCGAGCGCGTTTTTGCGCCAGTTTCGGATCCCACTCCGCAAATTCGCCATCGAGCAAAAAAGAAACGTAGGCGTTGAAGCGCTCTTGTAATTCGAGCAATCGTTGCCCTGAACCGTCCCAGGGCCCGGGTTCGTTCATCACCAGCACGGCCTCATCCGTCTTTGGGTCGTGCGCGATCAAATCGATCACGCCGACGCGATCTTCGCTTCGTGGATGTTCGCTTTGAGAGCCCGCCATAGGATTTGAAGGTTGAAGGTTGGCTGTTGAACGTTGAACGTTCAAGCGATGAAGCGTGCGAAATCCAAAGGCACTTCTCTGACGCTGCTCGGCCGGAGCGAAACGAAATTGCCGGCCGGGCCCTCGGAAGCGCGACTGGAAACATTTCCAAATCCGACGCGCCGGAATTACCACATCCATTTTGAGACGGACGATTTCACCTGCCTTTGTCCCGTTACCGGCCAGCCCGATTTCGCCAGGATCGACATCTACTACGTGCCGGACCGGCTTTGCGTCGAGAGCAAATCGCTCAAGTTTTATCTCGCTTCGTATCGAAACGAACGCGCGTTCAACGAAGCCGTGACTAACCGCATCCTGGATGATTTCGTGAAAGCATGTTCGCCGCGCGAAGCAATCGTCACCGCGCAGTTTTCCGCGCGCGGTGGAATCGCGCTGACTGTTCGCGCCGAGTATCCCGACAGAAAAATTGGCCGCGATGGCGGATGAAACAGTTATTGCTTTCTACCTCTCCCCTTTTCCGAATGGGAGAGGAGAAGAAAACGTAATGAGTGCCGAGTTCCCCGATCAATAAATGAAACACGCGGTCGTTCTTCTCAGCGGCGGCCTTGACTCGGCCACGACGCTGGCTATTGCGCGCTTGCGGGGCTACGAAACTTACGCGCTTTCTTTCGATTACGGCCAGCGGCATCGACAAGAGCTGGATGCGGCCCGGAAGATCGCGAACTCGTTAGCCGCGAAAGAACATCGCATTATTAAGATCGACAATCAGATCTTCGCCGGCTCCGCGCTGATCAACGATGTCGATGTTCCGAAATCGCGGTCGAAAGAAGAAATCGGACGCGGCATTCCGCCCACTTACGTTCCGGCGCGAAACACAATTTTTCTCGCGCACGCGCTGGCGTGGGCGGAAACGATTCCGGCCGGACACATTTTCATCGGCGCGAATGCGATCGATTACAGCGGTTATCCGGATTGTCGACCGGAGTTCATCGCGCTTTTTGAAACGCTGGCCAACGTCGGCACTAAAGCGGGCGCGGAAGGCGGTCGCATTCAAATTCACGCCCCGCTGATTAAACTTTCCAAAGCGGAAATCATTGGCAAAGCCGTTCAGCTGAATGTCGATCTTTCGCTAACGCACAGCTGTTACGACCCAACGCCGGACGGTCGCGCCTGTGGAGAATGCGATTCCTGTCAGTTGCGGTTGAAAGGTTTTCGCGAGGCCGGCGTTACCGATCCGATCAAGTACGCGCGACCTGTCGCGCCGTAGCTCTTGGCGAAGGCGGATGAAAAATATCTTCGACCTAACGAAGCGCGAGCAGCGTCTCGTCATTGTGATCGTGACGGCGCTGGTGGCAGCGACACTGGCAAAACATTTTTGGGAGAACAGATCGCAGCCACTGCCCGCAAGTTCGACATCCACGCCGACAAACTCGCCGTCGATTCACGCTGAGGAAGAACAGCCCGACCCGGACGATTCGCGCTAAATTAATGCGCGCCTAAACCGGGAATGCGTCCATAACCGACGAATAACGAAGCCGGCTCGTTGCTCGCTTTTGATGCCGTCCGCCCAATTTTGAAATCGAAGACAGTGACACGTTTCCGCATTTGGCCTTTGTAAGTGCGGCCTTCACTCGCGCCGACCATGAGCCGCTGGTTCGTTGCTTTGTCGCGACGGATATAGATCATGGTTTGAATCACGTCAGGCTCACGACTGACACTGTATGGCGTCGCCCAAAAAAGCAGGTCGCACGGCTTGAGCGCATCAAGCTCGAAACTGTCGTCGCGTTGCGCGAGCACGGCTTCGAAGGTTCCAGCTTTGCGCACCCAAATGTATTGTTGGCGCGCATCGCGCGGCACGCCTTTAATTCCGCACTGCGAGAGCAGATAATAAACAAAGCCTGAGGAGTCCAGTCCACGGCGCCCCAGATCAGCCGAGTTGATTTTGTAGGCAAGATTTTTGGCCGTCAGATTGAGACCGAGATCGATAATCTTTCTAACGTCTGGCGAGTAACTTTCAGAACCCGATATCTCGGCGAGAGAAATGGCCGCGTTGGCGTCGGTCGAACGAAAAGTCTTTTTAGTTTCTGACCGAACGATTCGTCCTGCTCCTCCGTCCCGCGCACTACGCCAGTGCTGATCGCAATCGTCATCGTCGTCACGAACACGAGACTCAGTTTTCCTTTCACGCCAACGAGTGGTTCAGCCGGCCAATTCCTCAAGCACAGCTTGATTCATTCGAATGCCAGCCTCGAGATTTTCCAGCGGGAAATTTTCATTCGGCGAATGGGCCCGGCAATCTTGCAGCGCCAGACCGATTAATAACGTCTCCACACCGAGGATCTTCCGAAAATCGGAGACAATCGGAATGCTGCCGCCTTCGCGAATCAGAGCCGCGTCCTTGTTGAAAGCTTTCTTCAATGCGCGCTGCGCCGCTTGGCCGAATTTGTTGTGCGGATCGGTCAAATACCACGGGCCGGAGTGGCCGCTCGTCATCTCCAACGTCACTCCTGTCGGCATATTTTTTTGGAAATGTTTTTTAACAAGATCGATAATCGCGTCGCCGTTTTGGTTCGGGACCAAACGAAACGTCAGCTTCGCCATGGCGTGACTCGGCAGGACTGTTTTTGTTCCTGGTCCTTGATAACCGCTCCCCATTCCGTTGATCTCGGCGGTCGGACGCGCCCAAATCCTTTCGAGAGTGCTGAAACCAGCTTCGCCAAAAAGTGAAGGGGCGCCTGTTTCCTCGAGCATCTCGGAATCCGGATCGATCGGCAATTTTCTCCAACTCTCGCGTTCCCAATCCTGGAGCGGCACGACGTCGTCGTAAAAACCTGGGACGGCAATGTGGCCATTTTGATCGTGAAGAGTAGCGAGTAATCTGGCCAGCGCAGTAGCTGGATTCGTAACCGCGCCGCCGAAAATCCCCGAGTGCAAATCGATTTTCGGGCCAGTGACTTTGACTTCAAGCGCAGCAACCCCGCGAAGCCCGTAACTCAAGGTCGGCGTCTTCCGCGCGATCATTCCCGTGTCGGAAACCAAAACGACGTCGCATTTCAACGCGTCGCGATTGTCGGTCAGAAATTTTCCCAGGTTTTGACTGCCAACTTCTTCTTCGCCTTCAATGACAAGATCGACATTCACCGGCAGATCACGATTTTTTTCGATTGTTTCCTGCAAACCGAGAATATGTGAAAAGATCTGGCCTTTGTTGTCGGTTGCGCCGCGCGCAAAAACGTAACCGTTTTTCAAGACCGGTTCGAACGGCGGCGAGTCCCACAATTCGAGCGGGTCCGGCGGCTGAACGTCGTAATGGCCGTAGATCAAAACCGTCGGCCTGCCGTTGCGATGCTTGTTGCGAGCCCAAACGATTGGATGACCTGGCGTCGGAACGACTTTCGATTCCAATCCGATCTTTTCCAGCTTTTGCGAGACCCAAGCTGCGCACTCGCGGACTTTGTCGGCAAATTTTGCGTCGGTCGAAACGCTTGGAAATCGCAGGAAGGAATAATATTCCTCAAGATAATTGTCGCGCATGATTAAAACTTAATCAGTTTTTCGCTTTTTGCCTACGACTTCCGCCGAAACTGCCCGCGGATCAGATAGACAACTGACGCGAGCGTCAGCAGGATTCCGTTCACGGCGAACTCACGCACGGTTGCGTGCGAGAGAATCCAGATAATCGCGATAATCGCGAGCGCGGGCACGATTTTCATGCCAGGAAAATTAAACGGTTGACCCTCGGTGCGGACGTCCCGTTGCACCAAAAACCAGCAGCCGGCGCAGCAAAGCAGATACATCAACAGGACCGCGACGTTGGAAAGCACGGCCAGTTGTTCAAATGTGCCCGTAACAGACAAGCTAAAGGCGAGCACGGCGTAAGTAATGATTGCGACGTCGGGCGATCGATAACGCGGATGCACGTGCGCGAAAAACGTCGGCAACGCACCGTCGCGGCCGAAGGCGAAGATCATGCGCGGTGAACTGAGGATATCGCTGGTGACAAAACCAAACGCGGAGATGGTAGCGCCGGCGATGAGAATCGTGCGGCCGATATTGCCGAGAAACTTCGCGGCCGCTTCGGCGAGCGGCGCGTCTTTGTAATTTGCAAGATCGCTGCCGAGCGTTCCCTGCGCCACGAGCTGGATCGTAATGTAAATAATCGTGGTGACGACGAGCGCGAGGTAAGCGGAACGTGGAACAGTGCGCGCCGGGTTTTTTACTTCCCCGCTCGGAATCAACGCGACCTCAATCCCGACGAAAGCAAAAATTAATAGAATGACGTTGTCGCCTACAGCTTTGCTGCTTGGCCATGCGCTCCACGTAAGATTCGCCGGATGAATGAAAAAGATTCCCGCGCAAATAAACAGGAGCAGCGGCAGAAGTTTCGCCAGTGTTACCACCGTCACCGCGCCCGCGCCTCCACGAACGCCGCGCACGTTGATCCCGACGAGTAAACCGTAGACAGCGATCATGACGATTACCCGCATTACCCCAAGACCGAGGAATGGCGCGATGACCGCGATTGAATTCACGAGAACATTAACGACGCCCGCGACCGCACCGAGCGCGGTGATGCCATAAAGGACGCCGGCGAGAAAACCGACATAACGGCCAAACGCGACCTCGACGTAGGCGTAAAGTCCGCCTGTCAGCGAGACGCGACTGCCCGCAATTGCGAAACAAGTCACGAACAAAACCATCGCGACCGCGCAACAAATAAACGCAACCGGCGCTGCGGATCCCAAACCCTTCGCTACCAACGCGGGCAGGACAAAAATCCCCGCGCCGATTGTCGAATTAACGATGTTCGCGGTCAGTCCTGGAACACCGATCGCCCGAATGAGTTGGTGATCGACGCGTTCCGCTTGCTGGATCGAGATCGGCTCCTCGGCGGCCATGCGCGGGATGGTGCGCGATTCCAGCATTGGAAGCAAGAGGGATCGGAAGCAGGTGGGCACAAAATGTTGCGGTTGAGCCTCCGGGGGGGCCCACCAATGGTGTGATTTTGCTTGTAACCGCACCAAGGCTACTATATTGCCCCTTAGACTGATTTTTGGCCCCGGCCGCATGCACTTACAATCGCTCGAGCTCTTCGGCTTCAAATCCTTCGCCGACAAGACGCTTTTCAATTTTCATGAAGGCGTTACCGCAATTGTCGGTCCGAACGGTTGCGGAAAATCAAACTTGCTCGACGCGATTCGCTGGGTCCTCGGAGAACAGTCCGCCAAATCGCTCCGCGGCGGCGAAATGGCCGACGTCATTTTCGATGGGACCGACAACCGCAAGCCGCTCAGCTTCGCCGAAGTCTCACTCACTTTCACCGATTGCGCGTCGGAATTGAATGTCGATTGGCACGATGTCCGCGTGACCCGCCGCGTTTATCGCGATGGCAATTCAGAATATCTGCTAAACAAGACGCCGTGCCGCTTGCGCGACATCCAAAATCTTTTCGCCGATACCGGCGTCGGCCGCACGGCCTACTCGATGATGGAGCAAGGCAAGATCGACATGATCTTGAGCTCGCGGCCGGAAGATCGTCGCGCGATTTTCGAAGAAGCGGCCGGCATCACCAAATATAAAACGCAAAAGCGCGAGGCGTTGCGCAAACTGGAAGCGACCGAAGCGAACCTGCTCCGCATCGGCGATGTGATCAAAGAAGTGAAGCGGCAGATCGGCTCGTTGCAGCGTCAGGCCGGGAAAGCCCGACGTTATCAGGCTTTGCACGCCGACTTGCGCGTGCTCGAAACGCATTACTCGAAAAAACAACTGACCGCGTTGGAGGCGGATTTCGCGCATTGCCGGGGAGATATCGAAAAGATTGCAACGTCGGAACAGACCACGCGGAGCAAGATCGATCGTGGCGAGACCGAACTGGCCGAAGAACGGCGCGCTCTGGATAAGAGCGACATCGAGGTCGCCGATATCCGGGCGGAAGCGCAGCGATTGCAAAGTGAGATTGCCGCGCACCGAAGCCGGATCGAGTTCAATCGCCAGCGCAAAGATGAATTGTCCGACCTGATCGAGCGCGCCCGCGGCGATATTGCTACCGCCGAAAGCAAACGCAAACAGCACGCGGCCCAGATTCGTGAAAGCGACGCGTTGATTGAAAAAACGCAGCGGTTCCTGCAATCGAAACAAGACGAGCTGGCCAACGTAACCGAGTCGCTCGACACGCTGCGCGCCAAACGGGAAGCCCGCCAGGTTGATCGCGAAACGGCGCGTGCTTCGCTTTCCAAGTACGAAGCGCGCATTGATAAGCTCGAGGACGAATTGGCTGGAATTACCGCAAGACGCGAGCTGACAGAG
>QHRF01000010.1 GCA_003220055.1 Verrucomicrobiota bacterium | reverse complement strand
TATCCGTGGAGCGCGTCATTACCGTGCGCAAGCCCGCTCCTCGCAAAAGCTTTTGCAGACGCAATGCCGTATCGAGTGCGACCGTTTTTTCCGGCACCATTTGGCCGGGAATCCCTCCTGGATCGGAGCCGCCGTGTCCTGGATCGATGACAACCATCGAAAATGAATTCTCGGCTCGTGCTTGTCCCGCTGTCACCGCAAAGACGAAGGCCACCGCCGTAACCAAAGTTTGTCGAAAGAGGATGAACATAGGTTTGAATTTGGTTGCGTAATGAGGGTTCGCATATCGGACCAAAGTCCAATCAGGTCCGGGCCCCATTTGATCCTTGCCATTTATGGACCCGGGGAGCAATTGCCGCCCTTTTCCCCCTGTCTCCATGAGCCCAAGGAGCCCAAGTCACAAAGGGTCAAAGGAACAATGGAACAGTGAAGCAGGGAAGCAGTGACGCCCTGCCTAACGAAATCAGAGACGCCGGGCGAGCGGTGAAGAGTGGTCACCGAAACCCGAAGCGCTCGCAGAACACCGAGCACCAATCGATGCACGTTGGGAACAGGAGCGAACAGGTCGGTCCCAGGAAGATAAAAATTTGTAATCAGCAGGTCGTCGGTTCGAATCCGACTGCCGGCTCATCATTTTTTCACAAGGATCGCGCCAAGAAATCGCTCCGGCGCGGGCGAATCCCGTTCGGCTCGCACAAGTTGCGCAACAGTTGGCGATTCTTTAATCAACCATGTGTCAGGGTAAAAATGTTGCTCGAGGTAGGACAAGCTCCACTCAGTGAAATATTGATCGCTCGCGGGATTGAAAAAGAGGTCGTTCGGAACATAAACCGCCGCTGCCGGCGCCGCCCGTTGGATTTCGTCGGCCGCAGCGATTTGCTTTTCGTGCGCGTTGCGGTAGGGCCCGTAAAGGGGAAAGAGAAAAATGTAGCGCGTCGCTGAAACGCGCTGCGCGTAGAAGAGTAATTCCGGCTCAGCCCCAAACACGAACACCCGCTGTTCGGATGATGTGACTTGGGCGATGCGGGCCGCGAACGCCGGCATTTCGGCGAAGAAATTCCCCGGATAAATCGCTCTGACCGCGTCTGCGGGCGTGTAGCTAAACCAAAACAGCCAAATGGTTTTCAGCGGAAGAAGGGCAAGCAGCAGACTGAAGAGCGGTCCCGGAATCCACGAAGTTTTCCAAGGCCGAAGTTCGCTCAGCCGTTGCGCACCGAAAACGGAGATCAATGCGAGCGGCGGCAGCAGTTGCTGGAAATAATGCGGGAAGAAATAGCCGCTCGCGCTCACACCGATTATGCTCGTAAACAGCCAGCCCGCGAGAAACGCGAACCATTTTCCCTTGCGGGCGACAATTAACGCGATCAAACCGGCGGCGGAGAAAATCCAAACCAGCGCTTCTGTTCGCGCGAGCCTCGTCAGCGTTCCCGAACAGAACTGGAGCCGGTCCGACCAAGTCATCGCGCCGATGTATTCCAAGTTGTGTGTGAACACGTTGCCGACCAGCTCGCCCAGTCCATGGCGCGTCCAGAAGTAAAGACCAATGATTCCAGCGATCGCGAATAGTCCGCCAGCCGACCAAGAGGCGAATGCGAGTGAATTACGCCGTCGTTTTTCCGCTGCGACGAAAACCGGATACAGTGCGATCAACAGAAACCAATTCAGCGCTGCGACTTGCTTGAACGCGATCGCGATTCCAGTCAGCGCGCCGCAGACGATCATGAGCAAGACGTTGCGGGGATTGTCGGCTGCCTTCAGAAAAGCGATTTGAGACAAAATCAGCGGAAGCAACATGAAAACTTCGGTATTGGCTGCGGTCCCCTGCGCGAATGGGTCCGCGGAAAGCAGCGTTAACAGCGCGGCCGCGACCAACGCCCAGAATCGATTCATGAATCGCAGCGCGAGAAAAAATAGCGCGCAACTCGAAGCCGCCGAAAATACCAGCGCCGCGAGGTGGACTGCCCGAACCGGATCGAACGGCAAAGCCAGCGCCGCGCGGTATGTCCAAAAAACTGCGGGCGGCTTTTGATCGACCCAATCGCGATATGGCAGTTCGTTGTGACCCAGCCGCCATGCGATGTAGGCGTATTCGCCTTCATCTCGCTCAAGCGGAATGCCGAGTAGCGGAATTCTCACCGCCGCCGCGATTAAAATCAGACCGGCAACGACCAGAATTGTTTGTCTTGCAGACGGACGCCGTCGCAAGCCAGTTGCGCTTTCGATCACCTCGAGCGCGACGTCACACTGAGCGGCTCGGCCGTTTCCAGATTCTTGATGACCGTGCTGAGGTAGACGGACTGTGGATAAAAAGCCTTATATTTCGTGATTTCGGCGCGGTTCAGGACTTTGAAGCCGTAGCGCTCGAACATTTGTTCGCCGCGCCGGCTTTCGAAGGTCACGATCTGTCCGTAAACGCGCTTTTCGCCGCAGCGATACAGGTAACTGAGGTACGCACTCATCAGGGCACGCGTGGTCGACATTTTTCGCGCGTCGGGAAGAAGATTGATGTGAAAATGTGGAACGCGCCGTGGCGCGGCCGGCACTTCGCGCGGGCCGTGAACCAGCACCCACCGGACAAAACGACGCGAGCTGGTGTTATAAAGAAAGTAGCGAGTGAGCGCTTTCACGAAGAGCGAAACGTTTTGCCAGAATGAATAGAGCTGATTCTTAATTGGCTTGCGGGATCCGAGCAGATAACCGCGGATCTGGCCGTCGATCTCGACCACGAAGGACGATTCCGGTTCCCAATCTGTGTAATAAGTAGTGAGAAAGTCCGCGAACAATTGTCGATCTTCGTAAACGGGATCGATTGGCATTCCGAGAAATCCGGTCTGACAGCAAAGCTTCCGGACAGCGTCGCGGTCCGTTTTCCGATAACTGCGGATAGTAAATGGTTTCTCGGCGCTCATTCGGTGGGGTTTCCTTTGTAGTTTGCACAGACCTCGCCGTAAATGCAAAAAAGCCGCTCGAAGACCCGCGGCCAGGCATGCAACTGCGCGGTGCGCTCAGCCGCCTCTTTTGCCAAGCGCGATAACTTCTTCTTGCTCATCTGTTCGATCGCTTCCGTGAGCGCTTCGGCGGTGTTTTCATGCGCCCAATCTCTTTGGTCATGAAAAATGAGGTCGTCCATGGCACTGCCGCGAATGCCGACCACCGGCGTTCCGCAGGCCTGACTTTCCAGCGCAACCAGACCGAATGTTTCCTGGACACCCGGATGAACAAAAAGATCAGCGGCGCGATAATACTGAGCGAGCTCGCGCGGCTCAGCACAATATCGGATCCAGGAAACATTTTTGCATCGTGCTTGCAGTTTGCGGAGCTGACTTCGTTGCGAGCCATCGCCAATCGCGAGCAAATGAAACTCGTTCGGTCGGCGCCGCTGCAAAACCTCGAAGGCACGAAATAATTTAGCGGTGTTCTTTTCCCTCGCCAGACGACCAACGTAGAGGAGAAGTTTTCGATTTGAATCAACGCCGAGCAATTCTCGCGCCGCTTCCGCATTGGATTTGTCCGGATGAAAGGTCTCGATTTTAACGCCCAGGCTGAGGACGCGAACGTTCCGCACGCCCCAGTCCCGGAGAACTCGCGCCAGCTGCTCTGAAGCGACCAGCGTCGCCGCATATTGATTGTAAAGTTTGCGCACGTAAGCGCGGGAAAGTTTCATCACCCGTCGGGTAGCGGTCTTGCCGAGTAGCTTTGCGCTACTCCGCAGATAGGCTTCGGGAAAATGTGAGTGATAAAAGCCGATCACTGGAATTCTTAACGCGCGACCGGCTTTGACCGCTTTCCACCCAAGTTGATAAGGATCGCCTGACTCAATGATGTCCGGCCTCTCGCGATCCAGAATTTCTTCGACCGCCCGAAGATTCAGCAGCGCGCGATACTTCGCGGCGCGTGAGACTAGCGGCGATCGGATCGTGTAAATGCGCGAACGCCCATTTACTTGCACATCGCTTTTTGGGCCCGGGACAACCAACACGTGTTTGTCACTGGCTGTGCAGTTCTGAACGTAATCGATCTTTTCGTGGAGATACCGTTTCACCCCGCCGCTCACCGGCGAATAAAACTGGGTCAAATCACAAATCTTCATCAAATTGCCGACTTCCCATTTGGAACCAATCGGATTACGCGTAGCGCGAGGTCTTTGGTTCGCGCTTTTAACTCGACGGTTGTCATCGGAGTTCTCCTTCAATTGGCACTCGGCAGTCGCCAATTGGCAATAACTTAAGCACTCAAAGCGCTTAAGTATTTCTCCGCTTCCATCGCCGCGGCGCAGCCGGACCCCGCCGCCGTCACCGCTTGCTTGTAAACGCGGTCGGCTACATCGCCGGCGATGAAAACGCCGGGATGCTTACTTTCGGCCATGTGTCGCGCGATCAGGTAACCGTCGGGATCGGTCTCAAGTTTTCCCTGATAAGCTTTCGTATTTGGATCGTGCCCGATGGCAACGAAGACGCATGCGACCGGCAGCTCGCGTTCTTCGTTCGTCTGCACGTTGCGCAAACGAACAGCGCGCATCTCGCCTTTTTCGTCGGGGATATATTTGGTCACAACTGTGTTCCAGATTGGCTCGATCTTTTTGTTCGCGAGCACACGATCGGCCATGATTTTGGACGCGCGCAGCTTATCACGGCGGTGAATCAAATAAACCTTTGAGGCGAACCTCGTCAGGAACAGCGATTCTTCCGCTGCGGAATCGCCGCCACCGATCACGCAGACCGGCACGTTTTTGTAGAACGCGCCGTCGCACGTCGCGCAACTGGTCAGGCCGTGGCCGACCAATTTCTCCTCGTTCTCAAGTTGCAGCCAGCGCGCCGACGCCCCGCTGGCAACGATCAGCGCCCGGGTCTCGATCCATTCGTCGTCGGCTTTGACCCGAATGTGATTGTTGCGCGGCTCGAAATCTGTGACTTCGGCGTAGGAAAATCGGGTGCCGAAATTCTCCGCTTGTTTGTGCATGTTCAGAATGAGCTGCGGCCCGTCGATCCCTTCCGGAAAGCCCGGAAAATTTTCCACTAGCGTGGTGGTGGAAAGCTGGCCGCCGGGCTCGCGGCCTTCCAAAACGAGCGGATTTAGATTCGCTCGCGCGGCATAAATGGCGGCCGTCAATCCGGCGCAGCCACTGCCAACGATGATCACCTTTTCCACATATCAATCTAGCATGCCGCGCAAGTCAGCAAAGGTGCCAGGGGGTGGATCGGGCCGCTCCGCAGGCGATGTTATTTTGGCGCCGAAGGCGCAGTATTTCTTAACATCGAGCTCGCCACAGGACGGTTCGTCCGACTGGCGGACAAGGGACTGCTCGATCCACCAAATTGTCGATCTTGGCTTGCACGCACGAAACCGCGTCTTTCGCGGCAGCGACGTTGGCAAGCTTCGACAAAGGTTAATCGGGGAGAAATTGCTCAGCTCGCACGCGCGGGGCAAACGGATGCTCTTTAAATTCTCCGGCGGAGTGTGGCTCGGAATTCATCTCGGCATGACCGGAAAGATCCGAGTCGAGTCCGCGGACTATCGACCCGGCAAACACGATCATCTCGTTCTGCTTCAACGCGAACGCGCGCTTGTCTTCACCGACTCGCGCCAATTCGGCCAAGTCCGGTTTTATCATGGGTCTGACGAACCCGATTGGTGGAAGAGCGGCGCTCCCGAAATCATTTCCCGCGAGTTCGACCGGAAATTTGTCGACCAATTCCTGGACCGACATCTAAAAGCGCCGATCAAAGCGGCCCTGCTGATTCAAAACGGTTTTCCTGGAATCGGCAACTGGATGGCGGACGAAATTCTCTGGCGCGCAAAAGTCCTGCCGTCGAAAAGGACCACAAAATTATCCGCGCGCGAATGCACTGCGATTTTCCGCGTGACAAAGTTTGTCGTCCGACGATCGCTCGAAACGCTCGGCAAAGATTTCTCCGATCCGCCACGCAACTGGCTGATCCATCAAAAATGGAAACGCGACGGGGTCTGTCCGATTCACCGCACACCTTTGCGCCACGCTACGGTCGCCGGCCGCACCACAGCCTGGTGCCCAAGATGTCAAAGATAGGAGCCTTTAGGCCGTTACATGGACGGCGATTTTGTGGAACCCGGTGACGCCGGAGAACGGGCTGCGGTCTTCTTCCCACTCCTGGACTGCGCCTTCGCCGTCAGTCGCGCGGACAACGAGGGTGTAATCGTCTGGACCATCGGGCCGCCATTTGTAGGTCCAGAGCGCCCAGGTTAATTTTGTGCCGGCGTAATGAATGTTAGCGTCGGTCCAGGTTTCGCCGTCGTCGTCGCTGATTTCCACCCTCGAAATTCCGCGATCGCCGCCAAAGGCAATGCCCTTGACTTCGATCGGTCCACTTAATTGGCCTAACGAGAAACGCGATTCGTGATCGGGCGCGTCGATTCTCGATCTTGTTGGCGTCATGAAATCGGGCCCCCAGCCTTGCGTCTCGTAAAATCCTTTTACGTCCTCGCCGGCGAGCTCGATGCGGGTCAGCCATTTCACATGTTTTTCGCCGAAGTAGCCCGGCACAATCGCGCGTAACGGATAACCATGCCGGTGCGGCAAGTCGACACCGTTCATCGCCGAAGCGAGGATCGTCGTCGGATCAAGCGCTTTCTCGAGCGGAATGGTGTCGGTGTAATTGTCCACGCCAAACAAGCGAACACGCCGCGCATCGGCCATTGGTCCGGCCGGATCGATCAGGTCGCGCAGGGTGATGCCTTTCCAAACCGCGTTGCTGATCAAACCGGCGTCGAGCCCGTTGCTGATGCACATCAGCGTGGTCTCCTGCTCGACCTGATTGAATCCTTTCAGGTCTTGAAAGCGATACGTGGTCGGATTTTGGACGAGCCCGTTCACTTCCAAATGCCAGAGGTCGACGTTCACGCGCGGATCGATCACGTTTTTAGTCACGCAATAGAATAAATCGTTAGGCGTGATCGGTTGGACGATGCGGCCTTTGTATTGCGTTCCGTCGTAACTGAACGTGGCGATGCGATAAAGTCTCCTTAACAACCCGACGCCGCCGCCGGCAATCAGTACGCCCAGTCCGCCCAGGATTAACGCGCGCCGTCCAATTGCGGGCGTAAACTCGCCGCTTTCGGCCCCAGCTTCCGGTCGCGTGAGAAAGTGAAAGCTCCCGACCAATGTCCGCTCAAAAGCCAAAACGCTGAGCGCGAACCCGATCAGCGTCACCGCTCCTCCCGACGCGATTGGCAAACCGATGTAGCTCGTGCCCAGCACCGGCCACAACGCGATCGCGATCGCAGCTATCGGCAGCACAACGAAGATCGACATCGTCCAAGCCGTACTGCGGCGTTGCGGATTGGGGCGCATCAATAGACCGAAAATCGCGCCGGCGAGTGCGCCAACGAATAACTGTCCGGCCATGGTCGATCCAACGCCGAGCTGCTTAAGATGATTGTAGCCGCCGACGCGGCCCATGATCGAGAGGAACGGACCCGGCTTTATAAAAACCGAAAGCCGGTCGCCGATGATCGCGAGCGGCGTGGCGACACCAAAACGGGCGAGCGCCAACATCACGACGGTCATGGCGATTCCAGCAATAAGTCCCGCTAGCAATCCGGCAAAGAGGGCCTTCGATCTGCTCATCAGCTGTAGTGACTATCTGTTGTAGAGGCGCTTACGCTCCCGCTAGCGCATCTATAATGAACCCAGTTTGTGGTGTGCCGCAAAGCGGCATGATTGTGCTAAGCGCCTGTTTATTTCTTTGCAAGCGCAATCCGGAGAAATGTCGCGATGATTCGTGCGCCCGCGACGAACGTTCCGCGCAATGTGCCGGAGACTTTGGAGACGCCACCAGAGCGTCGTCGATGACTGACCGGGACTTCGAGAATTCGCAGACCGCGGCGCGCGGCTTTCATCTCCATTTCCAAATTCCAGCCGTAAGTTTCTTCTTTCATCGATAATGTCGCGAGCGCATCGCGGCCGATCGCGCGAAACGGGCACATGTCGGTGTAACGCACGCCGTACAAAATCGACATCAGCCATCCGGCCAGTCGACCCGCGAAGATTTGTTGAAAATTCATGCTGCCGGGTTCGCGTTTGCCGCGCGTCCGCGAACCGATCACGAAATCATGCGTGCCGGCCGCGATTGGATCGACAAGTTGCTTCATGAACTCGGGGCAATCGCTGCCATCGCCATCGAGGAACACGACGATTTCAGATTCCGGCGCGAGCGCACGAATTCCAGCGAGGCAGGCGCGTCCGTAACCATGTCGCGGTTCGCTCACGACTTTTGCGCGAGCTCCGCGCGCGCGTTCAGCCGTTCGATCCGTGCTGCCGTTATCAACGACGACGATTTCACTCGGAATGTTGGTCTCGAAACATTCGTGGATGACGCCAGCGATCGATTCTTCCTCGTTCAGCGCCGGAATGATTACGGAAACGCTGGTCATCGCAAAACGATGTGTGCGGCCGTGAAATAAAGAACGAGCGCACAAATATCGGCGAGCGCGAGCGTGATCGGGCCGGCCGCAATTTTTGGGTCGAGCTTGAGCCGATGCAAGAGTGACGGAACGCCAAGACCGAAGAGACAAGCGGTCACAAGGGAAAGGGCGATGCTTCCGCCAATGGCGCCGGCACTGCGCAAATCGCTACGCCAAAACCACACGATCGCAGCAACAACACTACCGCAGGACAATCCGAGCAGAATTGCCGTCATCAATTCGCGACGGAGCGCAGTTGCAAACCAGCTCCATGTCACCGGCGCCGACCGCAACATCTGAATGGTCACGCTCATCGATTGTGCGCTGACGCTTTCGTTCAGGCCGAGCACCATTGTGAGAAAGAACGCGACCATCAGACTCCGCGCGAGAGTGGCTTCAAACGCGCCGGCCAGGATCGCGCAGATTGTGCCCGCAGCGACCGTGACCAGCAACCAGGGGAAACGAAACCGAAAAACCCGCCACGGCGATGCGCCGCGGATTTGTTCGAGATGAAATCCGAGGACTTCAAACACATCATCACGGACCGGAGTGACCGGGCGGGGTTGCTCGTCGCGCTCGCCCAACATTTCCTCGGCAAACAGACTGACATCGATGACGCCGACGACGCGACGTTGCTCGTCAATCACCGGGAAGGCGAAAAATTTGTAGAGCACGAAAAACTCGCAGGCATCGAGCACGGATGCAGTGGCGGGAATGGCTATGACGCGACGGACCATGATCTCGCGGAGGGGTGTTTCGAGAGGCGCGGTCAGCAAACGACGCGTCGGCAGCACTCCAACGAGACGTTTGTCGGAATCCACTGCGAAAAAATAAATGACGCGCTCACCGACACCTTCGCGACGGATGCGATCGAGCGCTTCGGCCACGGTCCTGTCCGCGTCCAAGAGCGGAAAATCTTTGCGCGCATGCTCGGCTACCGGGGAATTGAAATCCGGAATGCCAGCGGTCTCAGGCATTCCCAACTTCTACGCGATGAACGATGCCTTTGCTCTTTAGAATTTGCTCCGCTTCGCTGAAATAATCGCGGATGTCGGATTGGGAGCGGATCCAATCGATGTAACGCTGAATTCCCTCTTCCAGCTCGACCTGCGGTTTGTAACCGGCCGAACGGATTTTCTTTGTGTCGCTTGTGAGATGTCGCATTTCGCCGGGACGAAATTCGCCCCGCGCTTCCGGCTCGATGTCGATCTTAAGGGCGGAGGAAACGATTTCGGCAACTTTGCGAATCGATACGCCTTTCTCGCTGCCAACATTTACCGCCATGCCGTCCAGCTGATCGGTCTCGGACGCGAGCAGGTTCGCGCGCGCGATATCTTCGACAAATGAGAAGTCGCGCGTTTGCTCGCCGTCTTCGTAAAGCACCGGCCGCAAATTGTTGAGCAAGCGGGTGCAGAAAATTGCAATGACGCCGGTGTAGGGATTGAAGACGGATTGACGCGGTCCGTAGGTGCACGAATAGCGGAGCGCGATCGTTGGGATCCCAACTTGTTTTCCCCAAAGCAGGACAAGCTTTTCCTGATCAACTTTGGTCAAACCATAAACCGTTTCGCCGCCGACTGGCGCATTCTCGGGAGTGGGCGCGCTTTTGGTGATCGCGCCGCAAATCGGGCAATGCACTTCCCAATCGCCTTTCCGCAATTGTTCGACCGGTCGCACGTCCGGAAAAACGAGCTGATGTTTCGGACAAATGCCGGCGCCTTCGCTGTAAACGGCTTGCGAGCTCGCCACGACAATTTTTTGAACTCGCAGATTTTTCTCGCGAATGATCTCGAGCATTTGGGCTGTGCCTAACGAATTAACGTGAACGTATTTCGAGATCTCCGGCATGTAGCCGCCGTAAGCGGCTTGGTGAAAGACGGTATCGATCTTATCCAGCGCAGCAGCGGTCGTTTCACGGTCGCGGATGTCGCCGTGAGTGAATTCGACCTTAGGATTGATCCAAGCCGGTTTACCGCGGCGATGCGTTTGCGGCTCAAGACTATCCAGGACGCGAACTTTCCAGCCCTCGCGCACCAGCAGATCGGTAACGTGCGACCCGATGAGTCCGGCGCCGCCAGTGACAAGTGCCCGTTTTTCGTTTTTCGGCATAATGCGGTAGCCGGCGAGGCAGCGGCCCTACAGTTTCACGCGACCCGTCAGCGAAGCGAGAAATTTTCGAGTGTTGGGGGCGATTTCGGCGTCTGAGCTTTTAGAAAGCAATTCATCACACAGCCGGCGCAATGTTGCGGCATCATCGACATCGTAACCCGTTCGTAACAGAGACACATCGAGGTTGAGTTCACGCGCGCGCGTTTTTGTCTGATCCAAAACGCGCTCGGTGCTCCAATCGATGCGTTCAAATAATTCTCGCCGCGTTTGTTTGAGGCCGATCAGGTAATATCCGCCATCGTCTGACGGGCCCAGGACAACCCGATCGCCGGCCTTCGACAATATTTCGACCGCATCTGCATAAACATCCGCGGAGACGGTGGGACTGTCGGAGTCGATCAGGCAGACTGAACCAAACCCGCACTGAAAGAGATCCGCTGTCGCAAAGGCAAGCCGTTCGCCGAATCCGTCACCGCGCTGCGGAAGAAGCTCAAAGTCGCTTGGCAGGATGTCGATGTAGACTCCTTCAGCACCGATCGGTGTGTAAACACCGACGCCGCGCGCCGTCGTGCCACAGGCTTTTGCAATTGCGGCCGCGGTGTCGCGAAGAAAACAGACATTGAGCTGGGCTCCTTCCTCCGGAGTGAGTGGCGGCACGAGCCGGGTTTTGACCTGTCCAGCGCGTGGCGCCTTCGTCATTACCGCCAGCGCACAAAGATTGTTTCCTATCGCGGCGTGCGCAGCGGGATCGAGAACACGATGTCTGGGCTGCATTTGGCTGAGTTATTCGCGCTCAGCTTTTCTCGCAAAGTGCGTACTGATAACGCCCATCTTGCCAAATTCGGACCGCTTTCCATGGCAATTGCCGGAACAAATTACTGAAGGCTTCGGTCTTGAGCACCGTCGCTTTTCTTGGCTCGCGGTAGCCGTTCCCGGAGTGGATGACGCTGGCGAGCAACCACATGGCCATGAGCGGAATCGAGGCCCAGAAAACATGGCGTGGTTCCGCAATAAAACAGCGGCCGCCGGGTTTTAGTACTCGAAACATCTCAGCAACCGCGCGCTGGTGATCGGGGAGCACTGTAAAAATACGTGAGGCGATCAAAATATCGAATGTCGCGTCTGCGCTCGATAGAGCGAGCGCGTTCACACGTTCGAAGATGCAATTGTTTACATTTTGGGCGGCGGCGCGCTGGCGTGCCGAGCGCACCTGACTCTCGGAACGATCGACTCCGGTAACGGCTATTCGCGGAAAGCGTCGCGCGAGTTTTCTGGAATAAAATCCTGGGCCACATCCAAGCTCAATCACGCGCGTTCCATCCGCCGGCGTTTGCGTTTGCCAAAGTGCTGAAATAATTCGGTCAGTATCGTCACGGAAAAGACGTTCGCGGCAGAACGCATAAAGCCATGCAACACGTTCAAACAGACTATCGGTCGATTCTGCCGACGCTCGCGACTTGACGCTTGTTCGCCCGGGCGAATCCGTTCGTTGCCGGATCGGTCTCTCGGCGACTTCGGGTGTAGATGCGACAGCGTTTGGCGGCATGATCTCTATTAGTTAAATTCGCACAAGACGGCGAAGTTGTTCGCACTTCTAATTAGGGTTTCTAATTGAGGGCCCATTAGTTCTTCTCCTTCTCCTCGCCAACAACTCCAGCGCTACGCCCAGACGTAGCCGCAGGGCAAGCTGTTGATAACACTGCCAACAACGACACACAACCTTGATCGCAGGCGGAAAGGCGAAAGTTGTTGTGCGTTATTGGAAGTTGTTGGCTTGTTGCTGTCGCATCGGTTAACAAAGCGAAATGAAATTTCAGCTACGATGCCTGCTTTTGGTCGTGGTAGTCAGTTTTTGCATCGCCAATCTTCAGAGTTCTGAGGAAAAGTTGCTCTGGAAGATTCAGCAAACGCTGATCTCAAAAAAGTATGTAGATCTTACGCACGAGTTCGGGCCGGGCATTCCGCGATGGCCGGGGTTTTCCTGATGAAACGCGGAAAACAAATTATTGGTATGAGAAGCGCCCCGACACCAATGGGCGCTGGATTCTTTTCGGAGGTTTTCACACATGTCGGACAATGGGGAACGCATGTCGATCCGCCGGCCCATTTCATTAAGGGGCTGCGCACCGTGGATCAGATCGATCTCAAGGAGATGATTCTCCCGCTTGCCGTCATCGATGTTCATGGCGAGGCGGAAAAGAACCCGGAATACACTTTAACGGTTGAGCGTTTGCAAAAAAATGGGAAAGCGATCACGGACAAATTCCAGGCGGCGCTTTTGTGGCGATGCGGACCGATTGGTCGAAACGCTGGCCGGACGCGGCAAAAATGGAGAACAAAGATGCAAAAGGCACGGCCCACTATCCCGGCTGGAGCCTGCCGGCGCTGAAATTTTTGTACGAGGATCGAAAAATCACACCATCCGGGCACGAGAAGACGGATACCGACCCAGGGACCGCCACAACCAAGGACGACTATTCGCTCGAAACTTACATTCTGAGCACAAACCACTACCAGATCGAGTTGCTGACAAACCTCGATCAAGCGCCCGAATCCGGAGCGCTGGTGGTCGTGAGTTTTCCAAAACCAAAAGGTGGCTCTGGATTTCCGGCCCGCGTCTTTGCGATTCTACCATAGGGAAGTACGGGGCCGGAAGCCGCACGTGGTCAAAAATGTGCTTGGTCATAAGTTGACCGCAAGTCGCGGAACGAACGAAGATAAGCGCAAATAGCATGCACATCGCGGACATCATGCGAGAGGATTCGCCCACGTTTTCGTTCGAGTTCTTTCCTCCGAAAACGCCGGCGGCGGCGGAGACTCTCTACCAAACGATTCGTGATCTCGAATCGTACATGCCGCACTTCGTTAGCGTGACGTATGGGGCCGGTGGCTCAACGCGAGACTTAACTCACCACCTCGTCGAGCGCATTCAACACACAACAAAACTGGATCCAATCCCCCACGTGACCTGCGTCTGTCATAATGAAAAAGAGATCGAAGACATTTTGGTTCGATACGCTAAGTCGGCGATTGGGAACATTCTCGCGCTCGGGGGCGATCGGCCTAATGACATTCCCTACGACAAATCGCGGGATTCGTTTCAACACGCGATCGACTTGGTGAAGTTCATTCGGAGATTCAACGAATCGGGCGCACATCCAGATCCGCGCGGGTTCGGAGTCGGCGTGGCCGGCTTTCCTGAAGGACATCCGGCGACCCCGAATCGATTAATCGAAATGGATCACTTCAAAGCGAAAGTCGACGCTGGTGCCGACTACATCGTCACCCAGCTATTCTTCGATAATCGCGACTTCTTTGACTTCCGCGAGCGGTGCGCACTCGCCGACATTCATGTTCCCATAATCGCCGGCATCATGCCGGTCACATCCATGAGCGGATTCAGACGTATCGCGGAGCTCGCCGGCGGTGCGCGTTTTCCCGCGAAGCTTCTGCGCGCTCTACGGCGATGCGAAAATGATCCTGAAAGCGTTCGACGCGTCGGTGTTCACTTCGCTTTGGAACAATGTCACGATCTTTTGGATAACAACGTAGCCGGCATCCATTTCTACACGCTGAATCGTTCCGACGCCACGCGGGTTATTTTTGACAGCCTCGGGATTCCGCGCCGACGAAACGCACAAGCCCCGACCGTTTAGTCCGACGAAACTCCAACATTTGCGCGAAGTCTCTGAACCGAGCACAATCTCAGAATGCTCGAGGCCCGGCGCGCGGTGTGGCTCCAAGTCGCGACGTTCACAGTTGTCATCGCGTCGTTTCTGTTTCTCTGGCACTTTTTTCCAATCATTGATTTTGTGGTGGCGCTGCAGCGGCGCGTCCTAGGGTTAGGCGCGTGGAGCGCGATTTGTTACCCGCTGCTTTTTGCCGGCTGCAACGTGCTTTTATTGCCCGGCGGCATCCTGTGCGTTGGCGGCGGTTTTTTCTTCGGCTTGTGGTGGGGCTTTTTCATTGTTCTCCTCGGCAATAGTATTGGTGCGGCAATCTCATTCGCGATTAGTCGATGGCTCGGCGGTCGATGGTTGGAGCGGCAACGTGTGACTACTCCAATGCTAACTGTTTTGGAAAGAGCAGTAGAACGCGATGCATGGAAAATAATTTTCCTCACTCAATTACATCCCCTGTTTCCAACGAGCCTGTTGAATTACTTGTACGGCTTAACTCCAATTCGCTTTGGTCCGTACATGTTCTGGACCACCGTCGGCCGCGCCCCCGGTCTATTCCTTTACACGTATCTGGGAACGTTGGGGCAATTCGGCCTCAACCTGGCGCTTGGAAGAACCCATCCGCGCGTGGTGGAGTACTGGATGTGGGGGGGCGCTTTTGTAGTCACTGCACTTTTATTTATTCTTTTGACTCGGGTAGCCTTGAACGCCGTGCGAGAATCGCACGATCTCTCAGCGCCGGCCGAAGAAAACACTTCGCCTGGAGCGAAAGTATTCTACTGTAAATAGCTTATTCTGTGTTAGTTACACAATACAACGAAGTAATCGATGCGGCATCCGCTGCACAACTACGGGCATACGCACCATATTCCGGTTTTCAGGTCGGCGCGGCCTTGGCAAGGAATCTTAGAGGGATCGCACGATGTTTAAACTAACTGAGACGTACGACGTTATAGTGGTCGGGAGTGGACACGCTGGAATCGAGGCGGCGTTAGCGTCTGCCCGCATGGGGTGTCGAACTCTGATGCTGACCCAAAACCTCGATACGATTGGCCAAATGTCGTGCAATCCAGCAATCGGCGGCTTGGCGAAAGGCCAGATTGTCCGTGAAATCGATGCCCTTGGCGGAGCAATGGGTTTGAATGCGGATGCGACGGGAATTCAGTTTCGGATGCTTAACAGTTCAAAAGGTCCCTCCGTCCGAGCACCGCGCGTCCAATGTGACAAAAAAGCTTACCAATTTCGGATGAAGGCCATTTTGGAGCGGGCCGCCAATTTGGATTTAAAACAAGCAACGGTTTCCAGGATTTTGGTCGAGAACGAAGTGGCAATTGGGGTTGAAACAGATCTTGGTCTAACAATCCATGGCCAAAGCGTGGTGATCACTTCCGGGACGTTTTTGCGTGGGTTGCTTCACATTGGTGAGACCAGTAAGCCCGGCGGGCGAATGGCGGACGCGAGCTCGTCTCTGAGCGACAATCTTCGCCAACTGGGACTTGAAAGCGGTAGATTTAAGACTGGAACTCCCTGCCGGATCAACGCACGGTCGATAGACTTTGCCCGCTGCAAAATTCAGCCAGGCGACGAGCCGCCACCGCGATTTTCATTTTTTAAAGATGAGTCGCCTTTGCCGGGTGACCTTTTTACGTTGAACGACGTCAGCGGAGTACCGTTCCACGTGGAACAAATGCCTTGTTGGATCACGCAGACCAACGCTCGGACCCACGAGATAATTCGAGCCAACCTTGATCGCTCTCCGCTCTATGCCGGGCGAATTAAAGGGACCGGGCCGCGTTATTGCCCTTCAATCGAAGACAAGGTTGTTAAATTTGCTGACCGCGAGGCGCATCAGTTATTCCTGGAACCAGAGGGTCGCCATACCAACGAATTCTACGTAAATGGTATTTCCACCAGCCTTCCGTACGAAGTTCAGCTTGAGTTTGTCCGCTCAGTTCCGGCATTGGAACATGCAGAGATAATGCGCCCGGGATATGCAGTAGAATATGATTTTTTTCCCCCGACCCAGTTATTTCATACTCTCGAAACCAAGCGGGTCCGGCATCTTTACTTTGCTGGGCAGGTCAACGGCACTTCGGGTTACGAGGAGGCCGCCGCTCAGGGGCTGATCGCTGGGGCCAACGCAGCGTTGAATGTTCAAAATCGGTCGGCCTTCGTGCTCGGCCGAAATGAGGCCTACATCGGTGTTCTTATCGACGATCTGATAACGAAGGGAACCGAGGAGCCGTATCGCATGTTTACGAGTCGCGCTGAAGACCGCCTCCAGCTTCGACACGACAACGCAGATCAGCGCCTCACGCCGAAGGGCTTCGACTTGGGATTGGTTACGCTAGGACGATTGGCTGCCTTTGAGGCAAAAACGTCGCTGCTGAAAGAATGCCGCACCATAGCGAATAATACACGGAGCGGCGGCGTTCCGGTCTCTCAGCTCCTAAAACGTCCCGGCTTCACCCATGCCGATCTCGCATCCGACGTCCGCTCGATAGCTCCGGGAGATATCTGGGAGCTACTTGAAACTGACATCAAATATGAGGGGTACACCGCCCGCCAGGCGCAACACAACAAGGAGCTATCGAAGAAGAATCTTCAAAGAATCCCTGACGGATTTAACTTTGCGAGCATTGCGGGGCTAAGCTCGGAGACGCGACAGAAACTTTCGAAGGTCCGGCCGCTTACCGTGGGCCAAGCCGCCCGGATTAGTGGTGTGACTCCAGCTGATATATCAATTTTGTCTATTTGGCTAACTAAGAACAGGTTAGAAAGTGAATCTTTTTCCTTGCTTCGAGGAAAAATTGGCATCTAACAACACGTGTTCGCCTTTACCACTGTCGCGTTACTTGGTTATTTCCTCGGCTCGATTCCAGCCGGTTACCTAGCGGGTCGCATCCGCGGGATTGACGTGCGCAAAGTTGGCAGCGGGAATGTCGGAGCAACAAACGTGACGCGCGTATTGGGCAAACAATTCGGCTATCCGGTGTTCGTGGTGGACTTCGGCAAAGGTCTGGCTGCCGTGGCAGTCGGAGTAACGATCGCCAAGACCGCTGAATTGACTCCGAAGTTTGTCGATCTCTGTGGCGCGGTCGCCGCTATTTTCTCCGTGCTTGGCCACAGCTATCCGATTTGGCTCGGATTCAAGGGAGGGAAAGGGGTAGCTACATCTCTCGGCAGCCTCTTTGGCCTTCATTGGATTTCCGCCACAGTTGTCTGCCTCGTTTGGATTGTGGTGTTTCAAGTTACGCGGTATGTATCGCTGGCTTCGATCGCCGCCGCGATCGCCCTTCCTGTTACAATCGCAACCATGCTGTTTCTGAAGCAATTGCAGACACCGATCCTGCTATATTTTGCAGTGTGTCTGGCCGCGATCATAGTGTTGCGACATCGTTCTAATTTGTCCCGACTTTTCAAGGGAACCGAACCACGCTTCGTTCGAAAGTGAAACGAGAGAGAATTGCAGTGATTGGAGCCGGCGGCTGGGGAACGGCGTTGTCGGTAATTTGGGCAAGGCAAGGCCGGGCGATTTTGCTATGTGGAAATGATCCGTCTCGAGTTGAGGAACTGCGAGCATCGCGCGAAAACAGCGCTTATCTTCCGGGGGTAAATCTTCCCGAAGCGATTGGCCTAACGAGTGATCTCCATTCTTGTGCCGATGCTGATCTAATTGTTTTCGTTACGCCATCGACCGCGTTGCGAGAAACCGCGGCTCGACTCGCTGAAGTTAAAATTAATTCCAACGCCGTCCTGCTTAGTTGCATTAAAGGCATCGAGCACGGAACCGGAAAGCGGATGAGCGAGATCCTGGAGGAAATTTTCCCCCAACGTACGATCGCGGTTCTCTCCGGACCGAACTTGGCGGCGGAAGTTTCACGTGAGTTGCCGACGGCTACGGTTCTGGCATGCACGAAACGAGACTGCGCCGCGGAACTTCAAAAATATCTCGGCACGCCGAGGTTCCGAATTTACACGGGCGAAGAGTTGGTCGGGATCGAGCTGGGCGGCGCGCTCAAGAATGTTTTTGCGATCGCTGCTGGAGCGGGCGACGGGCTTGGTTTAGGTGACAATTCCAAAGCGGCCCTCGTTACTCGAGCGCTCGCCGAAATGGTCCGCCTCGGGACCAAGATGGGTGGAGAATTGCGAACGTTTTATGGATTGAGTGGCGCCGGAGATCTTATCGCGACCTGCTTCAGTCGACACAGCCGCAATCGTCGCGTCGGCGAACAATTAGCCCAGGGTCGCTCATTAAATGAAATCACCGCGGCCATGGGCACGGTTGCCGAAGGAATTCCAACCGCCAAGAGCGCGCATGAGTGCGCGCGTAAATTCGGGGTCGAGACACCGATCATCGATCAAGTCTACTCGCTGCTTTACCAACAGAAACCATCGGCCCAGGCAATGGAAGAATTGCTTGGCCGTGACCAAAAAGCTGAGACGATTTAGGGTCGGCGATCGTTTTCTCGACAAAGCTTCGCAATCACGGTCGGATACAATTCGTGTTCGGCGACCTGGATTCGCGCGTGCAGACTTTCGGCCGAGTCGTTAGGCAAAATCGGGACGACACGCTGCGCGATGATGTCCCCATGATCTATTTTGTCGTCGACGTAATGCACCGTGCAACCGGTAATGGTCTCGCCCGCATTGAGCGCCTGTTTCCACGCTTCCAGTCCGGGAAATTTCGGTAAGAGCGATGGATGAATGTTAATGATTCGCCGTGGAAAGGCCTGCAACATGGGCAATTTCAAAACGCGCATGAATCCGGCCAGGACCACCAACTCCACCTCTGCATCGCGCAGCATTTGCGCGAGCTCGGCCTCCACGTTCGGTTCCAGCCGCGTGCGAAATTGGCCTGGCGGGAGATACGCATTGGGAATGCTGAACTCTCGCGCGATTTCTAGAATCGGCGCGTCCAGCACATCGGACATCACGACGCGGGCTTCGGCGGGCAACGCTCCGGAGCGAATGCTTTCCAGAATGGCGCGGCAGTTTGATCCTTTTCCCGACCCAAGAATTCCAAGACCAAGCGGCTTCATTTTTTTATTTTGTTCAGGCGCGCCAGTAACTCGGATGTCGAATAGCCGCGCTCGAATGGCACGATGTCGATCTTCGCGCCGATTTTTTGCAGAACCTGGCGCTCTTCAGCATTCAATGTGTCTCGATTGTAATCGCCGCCCTTGACGTAGATATGGGGCGACGCCAGTTCGAGAAAACGTGTCGCGCGTACCTCCGGAAAAATTGTGACCAGATCAACGCACTCCAATGCGGCAACGATCTCCGCGCGATCATTCTCATTGTTAACTGGGCGACCGGCTCCCTTCAATTCACGGACCGATTTGTCGCCGTTGATTCCGACGATCAACGCGTCGCCAAAGACGCGAGCCGCACTCAAGTAGCGAATATGTCCAACATGAAGCAAATCGAAACATCCGTTCGTCGCTACGATTTTCTTCCCGGCTGCGCGCAGTTTGTTGGCACGTTGCGCGAGTTCTTTCAATGGCACGATTTTGTCGCTGATCATCGCTTTACAACGAAGTTTAGCGCGCGCGGCAGGATTTGAAATAGTGCTGGTGCGTTGCCAACCAGTTCGCCGTCCACGTTGAACCACATTCCCGGCCGCGACCGAACAGAAATTTTTTTGGCCCGTCGAAATACTGTCGCCTTGCTCGAAAGATGTTTTCCTAAAACGATTTCGGCCGCGAGCAATGCAATTTCGGGGGCGCAGAGCTTTGGAATCAAAACGACTTCAAGAAAACCGTCGCTCGGATCGGCATCAGGCGCGATTGGCAACCCGCCTGCGATGAAGCGGCCATTTGCAACGACCACATTGTAAAGCTCGGCAGACAATTGCTCGTCGTCGTCTAGTAAAATCTGCGTGTGATATGCGTGTAATTTCGGCAACGCAGCGGCCGCCCCGCGGATGTAAGCGAGGGGTCCCCATGTCCGCTTAATCTTTGGTGTCATTTTTTCGTCCACCACGCCGCTAAAACCGCCGGCTGACACGTTCACGAAATATCGCGCGCGCTTGCTCTTAACCCGAACGAGATCGATTCGCTTTGTTTGGGCAGAACGAAGAATGTCGATGTTGTGCTCGATCGAAAACGGCAGTCCGAGTGTGCGCGCAAAATCATTCCCCGTTCCAAGCGGTACGAGTCCGATGCGAACGTTCTTTGCGTCGGTCGCTAATCCATTCACCACTCCGTTCAATGTCCCATCACCGCCGGCGACCACGATGTAATCACATTTTGTCCTGACAGCGGCTCGCGCCCATTTTTCGGCGTCACCGGCCTTTCGCGTAATCCGCAATGCCATCGGATTCAATTGTGCCAGTTGTGAAAGAACTCTTTCCCGATCGGTAGCGGACCCGGCACGGGGATTAAAAATAATGTACGGCTTCACTGTTCGACGTCGGAGTCAGCACGACGACTGTCGATGTTCGGATGCGCCGCGCAACATTCCGCTTTTCGTTTCGCTAATTTTCGCCAAATTCGTGTTCAACATCATGCCGGAAGAAACTGATAACAAGACGGCCGCTGCATCCACCGGATACCGCATTTCAAACGGGCCGGTCGTGCGTTTCGCTCGTAGCGATCCCAAGCTTCCCAACGATTTGCCCGAAGTTATCGAACTACCGCGGGTTTACGGCGCTCCACTTTTGTTCGCTATCGCTCGCGACCCGCGCACTCTCTTCGCCTATTGGATTATCGACTGGTCGTCCATTTTCGAAAATACCGCTCCGGTGGATCGACAAGTTCATCTTCGCGTTTATCGAAACGATGGCGCCGAAGAAACGAGCGAAGCGGTCGAGCCGATGGCGGGCAACTGTTACCTGACGGTTTCAGAGCCGCGAGAAAAATATCGCCTCGAGATTGGCTATTATCGGCCAGAAGGGGTTTGGAATTCAGTTACGAAATCTGACCCGATTACGATGCCGCCGGAAAGTGTGGCTCAAAGTGTTGATGTCGATGTTGCCACGATTCCGTTTCATCTCAGTTTCCAGCGGGTCATCGACACGTTTCGTGGATCGAACGGAAATGCGCTGACTGAAATCGTCTCTCGTTTGCAAAAGCGTGCGGTCAGCGACGAGGAGCGAGCACGGTTGAGTCCAGAGGAATGGGAAATTCTGAGGGCAATGAATCTGTCGATCGATGACATTGACGTCGCACGGCGTGAATTTCTAAAGCGCGGGAAGGCCGCAAGTCTGCGCCGGCGCGCTGAAGCGTTGCTCGGATTTGGCGCAAGCAGTCCTTCGCGCGGTTTCGACGGCAGCAGTTGGGGCTAGCCCCGGTTCTACCGGCTCAGCTTTATTCCCTCCGGCATCTCCGGCGGAGGCGCGTTGATGCGGCTGTGGCGCTTCCCGTAGCTGAAATAGAAGATGAATCCAATTAGCAGCCAGACGATCAGCCGCATCCAATTCGTCCAACCGAGGCCGTAGATCATCGCGCCGCAGGTGATGATCCCGAGTATAGCGACAAGTGGCGCGGCCGGTACACGGAATCCCCGTTCTAGCTCAGGGCTTCGAACCCGCATGATCCACACGCCCGCGCAAACCAGCATGAAAGCGAAGAGCGTTCCGATGCTCGTCATTTCGCCGGTGACGTCTGCCGGAACGAATGCCGCGAGCAGGCCGGTGAAAACAAAGAACAGCATGTTCGATTTGTAAGGCGTCCTAAACTTCGGATGCACATCGGAAAAAATCTTTGGCACGAGGCCGTCCTTGCTCATGGAATAGAAGACGCGTGATTGCCCGAGCAGCATCACGAGAATGACCGAGGAAAAGCCGGCAAGAATTGCGACTGTGACCGATTTCGAAAGCCACTCGTAGCCGGTCATGTATTTGGTGATCGCGAACGCGACCGATGCCTCGCGGCCGGCCGAGCGAAAGTCTTGGACCGTGGCAACGCCGCTCAGCACATAAGAGAAGAGCACGTAAAGGATCGTGCAAAAGGCTAGCGAACCAAGAATTCCGATTGGCATATCGCGCTTTGGATTTCTGGCTTCCTGCGCCGCGGTCGAGACGGCATCGAAGCCGATGTAAGCGAAGAAGACGACACCGGCAGCGCCGAGAATACCAAGGATCCCGCCGTAGGCATGGGTGATACCTTGCGGCGTAACGTAAGTAGTCGGCGTGGGAATCAGTGGCATATGGTTTGCCGGATTAATGAATCCCCATCCGATGCCGATGAAGAGCAAGACGATGCTCACCTTCAGGATAACGATTAGACCATTGACGAACGCCGATTCCTTCGTGCCGCGGATCAGCAGCGCGGTGAGCAGAAGGAGAATGAAAACCGCCGGGATGTTTATCATCCCATACGCCCCGTTTGGGTCATGCTCGAATGGCGAGTGCGACCATTGATACGGAATCCGCATTCCAAACCAGTCGAGCACGCGATTTGCATATTCGCTCCAGGCAGTTGAAACAGTCGCCGCCGCCACCGCGTATTCGAGGATCAAATCCCAACCGATGATCCAAGCGACGAACTCGCCCATCGTCGCGTAGGAATAGGTATAGGCGCTACCCGCAACCGGAATCATCGAAGCAAACTCCGCGTAACAGAGACCTGCAAACGCGCAGCCAATACCGGCGACGATAAACGCAAGCACAACCGATGGACCCGCGCGATCGGCAATCGCGGCCGCTGTGCGCACAAAAAGACCGGCGCCGATGATTCCCCCGATGCCAAGTGCGACCAAATTCATCGGCCCGAGCGAACGCTTCAGGCTGTGCTCGCCAACCTCTTGCGCCTCTGCCATTAGCCGATCAAGAGGCTTTCTCGCGAATAAATTTGCCATGTGCTCGCTTTCCTTTTGGTTGTTCGTCGTTCGCTTTTGCTAAGTGCCTTGCTCGTCCGACGGCGCACCCGCATTCGATCTTCGCCACAGAAAATAAATCGGCACACCGGTTAGCACGATGATGAGACCGGGCCACGTCGTCGCGGTCTGATAAATGAACAACACGAAGAGAATTACGGACGCGCCGACGATATAGAGCGCCGGCACGATTGGGTAACCGAATGCTTTATAGGGTCGCTCGGCGTCCGGGCGTTTCCGGCGGAGCACGAAAATGCCGAGAATGGTCAGAATGTAAAAGATGAGCGCGGCCGAAATGACGTAGTCGAGCAGGTTGCCGTAAAGATTGCCGTAACCGGTAACGTTGCCGGCAGCGTCGGTCTTGACCGTGCGCGGCAGGACAAGGGCGCCGGCCCAAATGCCTTGGATTATCAAACCCCACGCGGGGACGTGGTTCTTGTTCAGCTCGCCGACGCGACGGAAAAAGAGACCGTCGCGCGCCATTGCATAGTAAGCGCGCGCGCCGGCGAGGATCAGTCCGTTGTTACAGCCGAATGTCGAAATCATGATAGCAATGGCCATGATGGTTGCGCCAGCGCCGGGAAAAATGACGTTGGCCGTCTCAGAGGCCACGCGGTCGCTTGGCGCATTCTGAATTGCGGCGAAAGGAAGCGCGGCCAGATACGCAACGTTAGCGAGCAGATAAAGTCCGATCACCAGAATGGTGCCGAACGCGAGCGACAGCGGAACGTTGCGACGCGGATTTATGACCTCGCCGGCGGTGAAGGTAATGTTGTTCCAGGCGTCGGCGGAGAAAAGCGAATTGGTTTGCGCCACGCAAACGCCGACGAAGAGTCCGAAGGCGGTCGCGGCAGTCAATCCTTCGCCGACCTCCTGCAAACCGCCGCGCAACGTCCAGAAATCGCTGAAGTTCGCCGCGCCCGCGCCCGACTTTACCCCGACGATGATGCCGAGCACAATGAGCGCGATGAGCGCGCCCGTCTTCGCCGTTGTGAAAATATTCTGAACAAGCTTGCCGAGATTTAAACCGCGCGTGTTCATGTATGTGAGCAGCGCGATCATCGCCAGGCCGACGAATTGCGCGGTCGAAAGCGAGAGCGCATAGCCGCCGAAACGAATTGGTTCGATCAGATAGTTCTTCTCCGAAACCCATGGGATTAGAACACCGGTGTAGCGAGCGAACCCGACGGCGACCGCGGCAATGGTACCGGTCTGAATAACGAGAAAAAGCGTCCAGCCGTAAAGAAATCCCCACAGCGGCGAGAAGGCTTCGCGCAAATAAACATATTGCCCGCCGGCCTTTGGCATCATGGCCGCCAACTCACCATAGGAGAGCGCTGCCATAAGCGTGAGCAGCCCGGTGACTAGCCAAACGACCAGCAACCAGCCGGGCGCGCCGACCTGTCGTGCGATGATTGAGGAGACGATAAAAATGCCGGAGCCAATCATTGAACCGGCGACGAGCATGGTCGAATCGAGCAGGCCGAGTCCGCGAACAAATTTCTGCTCCGCTGCTGGCTCCAAAGTTGTTTCTAATGCTGACATCAGAATCGCTCGGCTGGCGGAGAGTTAATCAATCCCACCAGAATCGAGCAACGCTAAAACGCAGCTTTTTCCAGGCCAATCACGAAAGCGCTTTCGCGCAGAAGGAACCATGCTATTCTCCGCCGCGTGAAAGTGCCCGGCCGCTCGCTCCTCCCGAAAATGGTCTCGGTTGTTGTCGCCATTTTGTTCGCAGCGACCGAAATGTGCGTGGCGGCTCCGAAGAGCCAACGTGTTTCGGATTCGTCTTCTCCGCGCTTCGAAGCGCTTCCACTGACCCGTTCGCGACAAAACCACCTGCTCGTCCGAGCATTTATCAATGGCAAGCCGGCCCTGCTTGGCGTCGATAGCGGCGCGCCGATCAGTGCCATTGCGCTGAAGCGTCGCGCGCATTTTGGACTGACTGGTATTCCTGGGAGCTCGACCCTGCCGGCGCGGCTGCAGATTAATGGCGCGTTCAACAATGTTGCTATCGCGCACAACTTTCGTCTGGGGGCGTTGACTCTCGTTGATGAGCCGGTCGTGGTTGTCGATCTTTCCGGTTCGGGCCGCGCCTCGCGCCTGCTTCACGAGCCGGAAATCGATGGGATCCTTGGCGCCGATATTCTCTTTCCCACTGGCGCCGTTCTGGATTGTCAGAAACAGATGTTGATTCTCAAATTGGATCCCGAATCCTCAGGTAAGACGCCGGGCATGCAATATCGCGGCTTCAGCAGCATGCCGATTCGAGTGAGTGAAACCTATAATTTGTACGTTGATGCGGCTATCAATGGCGCACCGGCACGGCTAATGGTCGACACGGGCGCGTTTGCGACCCTGCTCAATCGCGGGTTCGTGCGCCGGTTACACGTTCCGCTTCACGAAACGGAGTTCAGCTCATCTGCGGTCAACTTGAAGCAACGCGGCGTGCAAATCGCCCGGATCAAGCGGCTCTCTGTCGGATCGGTGGATATTGTTGGCAAGGACATTGGTGTAGTCGACCTGGAGGGTCTGATTCACAGCGATCTGCTCCGAGGTTCCCAACCGGTGGCGGGCTTACTCGGGGCAGAGATCCTGCGGAGCCATCACGGGATCATCGACTTCGGGAACCGCACGCTTTACCTGAAGAACTGATCGCGCCAAGGCGTTTAATAAAGGCCGGTCGGTTGGCGAGCTGCCATTCGCTGAGTTGCGAGGGGCGGACAAATATGCAACCGTTTGGTTGCGTATTCGCTACCATATGGACGCTGTCTTTAAAGCTTTGGCCGATCCAAACCGGCGCGCCCTTCTCGATCAGCTGCATCTCCAAAATGGCCAGACTTTGAACCAGCTCTGCCGGCATCTTCGCATGACGCGCCAAGGCATCACTAAACATCTCGGTCTACTGATCAAAGCGGACCTGGTTGTTCCTCTTTGGCGGGGCCGCGAAAAGCTGCACTATCTCAACCCCGCGCCGTTGAAGCAGATTTCCGAGCGTTGGATCGACAAACACAAAGCCGCCTGTCTCCGCGCCTTAACCGATCTGACCAAAGGTTTGGATGCGCTGAAAACCGAGCCCAATTGACCCCGCTCACTCAACGTCGATTTCGCGAACGCCCTTTTGCTGACGAATGATTTCGACTTGGTTTCGGATTTTGTCCCCCAATCCGACACGGTGCGGGATCGCTTGGATGAGAACGAACGGCGAAGAAGTGTCCGAAGTGTTGAGCTGGACGTTTTCGATGCCGCAGAGCCGATAGACAAATGGTTGCTGCGTCTCGATGTCTTTCACCCGATACAGCTCAAGCGTATCGGTCACTTTGCTAAAAACGCCCTCACGCATTTTCAATCGCTCACTGGTGAGCTCGTAGATTTTGCATTTCGTTTGGAGATAACGCTTGCCAGCGATAAAGATTGGCACCGCAAGAAGAATTAAAATGTACGGCGCAAAATTACTGAGATCCGACGACTGCCGCCGGACCATCACGAACAGGACGACAATTGCCGCAGCGAGCAAAAGTTGGAGAACGAAAAACCCGAAGTTTTTCCATTGCGAAACGCTACCACGCCAAACAGTTTCCTCGGCCACTCCCGATTTCTAACGTCATGGCCGCGATCAAACAAGCATTTGTCCTCGGCGCCGGACTTGGGAAGCGGCTTCGTCCGCTCACCGAGGATTTGCCAAAACCGCTGGTCCCGATTTTTCATAAGCCCCTGATTACTTTCGCGCTCGACCATTTGATCGACATCGGCATCCAAAACTTCTTCATCAACACCCACCGGTTGCCCGAAACTTTTGCGAAAGCATTTCCGGAAAATAGCTATTCGGGAACTCCACTCACATTGGTCAACGAACCCGTGCTCCTTGAGACCGGCGGCGGAATCAAGAACCTCGAGGCCGATTTGGGCCGTGAGGCCTTCATCACTTATAGCGGCGATGTTTTGACCGACATTCGGTTGCAGCCTTTGATCGCGGCGCATTTCAACCGCGGGAACGATGTTACCCTTGCCCTGCGTCACACCGGCCTGGGCTCGGCCATCGCCTTGCGCGAAAACCAGGTGGTTGATCTTTCTAATCGCTACGGCATTCCAGGCGAATACGACTTTGCCAACATCGCGGTGTGGAACCCGGCGGTCTTCGCGCGCATTCCCGAAAAACAAAAGATCTCCTTCGTTCCAATTCTCGGAGATTGGATCGGTCACGGCGGAAAGATTGGCGGCGTTGTTCTGGAAGAGGGAAAATGGTTCAACCTTGGTTCGCGTGCCGAATATTTCGAAGTGCACCGCGTGATTTCAAAAGAAGGCTGGCGGCCGGCACAGGTGAAAGCGTCGGATTGGTCGGCGCCGATTCATCCGAGCGCCATGGTCGATCCGGCCGCGCAAATTCGCGGCTGTTGCGTTGTGGGAAAGGATTGCCGTGTCGGCGCCGGTGCTGTCCTGGAGGACACAATCTTATGGCCGGGTGCACAAATTGCTTCCAAAAGTGAGCTCATTGGCTGTATTGTCCGCGCCCGAAAAACTGTCAGTGGCACGCATCGCAACATCGACATCTGAATCATGAGAACCGAGCTCCTTCTTCGGCAGACGCGGCGACACTTTCCGCGATTCAATGTCGATGAAATAAAGATTGCACCGATCGAGAAAGGCGGGTCCGACCGGAAATTTTATCGCGTCCGTTGCTCGTCCGAGCAGTCGCTTATCCTGGTAAAATACAACCTCGAGCGCGAAGAGAACCGCCACTACGTCGAGATCGCGCAATTTCTGGAGACGCACGGCATTCATGCTCCGAGAATTTATTATCACGACGCTGACGAAGGCCTGATCTGGCTGGAGGACCTGGGGGAGCGCGATTTATTCGGTTATCGGGATGAGCCCTGGCTGGTTCGCCGTGCCTTTTACGAATCGGCCTTGGATGAGGTCCGCAAACTCCATCAACTGCCGGAATCGGTCTGTATCGAGATGCATCAGCATTTGCCGGCGGAGTTCAATGCCGCTCTTTACCTTTGGGAGCAGAATTATTTCTTCGAAAACTGTCTCGGCCGCTATTTTAAAATTGAAACGGGCACGATCGACAACTTGGACACGCTGCCGGCGTTACACCGCGTCGCCGAGAAATTAGCGAAGCTGCCCCGGGTTTTGGTGCACCGCGATTTCCAATCCCAAAATATTTTGCTGCGGAATGGTCAGGCCTACTTGATCGATTTTCAGGGAATGCGTCCTGGTCTCGCCCAATACGACCTGGCGTCGCTGCTTTACGATCCCTACGTCGAACTCACTCAAGCCGAACACGACGAATTGCTCGAGCATTACTGCAGTGAAAAGCCGAGTCCCGATTTTCTGGAAACGCTGCGGCTCTGCGCGATGCAGCGGTTGATGCAGGCCTTGGGTGCGTACGGATTCCTTGGCCTGGTCAAAGATTACAAACATTTCCTCCAACACATTCCGAGAGCAGTGCAATCACTTCGTGAAGTCGTCGGCAAAATCGACGGACTCGAATTATTCGAAAAATTTCTAGCCGAGCTTCTGTAATTTTCCGCGTAATCGCTCGAATGCGCGGCAACGCCTTACGTCGAACTCTGCAACCAAATGGAGGTCGCTATGAAGAAACTGATGTTAATCATTGTGCTCGGACTGGGCTTGGGAAGCGTTTCGGCTTTTGCGCACGAGGAGGACGAATACGGTTACGACCAACGTTCGCATTACTCGCCGGCGCGACACAACGGGGCAGCATCCCAGATCAACCATATCAACCGCATGCTCGCGCATGTGCAGGGGCAGATGGCTCGATACGGGGCCGATTGGCGCACGCGCCGCGAAGTTAGACACATTTCCGGAGAAGTGAATCGCGTCAATTGGGAATATCAAACTGGGCGCTTCAACTGGTATCACCTGCGCGGCCAAATCGAGCACATCCACAACGAATTGCACAACGTGGAATTGCGTCTGCGTTTCCGACCG
>QHRF01000108.1 GCA_003220055.1 Verrucomicrobiota bacterium | reverse complement strand
GCTCGCAGTAAACCACCGGATCATCGATTGCGACCGCGTCGATCAACATCGTGTAAGCGTCTTCCACGGTCGCGGGCGTCATCACGATCAGTCCCGGATAATGCGCATAAATTGATTCCATCGATTGGCTGTGAAACGGGCCGCTGCCTTTCGTGCCGCCGGACGGAAGCCGAATCGTGATCGGCACCGGAATGTTGGTCCGCCAGTAATGCGTCCCGGCGTGATTGAGGATTTGATTCAACGCGGTACTGGAGAAATCCGCGAACTGCATCTCAACGATTGGGCGCATTCCTCGCATCGCCGCTCCGATCGCAGTGCCAACAATCGCGTCCTCACTGATCGGCGCGTTCAACACGCGATTGGGAAATTCTTTGGCCAGACCTTTCGTCGCTTTGAAAGCGCCTCCGAAAGTTCCGCCCACGTCCTGGCCGTAAATGAAAACGCGCTCGTCGTCGCGCAACAACTTGGCCTGCGCTTCACGAATCGCTTCGAGATAAGTGATGCTCATTCGGGTTGATCGACCAATTCGCGAGTGGAGATCGCGCACCAATCTTCTTTCTCGGCGTCAGGCACGGCTTCCTTTTGCGCAGTGGCGATTGCCTCGTCCACCTGTTTGGCGGCGTCCTCTCGCCACGATTGCAGCGTCGCGGCGTCGGCCATTTCAAGATCGACAATTTTCTTTTCCGCCAGCTTCAAGCAATCCTGGGCAAACGGTTGCCGCTTCATTTCATCGGTGACGTAGCTCGCATCGTCGTGTTCGCCGTGACCGGAGAGACGCAACACGGACGCGACGACCAGCTGCGGCGGACGACCCGCCCGCGCGCGTTTCACCGCACTTCCAATGACATCGAGACAAGTGCTCAAATCTGTCCCGTCGATGGTGTAGCCTTCAAAACCGTAACCTTTCGCGCGATCAACCAGATCGGCGCAGGCGAATTCGCGGTCGTTCGGCGTGGAATACGCGTAATGATTGTTCGTGGCGACGATCACGAGCGGAACTTGCTCGACTGCCGCGAGGTTCATGCCTTCGTGAAATGAACCGGTCTGCATCCCGCCTTCACCGATGCAGGACAAGCCGACGAAATTCTTTTCGCCATGAAACCGTTTTGCCATCAGCGTGCCCACAGTTACAGAAACCATCGCGCCGAGATGACTGATCATCGCGAGCTGACCGTCGGCCGGTTTTCCGCGATGAATGTTGCCGTCGCGCCCGCGCATTGGCCCTTGTCGCGAGCCGAGATAAGTGCGCGCAACATCGAGGATCGGCTCTCCAAACGCGGAGCGCCCGGCCTGATCGCGAATCAGCGGCGCAAAAATGTCGCCTTTTTGCAAAAACAGTCCGCAAGCGACGCTGACCGCTTCCTGGCCTTTACCGATGTAAACCCCGCCGGTGATCTGGCCGCCGCGATAAAGGCTGACCAGTTTCTCCTCGAGTGTGCGCGAGAGCAGCATCCAGCGAAACGCCTCGAGGAATCGCTCATGCGGCGCCGCTTTCTTAGCCGAAGATTTTTTTCCGCGCTGCGCCGTCTGAAGCATCGGCCAATTTTACGCAGGATCGACAATCGCGCGCAAAAAAAATTTAAGGTGGATCGAGCGCTCCGTCGCTCAATGTTACCAATAATGCGCCTTCGGCGCGACTTTAGCATCGCCCGCGGAGCGGCCGATTCACCTATCACCTTGAGCCAGCGCTTTGCTTTTTCTCGCCGTGCCCGTTTTCGGCAAGGGCGAATTGGCGTTGTGAAGAAACCGGTTCGCGTTGAGGCGGCGTTTGCTCGCCTGCGGGAGGCGCGGTCAACTTCATTCCGACCAGCTTGCTCACGCCGCGTTCTTCCATCGTCACGCCGTAAAGCACGTCCGCCTTCGAGATCGTGCGTTTATTGTGGGTGATGATGACGAATTGGCTCTGCGCGATGAATCGATCAAGCATGCGAACGAAGCGATTGATGTTGCTCTCATCGAGCGGCGCGTCGATTTCGTCGAGCACGCAAAACGGACTTGGACGGACCATGTAAATTGCGAACAGAAGCGCGACCGCAGTCATCGCGCGTTCGCCGCCGCTCAAGAGCGAAATGCTTTGCAGCTGTTTGCCCGGCGGCTTTGCTGAAATCTCGATCCCGCAATTGAGGGGATCGTTTTCATCCAGCAACGAGAGATCGGCCCGGCCGCCGCCGAACAATTCGGCGAACATCTCCCTGAAGTTCGCTCGGACCTGAGCAAACGTTTCCGCGAACAATTTCTGGGTCGTCGAGTTGATCCTGGAGATGACGTCGAGCAATTCGCGACGCGAATTGGTGAGGTCGGTGTTTTGCGTCTCGAGAAACTTGTAGCGCTCTTCGAGTTCGTCGTATTCCTGGACGGCGTCGAGATTGACCGGGCCCATGTTGTCGAGTTGCCGGGTAAGATCGACAATCAGCTTTTGTAGTTCGTTCTGGGCAAGATCGGCTTCGGCCGTTGAAGCGACATCTTTTTCGGCGCGTTTCAATTGCGCCCGCAATGTTTTCCCAAATTCAGCTTCATCCGGGCTGAAGGCGCGCAAATCGACCTGGTAACGTCGCGAAATATTTTCCGCCAGGTTTTCAATCTGCATTTGGAGTTGTGATTCACGCACTTGCTGATGGCCGCGCTTCTCTTGCAACTCGCTCAGCGAATTGCGCAATGCGCGCAATTCGGTTTCGCGTTCCTGCACCGCGCCGAGCCGGGCCGAACGCTGGGACCAGGTTTTGTTCGCGGCCGCTTCAGCGTCGGCCGCGAGGGCGGTTTGTTCCTCGATCGCAGCTTCAGCATCGCGGCTTTCCTGCGCTTGCGCCGCGAGCTTGCTTTCATAACTGGCGATATCGGCCCGGCGCGCTACAATAAGGTCCACCAATTCAGTCTCGCGCGCGGCCATCGGCTGGCGCTGCGCTTCCAAACTTTCGTGACGCTGGCGCGCGGTCGCAATCGCGAGTCGCAAATCGTTCAGAGCCTCGAGCGTCTTTTCTTCCTCAGTTCGCGCGCCCTTTTCGTCGGTCTCGGCGGCGCTCTGTGCAGCCTCTTGTTCCGCAAGTTCAGCGCGCGCTCCATCCAATTCGCTTTCGAGTTCTGCGACGCGTTCGCCGGCGGCTTGGATTTGCTGCTCGAGCGTTTCCTTTTCGGATTGGAGGCTATCGATCTTGCGTTCGGCTTCTTTTTCTTCGGCCTGCAACAACGAGATTTTGTTGGCGGAAGTCGACTGCGACAGATGCGTGCTTTGATACTCCGCGCGGGCTTCGTCCAGCTGGCGCGAAGCAATTTCGACATTCGCTTTCGCTTGATCGCGTTTTTGGATGAAAATCTCGCGCTGATTCGCGGACTCGGCCTCTTCTTTTTCCAACCCGGCTACGCGCATTTTGCGTTCGAGCAACGAGTCGGATTTCACCGTGCTGCTCCCGCCGAAAACAATTCCCTCCACCGAGACGAATTCGCCGTCGAGCGTTGCCATCGCGAGGGTGGGTTCATCTTTCTTGCAGGCGAGGGCCTGGTCGAGTTTGGCGAAAATGAGGACGCCGCTGAGTAGTTGGCGAATCACAGGCTCGACTGCACGCGGCGCGACGATTTTATCAATGGCCCAGGCCAGCCCACCTTTGGGCAAACTCTTGCGGACCGATTCGTGAGCAGAAGCGCCAAGCTTCGGAACAAACAGCGCGGCTTGCCCGAGCTTCTTTTTCGTCAACCGCCCGAGAATTTCTTCGGCGCTGCGCGCGTCTTTCAATATCACCGCGTGCAGATTCCGGCCGAGCGCCGCTTCGATCGCGGGAATAAATTTCGGATCGACGTCCATCTGCGCGACCAGCGAACCGATGATCGCTTCTCGAAAGCGCTCCGGATCGTCCAAGCCTTTGAGAACTGCCTGCGAACCTTGGGCCAGTCCTTCGCCCTCGGCATTAAGCTGACGCAAAATCTCGAGGGTCGATCGTTTTTCGGCGAGAGTGCGCTCCAACGCCGCGAGCTCGTTTTCCGCAGCTTCGAGAAGTTGTTGCTGCTGGCGCAGATTCTTTTCCGCGGCTTGTGAATGCGCGAGCAATTGTTCCAATTTCTTTTGCTCGCTTTCGGTAGCGTTCCGCGCCGCCGAGATTTCCGCGGCAATTCTCTCGCGCGCTTTGGCCGCTTCTTTTATTTCCACGGAGATTTGGCGGATCTGTTCCTCTGTCAGCTCGCGTCTTGCGGTGATTCCAGCCAATTCGTCCTCGAGCTTATCAATGCGCGCTTCGTACTTGGAAAGCGAAGCACGCGCCGTTTCGCGATCGACCTGGCGGGCTTCCCGTTTGGCGCGCAGCTTGTCGAGCAACTCGGTTACGTTGGCCAGCTCGTCTTGTTTCGATTGCAGGAACCGCTGCGTTTTTTCAATCAACGCGTCGGTTTCACGAATCTGGGCCGCGTGCTGTTTGCGTTTGCTTTCGGCGGTAGCAATATCGCCGCAGGCGCGCTCGATCAGGTCGGACAATTCATCTCTGCGCTGGCGATTGAACTCGATCCGGCTTCGGTGCGCGGCAATCTCACTTTGCAATCGCTGCGCTTCCGCCCGGATATCGGCGACCTCGATGTCGATCTTATCCAGAGCGCGCCGTTCTTCGGCCAGTTCGGTCTCGCCACGATCGATCTTGCTCCGCGTGGTCTGTTCCGACGTTGCAATTTTTTCGATGTCTCCCCGGCAATGCGCGAAATCCGCCTCCAACGCGGTCAGTTGTTTTTTCGAGTAATGCGTTTCGAGCACGCGCAAGTCGGAGTGCAA
>QHRF01000107.1 GCA_003220055.1 Verrucomicrobiota bacterium | reverse complement strand
TTCTCCTCACTCGTAAGCTTCTCGCGGAACTGGAAGATGCCGGCTTGCAAGTCATGCAGATCAGCGTTGATCGGATGACACCGAGTCCAATTACAAAAAAGTCGTTCAAGACGATTTTGCCCAAGCTCGATTACTTTCGTGATTCAAAAATCAGCCTGCATATCACCGGAGTGATTTGTGCCGATACGTTGCCCGAATCGCGCGCAGTGCTCGAGACCGGTTTGTCGCGCGGAATTCCGACGGAAGTTCGCCTCGTGCATGCGGACCCCTTGCGTCGCTTTCGCGTCGATCGCGGGCCGCGTGAAGAACTCGAACGCTTCATCGATTCGATGATCGAACGAAAGCGCCGCGGGGAAAAGATTCACACCAGCGAGGCCATCCTTAATTACCAACGCAGTCTCCTCCGCGGCGAGCACGTCGAGTGGACGTGTATGGCCGGTTACAAATTATTCTTCGTCTCCGCGCAGGGAAAATTTTGGATTTGCAGCATGGTGCACACAAACAAGCACATCATGGACGTCACTTTGGATGATCTTTACGCAAACTATCGCAAAAAGTCGTGCCAGGAAGGTTGCGGCGTTTATTGCGCAGTAGGTACTTCGCTTCTCGTAGAAAAGCCGGTTCAGGTTCTCGGCAAGGAACTCGTCGCCCGCGCCAAGCGCATTCCGTCAATGTTTCGTCGTCCCTTAACTCCGGATGCCGACAAAGCGGCGCACACCGCTATCGCAAATCCAGATGGAACGCGCGAGATGAACGGCAGCACTGAAAGCAGCCCACCCGCAGATGATCGCGTAACTTTGCGGGAACGCGTCTAGCAAGAGACCACACGCCAGCGTCCAAACGTAAACGTTTCTTCGAGCTGCGATCAGCCGGAAAGCGCGGTCGAACGGCGTAACGTCATCGAGCAGGCGGCCCCTCGCCATTTTCACCCGGCGTTTTGCGAATTCGTCCAATAGGTGCGACCCGATGAGCAAAGCGAAGAAATAGAACACGTTCGGAAATTGGCCGCTTCGCCACAAATGAAAAGCGATAGCCGCCCACCACGAATTTTCGATCAAATAATCGAGATGGTGTTCCCACTCGCCGCGCTCGGTCATTTCGATTTTGACGCGTGACTGCTTTCCGTCCAGTCCATCGACCATACCAAATATGAGAGCAGCGAGGATTCCGAGCCCAACGCGGTCAAGCGCGAACGCCGCGGTTGCCCCGCATCCTATGATGAAACCGGCAATCGTAATTTGGTTTGGCGTGATTCGCGTTTTACAAAGAAGTGAGATGATTCCGGTTTCGATCGGCGCGTGGAAATACGCGGGCAAGTCGAGTGCTCCCTTTTGAGCGGAATCGAGAATGATCCGCTCAGCCAAGCGACGGTTCTGCTCCGGCGGTGCCGGAAAACAGACCGGCCGCACGCGCCGACGCATGCTGACGATGTAATCATCCGCCGCCGCCGCGTCGACGATGTCGATCTTCGCCTGGTCGATCTTGTCTTTGAGTTCGTCAAAAAACGGCGCGGTGAGCGAAAACGCAGAAAGAAAATCTTTCATGACCAACGTCGGCCCACACGGATTTCGGATTAAAGACCGCGCGAATTCCGGCGGATTAGAATCGACAAGCGCGGTGGACGAATCTTTCGCGCAGAGCGCGGCAAGCAAACGCGCGTCACAATAAATATTTGCTGGCACTATTAAGAAACGTTCCGACAGGCTTTGTTCCAAAAGCAGTTGCGCAGTCAGAGGTCCATTTGCGCGCGGGACAAGATCGACAATTATTTGCTCGCGCGCCCACGAACGCTTCACTAATTCGTTCTCCATCGCCCGCGAGATTAACGGCGGAGCCGCGCGCTGCCAACTGTTGGCGGCGTTCCCGTCGATTTGGCTACGCTTCGCGGGCGCTCGGTCGGTGGCGTGACTCGACACACGTCGTGGAAAGAGGCTTGACCCTGCGATTGTCGATCTGGGTTACTTAGAAAACTGAATTTCGCGTGCCGCGTGGGTGACTGGCAGTGATGCGGCCATCTTTCATCTCGTGGATCCAATCACAGGATTCGGCAATGACTGGATTATGGGTGGCCAGGAGCAACGCTTTCCTGCCTTTCTGGACAATGTTTTGCAGGACTTCAAAAGCGCGCTCGGAATTAGCGGTATCGAGGTTGCCGGTCGGTTCATCGGCAAGGATCACTTGAGGATCATTGGCCAGTGCGCGAGCAATCGCTACGCGCTGTTGCTCCCCTCCGGAAAGGTGCCGGCTTTCGCGTCGAAGCTTATCGCCAAGATCGACATCGTGGAGCAGCGCCGCCGCGCGCTCGCGCATTTCCGATTCGCGAAGCCGGCCGAGCCGCCGCATCGGCATCATGACGTTTTCCTCGGCTGTGAAATCCTCCATCAGGAAGTGAAACTGGAAAATGAAACCAATCAACTCGTTACGCCGACGTGACCGTTCTTGATCCGGCAAATCGGACACATTTTCGGACGCGATTACGATCGCGCCAGCATCAGGCCGGTCAAGCAGCCCAAGAATGTAGAGCAGCGTGCTCTTGCCGCAGCCCGACGGTCCGACGGCGGCGTGCAGGCTGCCCGCTTGGATATCGAGCGAAACGCCGCGCAATGCGTGAACGCGTTCTTCCTCCTTACCGAGGTAACGCTCGAGGTCGCGGCAACTGAGAGAAACTTCGCCGTTCATAAACTCGATCCGCGCAGCGTGTCGACCGGCTGAAGGTGCGCTGCACGCTGCGACGGGACGTAACTGGCGATGAAGACCGCGACCACGGCCAGTAGCGTTGCCCAAAAATAGTGTCGCCAATCCCAAACAACCAGAAAGTGATTCGTATAGAGCAGACCACGAATGTGAATTGGGACTTTTGAGATGCCCCAAGTCAGGACCGCGCCGAGAACGCAACCGAGCAATGAGCCGACACTGGCTATCAGTGCGCCCTGCCACAAGAAGATCGAGGAGATGTCAATCCGCCGGTAACCCATCGAACGCAAAATCGCGATTTCACGAACTTTGGAGAGGACGGACATGGTCAGCACGTTGAAAATGCCGAAGCCGGCCAGGAGAATGATCAAAGAGACGGTGATCGCCGCCGAAACGCGCAGTGTGAAAAAGATTTGCAGGTTTCCTTCCTCGCGCTCCTGCCAGCTTTCCGTTCGATGTTGGAACAATTCCTCGAAGTGACTGGCTAACTCCGGCGCTCGCGAAGGATCCCGCAGTTTATAAATAATCATCGACGCTTGATACGGCTTCTTCAGGAGCCGCTGGGCCACGCGCGCGTGCGCATAAACGCGATTCAGGTCGACGGTGCCGACTCCACTGCGCGCGATCGCCGCGACCGTGAACCGCCAGTATTCACCGCCGGGTGATAAAATCTGGATCGCGTCGCCCGCTCCGACATTCAAGAAATCCGCTAACTTGTAGCCAATGATCGCCGCGCTCGTGTTGTTACTAAAATCATCAAATTTGCCGGCGATGATTTGCGTGGCCAAGTCGGTCGCTTTTAGTTGGGCTGCCGGGTCAATCCCGTAAATTTCGACACTGGCGTTTTCGAATCCCGCCCTCGCGCTCACGTTACCTCGGAGCACCGGAGCACAAGCAACGACGTTCGAGAATTGACGGCTCACGCGCATGATTTCGCTCACGTTGCTAACGCCTTCGAAATAATTACGCCGATTGGTAGCACCGGTTGTGTTCTTTGCCGCGACGGCCAACCCTTCGTAGCGTGGCTGAAACTTGGTGCGTAAAACCATGGCGCCGCTGCTCCCGATGGTTGAGTTAATGAAATACTGCGCAAAACCCTGGGTTTGGGCTTGCGTGCAAATAAAAATGGCAACCCCGAAGACAACGCCGACGAGGCTCAGCAGAAGCGCCCGTTTACGGTGCGTTGCGAAACGCAACGCGATGTACAACGGTGCGGTCACGATTTTTTCGAATTGTCGACGCGCCGTTGCCGCACGGGTTGACCGGGCTTCAATCGGTCCTGATCTGCAACGACAACGCGATCGCCGGCTGATACTCCACTCAGCGCTTCAACAAAATCGAGCGTGCGAAAACCGACTTTGATCGTGCGCCGCTGCACGACGCCGCGTTTTACGACTAATGCTTGATCGACAAGTAGTGCGCGAGTCGGCACGAGCAGCGCGTTTTCGTGCGAGCCGGTGATGATGTTCATCTCGCCGGTCATTCCGGCCATTAAATTGTCCGGTGGTTTTTCCATTTCCAAAATCACGGTGTAACGCTGCGTATCCGGATCGGCGGCCGGTTGAACGGATGAGACGCGGGCCTCGAAAGTCTGAGTGCGATAAGCATAAAGCTGCACTTTCGCTTTCATTCCCGGCTTCACTTCGCCCACGTCTTCCTCGTTCACTTCACCGCGCACGTAAGTTTTGCGGGACGAGACGGTGAAGAGCTGGTTTCCTTCCGCGACCAATTCGCCGTCGATGGTTGAGACCGCGGTCAGCAGGCCGTCCATCGGCGCGCGAATCTCCGAATTGCGCATTTGCGATTCTAGTTTCTTGCGGGCCTCATCCAGCGACTGCAGATTCCGATCTCGCTCGATCCGCTCGTTTTCAAGCGCGCCTCGCAATCGGTTCGCCTCGCTTTTTGCTTTTTCGTACTCGACGGCAGGCACATTCCCGGAGGCGACCACTTGTTCGAGCCGACGCAGATTATCCTCTGCAGCTTTGAGCAGTTCCTCGGACGGCAACGGGAGCTTGGCCCGCTCGGTCGCCGCCTTCAGATCAGCCTGCGCCTGTTTCAACTGCCGCGCGGTCGTTTCGTCGGCAATGCTCGCGAGCAACTGGCCTTTGGTCACGCTCTTGCCAATTGCGCCGCGGCCGGCCGAAAATTCTTCAGCCAGCTGGATGAATCCTGAATTCTGCGCCCGAACATGGACGACAAACGCGGGCTCGATCCGGACAGTCCCGTAAACCGCAGAGATCGCGGTGCCGCGGCGGACGGTGGCCACCTCCGCCACCGGCATGAAAAAATAATACCCCACGCCGCAAATGACGATGAGCAGCGCGCCCACGACCCATAATACCCGCCTGGACTCCGGCACCTTCAAGGAGTGCAACTAATGCACATCTTCGGCGAATTGGAAATAACGCCCGGTGGCGCGGTCCCATTCCGCCAGGGCGACGTTGTGAAGATAATTCGCCTCCAGCAAGCCGGTTTGCGTTTTCAAATAATTGCCTTCGGCAAGGCGATGCTCCAATTCTGACGCCAGACCGCTGCCGAGATTTTGTTGAACAGCGGTCGCTGTTTGTCCGGCGACGTCGGTGCCGGCCGCGAACGATTTATGGCGCGCGTCAATGCCGGTCAGTTGATTATGAATACGGGAAAGCTCCCGACCGACGCTCGCTTCCAATTTTCGCAATTCGACTTCGTTGATCTCGCGTGCCTTGCGTGCCCTGAGAACTGCGCCGCCAACTTTGCCATTGTCGATCACCTGCCAGGTATAAGCCGCGCCTTCGCGAATCTCCGACCCTAGGAAGTCCTGCGTGCGACTGGTCGAACCCTCGCGGTGAATTCCGGTGACTGGAATGTAATCGCCGGTCACGCTCCCGGCTGCGCTCGGATAATAACCCGCGGCGATGATGCGCTCGTCTTCATTGGCCGCGCGAACCAGCAGTCGCGCCAGTTTAATGTCGGTCCGGCGCTCCAACGCGGCCGCGGTTTCGCTGTTAAGGTCTACATCCACCGGTGCGAACGACAATTCGCCGTCCGGATTTGGCAGCGAGGCCTTGGAATTGAGATCGACCGCCATCACTTGCGCGAGCTGCAATTGCGCCGCGGCGTAACCACGCCGCGAGTCTTCCACCAACGGATCAAGAGCGCGCGCTTCCACTGTCGCGCTGGTGAACGCGCTCCGATCGACCAGGCCCGCCTGGTAGCGATCGCTTTGGCTCGCCACGTTTTCGTCCAGATGGCCACGCTGCTTTTCGCGGACCGATTGGAGCTCCCGATTGTAAAGCGCCGAATAAAATGCGAGCCGCGCCGTGTGCAATTGTTCCTCCACCGCGAGATTCAGTTGCTGCTCTGCGATCAACACTTCGACGTCTCCGCGTCGCAGCGATGGCGGGATCGCGGTGTTAAAAAGCGGTTGAGTAAGCGAGCCGCGGGCGAAGCCAAATACTTTGGTCGAATTCTCACCTGCGCGCTGTCCGCCCTGGACTCCGGCAGGCACGTTCAATTTTAAATTCGGCCACACGATCGAGCGAAGAACGAGTCGACGCCCCGCCGCCTGTTCGAGGTTCGATTTCGCCTGCTGAATCGCCGGATTTTTTTCCAGAGTTGAGTTCAAAACTCCGTCGAGCGTGACCGCATCGCTCGTGCGTGCAAACCAAACGATCGCCATCCAAAAAAATAATCGCGCTACGCTGACTATATTTCTGGCAGAGTGAGATGGATCGGCTGCTCCGCGGGCGATGCTAAAGCGTAGCGGTTTTCGGCCGCGTCGAATTAACATCGAGCAAGGGACTGCTCGATCCACCTGTGTGCAGTCTTTCATCGCTTCGTAAGTTTTGCCGGCGGCGCCGCCATATCGAGCGCCTGTTTTTCGTGGCTCTTCTTCAATCGGTTGGCGGCGAAGTTGAGCGCTTCGGGAGGACTGCCACACGCGCGGGCGAGCCGTGCCAGCGCCACATTGTGCAGATAGATCGCGCTCAGTCGCGTCGTCCGCGTCCGAGTAACGTCGGCTGCGGCTTGCAAGATATCGAGCTGTGTTCCCAGACCGGCGGCGAGATTTGTCTTCGTAATCTCAAGAGATTCGTCGGCCGTCTGCACACTTTTCGTTGTCGTTTCGAGCACGGTCTCGCCTTGTTGAAGATCGAGAAACGCGCTCCTCACTTCGGAGGCGACGGCGCGCCGCGCGGCTTCGAGCGCTGCCACCGCCGCTTCGCGACGCGAGTGCGTGGCCTGCATTCGCCCTTTGGTCGCAAAACCGTCGAAAAGGTGCCAGGTCGCATTTACACCGACCAAATAACCATGATTGAATTCCTGTCCGACAAGCGGATCGCGCTCGTTGTAAACTTCGTACCCTGAAAAAACCTGAACATGTGGACGAAGCTCACTTCGGTCGACCAGATATTGTCGATCTTCAATTTCGACGTCGATCTGGCGCGCTTTGATTTCGGCGCGGTTCGCGTCGGCGCGGCCGAGACATTCGTTCAAGTCGGGATGGAGGGCTGCGTATTGCAATTGTCCCGCGACTTCGAAACGCGGCTGGTCCGGATTTGAGCGGAAATCGATTCCGAAAAGTTCACCCAGCCGAAGATACGAATTGGTCAGCTGGGTTTTGGCATTGGCCAGCTCCGGCTGCTCGTTGGCCAGCGCCACCTGGGCGCGGCCGACGTTCAACGTTCCAACAATTCCGGCGCGCAATCGTTCCTCCTGCGTTTTCAATTCTTCCTCCAGAGCGCGCACCGAATTTTCCCGCACCCGCACTTTGGCTCTGTTTAAGAGCACATCGTAAAACCCAACCCGCACATCCATCGCCACTCTGTTGCGCACCTCTTCCAGCTCGCACCGCTGCTTTTCGATCATCAACTCGGCAATGCCCACCTGGTTGGAAACCGCCCCACCCGTGTAAACATTTTCAAGCGCTCGCACCGAAGCGCTGTAATCTTCCTGGCGAAGGCGGGTATCGGTTTGCGTTTGTCGCTTGTCGGCGAATCCGGACGAAATGACCGACGGCAAATAACCCGACCGCGCTTCAATCAATCCGCCATGCGCCCCTTCCACCTTTTTGCGCGCAATAATAATCTCCGGGTTTTGGGCATCGGCCAGGGCGACGCCTTGTTCGATCTCATAACTCGCGAGGTCGGCTCGCGCCTGGGCAAGAAGGCCGATGACGAGCAAAGCGACGACGAAAATGAGTATTTGGTGGCCGGCGGAGCGGTGTTTCCTAACGAGCATCCTCAAAATTGCTTGCATGCTAGCGCTGACTGCGTCACTTTCCACGCTCAAATCGGGCGAGGGTTTCCTCCTCGGACGAGACCTTACATATCACTGCCCGCCTTGACCTTAATGCCTTCAAACTTATCAGAGTCAAACCTACCACATTGCATCTTGCCCCAAGCGCACCGCTGCGGGTAGGATTTCTTTTTTCCCATGAGAAAGATTCGTATCGCCATCGTTGGAGTGGGCAATTGCGCCAGTTCCCTCATCCAGGGAATCAACTTTTACCACGGTTCCTCGGTCAACGGCACCGCCGTCGGCCTGATGCACAAGCAAATCGGCTCCTATCGCCCGGGAGACATCGAGGTTGTCGCCGCCTTCGATATCGACCGCCGCAAAGTCGGGCTCGACGTCAGCAAAGCCATTTTTTCGCCGCCCAATTGCACCAAGGTCTTTCGCGATAAGGTCAATCTCACCGGCGCGATCGTGAAAATGGGCTGCGTCTTCGACAGTTTCGCGCCTCACATGGCCGAACACGATCCGCTTCGCACTTTTTTGCCGTTGGAGAAGGAATCCACCCGCGAACAAATCATTTCCGAGCTGAAAGATTCCGCCACCGAGATCATGGTCAATTATCTGCCGGTCGGCTCCGATGAGGCCGCGCGGTTTTACGCCAGCTGCGCGCTCGAGGCCGGAGTCGCTTTTGTGAACAATATTCCTGTCTTTATCGCGAGCGACCCGGTCTGGGCAAAACGGTTTGCTGACAAAAATTTGCCGATCATCGGCGACGACATCAAATCGCAATTGGGCGCGACCGTGCTCCACCGCACGATTGTCGATCTTTTCCGGAAGCGCGGCGTGAAAGTCGAGCGCACCTATCAGCTCAACACCGGCGGGAACACCGATTTCCTCAACATGCTCAGCCGGACCCGGCTGACCTCGAAGAAAACTTCCAAGACTGAAGCGGTCCAATCGGTCATGAACGAGCGTTTGGCTGACGAGAACATTCATATCGGCCCGAGCGATTACGTCCCGTGGCAGCTCGACAACAAGATCGCCTTCATTCGCATTGAAGGCCGCCTGTTTGGCGACGTGCCAATGGAGATCGACTTGAAACTTTCGGTCGAAGATTCGCCCAACTCAGCCGGCATCGCCATCGACGCGATCCGTTGCTGCAAACTCGCGCTCGATCGCGGCATCGGCGGCGTTCTCAATTCACCCTCAGCCTATTTCTCCAAGCATCCGCCCGTCCAGATGACTGACGACGAAGCCTACCGCTGCGTCGAACAATTCATCCGCGGCGAGCGCGACCGCTGACGTAGACAAATCCTTTCTGATGTCCCCCCTCAGCCCGAAATAGACGAAAATTTTTGTCTAATTCTCGTTAGGTCTGCACAATTTATATGAGCTGGGAAATGCTTTCAGCTATCGGGCAGTTGATCGCTGTGCTGATCGGAATCCCTTCGCTGATTTATCTTGCAATCCAGATTAGGAATCAGGGCAAAGAGAGCCAACGTGCAGCCGCGAGCATGCTAATGGCACACTGGACCGACTTTCGAAAGTCAATGTCCGACAACGCCGATCTCGCGGCAATTCATCTTCGCGGTCTTCGATCTTTTGAAGAGCTCGATCCAGTAGAAAAGCTGAGGTTTGGGTCCGCCCTTGGGCGGCTTTTTGTTCTTAGCGAAGGGCTTTATCTGTTCTACTTGGATGGAGCGCTTCCCTCAGAGCTATGGAAGACTTTCGAGCAAACTACGGCCGATTTGATCGCATATCCCGGTACGCAGGCTTGGTGGGCTACACGGAAGCACTGGCATACTGCAAGATTTCGTGAGCTCGTTGACGGCATCATTGCCGAAGGAAGAAAGCCGACGGTATACGATCGCTACACTGAACCCGAACACAAAAAGACCTAACCCACCGATGGAGCCAACGCCGCCCCACTTAGTTATGAGCTCGTTTGTAGTTCAACCCTTGATCTGCAGCCCGCTGCGCCCTCGGCGACGCGGCTCATCTTGATCTCGTTAGGCCTACGACACCGTCCTCATGAATTGGGAAATGCTTTCTGCGATCGGGCAAGTGGTCGCGGCCATTGGTGTCATTCCCTCGTTGATTTACCTTGCTGTTCAGATTCGAGAGCAGAACAAGGAGCGCCGCCGCGCGGGAATCAATATTCTGACCGCCCAGTGGAACGAGCTGGTCAAATCTGCGCAGGAAAGCCGCGAGTTTGCAGTGCTTTTTCTGCAGGGCGTGCGCTGCTTCCACGATCTTGACGGACCAGACAAACTCAGTTTCAGCGCATTCTTCACCCGATTCACAAGAAACTGTGAAGGCATGTTCATTTACTAT
>QHRF01000080.1 GCA_003220055.1 Verrucomicrobiota bacterium | reverse complement strand
CGCGCATTTGCATCTATAACAGCTTGCTCTCGGAAGCCGCCGTCCTCGGGTTCGATTACGGTTATTCGCTCGATTATCCGAGCATGCTTTGCCTGTGGGAAGCGCAGTTCGGCGATTTTTCGAATGGCGCGCAAACCATCGTCGACCAATTCATCGTTTCCGCGGAATCGAAATGGCAGCGGCCGAGCGGGATCGTCTTGCTCCTGCCGCACGGTTACGAAGGCCAGGGCCCCGAACATTCCAGCGGCCGGCTTGAACGCTTTCTTCAACTTTGTGCCGAGGACAATATTCAGGTCTGCAATCTAACTACTTCGGCGCAGTACTTTCACCTGCTCCGCCGGCAAATGAAACGCGACTTCATCAAGCCGCTCGTGATCATGACACCGAAGAGTTTATTGCGCGCCGAATTTGCGTCGTCGCCCGCGAAAGAATTTACCAGTGGCAAGTTCGAGGAAATTCTCGGTTCTCCCGAAGTTGGACCGGCCAACAAAATGAAACGCGTCATTCTTTGTTCCGGCAAAATTTACTACGACCTCGTCAATTACCGCGCGGAAAACAAGGTCGATAACGCCGCTATCATTCGAATCGAACAGCTTTATCCGCTGCACGAAACGAAATTGAAATCGATGATGAAAGCTTTTCCGAAAACGATAGAAATCGTCTGGTGCCAGGAAGAACCGGAGAATATGGGCGGATGGAGTTTCATTGAGCCGCGTTTGCGTAAACTTTTCGAACGCGACATCGCCTATGCGGGTCGCGATGCCAGCGCGAGCCCTGCCGTCGGCTCGCTCGTGCGACACAAGCGAGAACAAGCCTGTGTCGTCGCCGACGCCTTCAAGGTTTGAATGCGTTGCAGAGGCGCTTTTGCCAAGCGCCTGTTTATTATTCGGCGTTTGAGACAAATGCCGCTACAACTTCGTTCAGGATGACCGCACGCCAAATGTTTCAACGTTTGATTCGACCGCGCGTTTTTTCTGCGCTTAGTTAGGCGCGGTGAGCGTCGAAGTAAAAATTCCAGCTGTCGGTGAATCGATCACAAGCGGAATCGTTTCCGTCTGGCACAAGAAATCCGGCGATTTCGTCAATGCCGGTGACGCGCTTTTTACCCTTGAGACCGACAAAGTTTCGACTGAGATCGCGGCCGAAACATCCGGCGTGCTCGACCCGATTGTTCCTGAAGGTCAGGAAGTAAAAATCGGCGAAGTCGTCGCCACCATCGACGACTCGAAAAAAGCGCCCGCAGCCAAGCCCGCAGAGAAGAAAGCCCCTGCAAAATCCGAGGCGCAAGCGGCCGCGCCTCCCAAAGAAGAATCTGCCGATGCGAAAACTGCCAGTCCGGCTCGGACTCTATCGCCGGCTGTTCGTCGTATTGTCGACGAAGAACATCTCGACCCGGAGAAAATTTCAGGGACCGGTCCGGACGGACGCCTGACAAAAGCGGACGCGCTCGAAGCGGCGAGCAAAACCAAAAGCAAGACTGTAGGGGACGCTATCAGCGTCCCAGCCGATGGGAAGCAGACTGCTTCCCCTACTACAGAAAATCGAGAATCGCATGACGGACGGTTTGTCCGAAAGAAAATGTCGCCGTTGCGTCGAAAGATTGCAGCACAGCTGGTGATGGCGCAGCACACCGCCGCGATTCTGACCACATTCAACGAATGCGACATGAGCGCGGTTCAGGAATTGCGCGCAAAGTCGCAAGAAGCGTTCACGAAAAAGCACTCCGTGAAGCTGGGGTTCATGTCGTTCTTCATCAAAGCGTCCGTCGAAGCGCTCAAAACCGTGCCCGTGGTCAACGGACGGATCGAAGACGAGGATTTCATCCAAAACAATTTCTATGACATCGGCGTCGCTGTTGGAACGGAGCGCGGACTGGTGGTGCCGATTGTGCGCGACGCCGACAAAAAATCGTTCGCCGATCTCGAGCGCGACATCGCGAACTACGCGACCAAAGCGCGTGAAGGGAAATTGAAGATCGAGGATTTGACCGGCGGCACGTTTACGATTTCAAACGGCGGCGTTTACGGCTCGCTCTTAAGCACGCCGATTTTGAATCCACCGCAAAGCGGAATTCTCGGTATGCACAAAATTATGCCGCGACCGACCGCGGTCGACGGCAAGGTGGAAGTGCGCCCGATGATGTATCTCGCGCTCAGTTACGATCATCGCGCGATTGACGGCAAGGAAGCCGTGTCGTTCCTGATTAAAGTGAAAGAATGCATCGAGGACCCAAAGAAGCTCCCGCTGGATTTTTAATGTTTCACTTTCTGTCACGCCCATGGCAGACGGGAGAAATGGCCAAAGATTCTTCGCTCTGCGCAGAATGACATAGCGAATATATGGAAAAATTTGACGTCGTCATCATTGGTTCAGGACCGGGCGGGTATGTCGCGGCGATTCGCGCAGGACAGCTCGGCCTCAAAACCGCCATGGTCGAGAAGGACAAGGATCTCGGCGGTACTTGTCTGAACGTGGGCTGCATTCCGAGCAAAGCGCTCCTGACCTCGAGCGATCATTTGATGTTTGCAAAAAAGGAAGCCGAGAAACACGGCATCGTCATCGGCAACGTGGATGTCGATCTTAATAAGATGCAGCAGCGAAAGGAGAAGGTCGTGAAAACGCTTACGGGCGGCGTGCGAGCGCTGATGAAGACCAACAAGGTGACGACGTTCGAAGGCTTCGGCACAATAACCGCGCCCGGAAAAGTTTCGGTCAAATCGTCGGATCCCGCAGGCGCGGGACAGGAGATTGAAACCAAAAACATCATCATCGCGACTGGCAGCGCGCCGATCGAATTGCCGTTTGCGAAGTTTGACGGCAAAACAATCGTCAGCAGCACCGAAGCGCTTACTTTCACAGAACCGCCGCCCGAATTCCTCGTCATCGGCGCGGGCGCGATTGGTCTCGAGCTTGGATCGGTTTGGGCCCGGCTTGGTTCCAAAGTGACCATTCTCGAATTCTTGCCGCGGATCGCCCTCGGCTTCGATCTCGAGTTGTCGAACCTGCTTCAACGATCGCTAACCGGACAAGGCATTACCTTCCATCTCGAAACCAAGGTCGGCGCGATCAAGATCGACAATGGCCGTGTCACTGCGACTGCCACCAAAGGAAATGAAGAACTGAAATTCGAAGCCGACAAAGTGCTCGTCTCGGTCGGGCGCAAACCGTTCAGCGAAGGTCTCGGCGCGGAGAAAGTCGGAGTTGAGTTCGACGAAAAGAAGCGGATCAAAGTCGACCAGCATTTTAAGACGAATGTCGACGGCATTTACGCGATCGGCGACGTAATCGCGGGCCCGATGCTGGCGCACAAAGCCGAAGACGAAGGAATTGCATGTGTGGAAAGGATCGCCGGCAAAGATGGCCATATTAATTATGACGCGATCGCCGGAATCATTTATACCAATCCGGAACTGGCCGGCGTCGGTTTGACTGAGGACCAGGCGAAAGAGAAGGGGATCGATTATCGGGTCGGGAGATTCCCATTCCGCGCCAACGCTCGCGCAATTGCGAATGATGACCTCGATGGAATCGTCAAATTTGTGGCCGAGGCGAAAACCGACCGGATTCTTGGCGCACACATTTTGCAGCACGCGGCGTCGGAACTAATCGCCGAAGCGGTTTCAGTAATTGAATTTGGCGGCAGTTCTGAAGATCTCGCGCGGACCTGTCATTCGCATCCGACTTTGAGCGAAGCTGTGAAAGAAGCGGCGATGAATGTGGAGAAGCGGGCGCTGCATATCCTGAATCGATAGGTTGTTGTAGCGGCGTTCGCCGCGGCGAACGCCGAACTAATAACAGGCGCTTGGTATAAGCGCCTCTGCAACTCATGCTCGAGCGAGTTGCGCTTCCCGTCGTTGGATCACCAATAGCGCCACGAGGGCGGATATCGCACAAATGATCCCGCCTAACGCCAGCGCGAAGGGAGTGCCTAACCAATGCGCAACGGCGCCGGCTTCAAGACTGCCAACGGGGATCATGGCGCCGAAAATGAGCGACCACACGCCCATGACGCGGCCGCGCATATCGTCGGGCACGATGGTTTGCAGCACCGTGTTCGTCGTCGAGAAAAATAGGAGCATTCCGAACCCTCCGATGAAGAGAAATGCGAGCGCAAGGTAGAAATTTCGCGTGAACGAAAACGCGAGTAGCGCCGCGGAAAATAACCAGACACCGCCGAGCGCGAGCTTTCGTGGCGTGAACTGATGTCCGAACGTTGCCACGATCAGTGCGCCGACTAACGCGCCGATTCCACTGGCCGACATCAAGACACCGTAACCGTCCGCACCGCGCCCGAGCACGTCGCGCGCAAACGCGGGCATGATTACCATATAAGACCAGCCGAAAATTCCGACTGCCAGAAACAACAGCAGAATCATGCGCACGCGCGGATGTTGAGACGAATAGACGATTCCATTCCAGGCATGTTCCGTCGGCGAAATGATCTCGATGTTCCGCTCGAAAATCGGCAGTCGCATCATTAACAAACCCGCGATAACTGCGACGAAACTGAGACCGTTGAATAAAAAGCATGCCGAAACGCCAACGGCGCCAATCATTAATCCCGCGAGCGACGGACCGATCACCCGTGCGCCATTGACGATCGAGCTGTTGAGCGAAATTGCGTTGAGCAAATCTTCGCGACTCGTCATCTCAACGGTGAACGCTTGTCGCGCGGGCATATCAAACCCCATCGCGATGCCATTGAACGCTGCCACGATGACAATGAACGTGGCGTTGGCGAATCCAGCCCAAACTCCAATCGCGAGCAAAAACGCGCAGATCATTTGCGCGGTCTGGGTCGTGATCAGAATCGACCGTTTCGGATAAAGATCGGCCAGTGATCCGCCCCAGACTGAGAACAACATCATCGGCGCCGAACCGATGGTCGCGACCGCGCCGCATTTCGATATCGGCAAACATGCGACCGACATGGATCTGACCGAGCAATTCTACGATTTAATCGGCGAGCCTGGCGAAACAGGAGACACCTTCGCCACGTTTCATACACCGGGACATCACGAGACCGACACTGAAACGATTGGTGGCGGGCAAACTGGGTTCAATTTTCAGTTTGGCCACTTCGTGGTTGGCGCTGAAGGAAGCTTTATCGGAAACGGGAGCACCGCCGGCGGCAAATTCCACGCCTTCCAGGAGAACGAGCTTTTCTTGATCACCGAAGGGCAAAACGTGACTGCCGAAACGGATTTCGGTTTGAGGCGGATGGTGGAAACGACCTGGAATGGATTTGTCGGCGGCCATATCGGTTTTTGCTGGAACCGCTTGCTTTTTTATGGAACCGGGGGAGCCGCGTTCACGGATGCTCACTTTTCTTCCTGGGGAAAAGCCGATACGAGCTTCTTTGGCTTTGTTGGTGACGGTCTCGGCACAAGCCAGCCGGCTACAGATGCGCCGCACAATCGAACGGTCGTTGGACCGCGTCAGGGACAAAGTTTCATTGGCGAAATTGTCAGCAGGAAAATGCATACCCAGGGAGACGTCCTGACGGGCTGGTATGGCGGCGTCGGGACCGATTACAAGCTGACTGATATTGTCAGCGTCGGCGTGGAGTACAAACACATCGACTGGGGCGATGTCACCGAGCACCAAATGGAAGGTGGCGGTCCTGTTTTTCCGAGAAATGCCAACCTCGACTTAACTGCCGACCAGGTGGTGTTCAAAGTCAACATTCTCGTCGGACCGATCGGCCACTAAAAGCTGTGCTAAATTCGTGGCGTGCAAAGCACCGCCGCGATCCTTCTGCGCAAACGCAAGTTTAGCGACACCAGCCTGATTGTCTCCTGGTGCACCGAGTCGTTAGGCTGCGTTCAAACCATGGCCAAAGGTGCGCGCCGGGCGAAAACTCCGTTCGCGGGCAAGCTCGATCTTTTTTTCGAAACGGAGATCTCGATCGTCCCCAGTCGCAAATCGACCCTGCACACCCTGACCGAAGTGGTCCTCAAGAACCCGTTCCCCGGCATCCGCAAAAATTATCTCCGCACTCAAGCCGCCGCTTACTTTGTCGAACTGATTGAGATTTGTACCGAGCGCGATCATCACGAGCCAGAGTTGTTTGCGCTCTTGCGTCGCGCCTTTGGTTATCTTGACGCCAACGATCCAAACTTGCGCGCGATTTCACATTTCGAAACTGAGTTGGCGCGCATTGCCGGCGTGCATCCGGCAGCCGCCGGACAAAGAAGTGTCAAAGCCGACCCGGCCTTCGCGCTGGGGAATTTGTTTGGGAGATTGCCGCTCTCGCGCACGCCGCTCTTGAAAACGCTCGCATCCGAGGCGAAAGGCAAGGCAAAAGGGACCGCATGAGATTACGAATTGTCGCTGCCGTCGCTGCCATCGCCGTTTTGAGTTCGATCGCGCTAGCGAACGAAACTTATAAATTCGATCAATCGCATTCGACGATCGGATTTTCGGTTCATCAATTTCTCGGCACGACGCAGGGAAAGTTCACTAAATTCGATGGCAAAATCGAGATCGACCGAGAGCATCCGGAAAATTCCTCAGTCACCGCACGAATCGTTGTTCGCAGCATCGATACCGGAATCGTGAAACGCGATAATCATTTGCGCAGCCCGGAGTTTTTCAGCATCGAGAAATATCCCGACATCATGTTCAAAAGCCGCAGTGTGAAACAAACCGGTCCGCACGAGGGGGACATTCTTGGCGACCTGACGATGCATGGAGTGACCAAACCGATCGCGCTGCATGTGAAGTTGCTGACCTCAGCGAGTGACAGCAAGCGAACGCGTTGGAGCGTGACGACGGATCCGCTCAAGCGTCGCGACTTCAATTTGATGTTCGCGCAGGCGGCGGAAAGTATGTCTGGAATTAGTCAAACCGTCACCGTTAACATCGAGATCGAGGCGACGGCGCAGTGACATGGTCCTTTTCGTTCTTACCTGGGTTGGACTTAGCTGCTGGTGCGTCTGTTTTTGGTGGATGCATCGCATCTCAGCCCGTCAGGATGCGATGTTAAAGGAGTTGCACGACATGACCCAGCGCATCGAACAGATCTCGCAGGCCGAGCATGATTTGATCAAAGAAGTTCACCCTCGTGTTCACGAGATCAAAGAGCACGTCGAGACTGTTAAGGAAGCAGTGTCGCCGGAGAAAAGCTGATCCGATTGCTTCATGGAAATCACGCCGCTCGGAGATTCCGCGCTGCTAATTCGTGTCGCTGAAAATTTCTACGACGCTCCAACCGGCGCCTTAAATAAAGTGCTCGCGACGAAGCGTGCGCTTGAAGCTGCGCAAATTCGCGGCGTCGTTGAGCTCGCGCCAGCCTACACCACCGTGGCGCTTTTTTGTGATCCGATCGGCGCGATTGACGCGGGCGCGCCGGTCGAAAATGTTTTTGGATGGTTTGAACAGCGGATTCATGAAGCCCTGAAATCTGTAGTCGCCCCGGAGGCTTTCGGGGCTGACCGCAGGCAGGCCGGGGACAACGTCCCCGGCTACAATTCAATTGAGATTCCCGTTTGTTATGACCAGGAGTTCGCCTTCGACCTCGATGAAGTCGCACGGAACGCGGGCGTTCATTGGAAAGAAGTTGTCGATCTTCATTGCGGAGCCGATTACCGGGTTCATTGCGTCGGATTCACGCCCGGTTTTCCCTTTCTCGGCGGTTTGCCGCGCCGGCTCGCGACGCCGCGGCGCGATGTTCCACGCAAAGAGATTCCGGCCGGCTCGGTCGCGATCGGTGGAAGGCAAACCGGAATTTATCCGATCAAATCGCCCGGTGGCTGGAACGTGATTGGCCGGACGCCGCTGCAATTGTTCGATCCGCAAAAAAATCCGCCTGTGCTTTTGCGTGCTGGAGACCGCGTCCGCTTCCGCTCCATCACGCGTGAAGAGTTCGAAAGAGCGACGAAGTGAATGCGACGGCTGTTCGCGCTGGCTTTTTGACGAGTGTTCAAGATCTGGGACGCGCCGGTCTTAGGGAGTTTGGTGTTTCGCTCAGCGGCGCGCTCGATCCACACGCATTGCGGGTCGCGAATTTACTCGCCGGCAATGAAGAATCAGCTGCCGGTCTCGAAATTACTTTCGGCGGCATGCGGCTGCGGTTCGCCGACGACCGAATTGTCGTTTGGAGTGGCGGCAACTTCGACGTCCGGATTGGGTCAACATCGTTGCCGGCGGGTCATCCGGCTTTAGTGCGCGCGGGCGAAGAATTTTCGATCGACTCTCCGGCGGGCGGATGCCGCGCCTGGCTCGCGATTTCCGGCGGAATCGATGTGCCAGTAGTGCTTCGTAGTCGCTCCGGGGATTTGAGAGCCGGATTTGGCGGCGTAAAAGGGCGGCCCGTGCGTGATGGCGAGGAATTTCCGCTCGGCGAAAATATGCCTCGCGCAAAAGTTCTGATCGAAAAATTGCGCACTGAAAAAATCGCGCGCTGGAAACCGCCGCACGATTGGTCGAGTCCGGCTCGGCGATCGCCGGTCTTGCGTTACCTTCCCGGCGCGGATTCCGGTCGCTTTGTTGAATCAGCGCTTCAACACTTCAGCAGTGAGGGCTTTTTCGTCTCGCCGGATTCCGACCGAATGGGAATTCGGTTGGACGGTCCGCGTCTCGAGCGGAGTGAAGACGTCGATCTTCTATCCGAGGCGGTGGCTCCGGGTACGGTCCAAGTTCCGCCGAACGGCCAACCGATTCTGCTTCTGAATGATTGCCAAACCATCGGTGGCTATCCAAAGATCGCGCACGTGATCACGGTCGATCTTCCAATCGCCGCTCAGTTGTGTCCCGGCAATAGAATTCGTTTCAGTGAAGTTTCGATTCGTGATGCGCACGCGCTATTGCTCGAACGGGAGCGAAACCTGGAACAATTCCGTCGCGGACTCGAGCCCCATTTTAAATGAGCCTGGTGGTCGATCTAAATGCCGATCTCGGCGAAGGCGCAGGGCACGACGACGAGCTTCTTGTGCTGGTCACATCGGCCAACATTGCCTGCGGCTTTCATGCCGGCGACGCCGAAACAATGCGCCGGTCAATTGAAACGGCGCGCGACCGCAAGGTCGCTGTCGGCGCGCATCCCAGCTTGTTCGATCGCGAGAATTTTGGGCGGAAAGAGCTGCCGGTGAAGAACGGCGAAGTTTTCGACGCGGTCGTCTATCAACTTGGGATTTTCCAAGCGATCGCCGAAGCGGCCGGCGTCCAGCCAAATCACGTGAAACCGCACGGCGCGCTTTATAATATGGCGGTGCGCGACCAGGAGCTCGCCGATGCCATTGGCCGCGCAGTTGCCAAAGTCGATCTCAGCCTGATTCTGTTTGCGCCGCAAAATAGCGCGCTCGCACGAGCGGGAAAAACAAATGGACTGCAAATCGCGCATGAAGTCTTCGCCGACCGAAATTATTTGAGCGACGGCTCACTTGTCCCGCGGACGCGATCGGACGCATTGTTACATGATCCTGAAGAAGCCGCTGCGCGGGTTGTTCGAATGTTGCGTGAAGGCAAAGTTCGCTCGGTCGACGCCGTGGATGTCGATGTTCGGGCCGAGACGGTTTGCGTTCATGGCGATACGCCGGGCGCGGTAGATTTCGCCCGCGCTCTAAAGTCGCGTCTCGAGAGCGAAGGCGTCAGCATTCGCGCGCCGAAGTTTTCCAAGTGAGCAACGACCAGCAGCCGAGCGGTTTGGTTCGCGCACTTGGGCCGATCGACGCCACCATGATCGTGATCGGGTCGATGATCGGCTCGGGTATTTTTATTACGTCGGCGGAATCGGCGCGTTTGAGCGGCGCGCCGGGATGGCTCTTGCTCGGGTGGGTAATTGCCGGTTTGCTTACAATGACGGGAGCGCTCTGCTGTTCCGAGCTCGCAACGATGATGCCGCGTGCGGGCGGTGTTTATGTCTTCTTTCGCGAAGCCTACGGCCCGGCGATGGGATTTTTGTACGGCTGGACGCTGTTTCTGGTCGTGCAAACCGGAACGATTGCCGCCGTCGCGATCGCGTTCGCTAAATTTCTCGGCGTTTTTGTCAGCGCGATTTCGCCGGACAATTATCTTTTCACAAAACAACCGATTTTGCTGGGCGGCGGATACGCCGTCAGTTTATCGACTCAACAATTGACCGCGATCGGGTTGATCGCGCTGTTGACCTGGACGAATACGCGCGGGCTGAAGCTGGGCACGCTCGTGCAAAATACATTCACTTTTGCAAAAACTGCCGCACTTGCCGGAGTTGTTGTCGTCGGGCTCTTGCTCGGTTGGAGCGCGACGAGCGCTGCCCGAACATCGGGATGGTGGGACTCGTGGGCGAACGGTTGGAGTCCGCAGATTGCGCAGCCGGGTTTCACTTTCGCGGGCGGCCTGGCGCTCGTTTTGATTTTCGGAAAATCGATGATCGGTCCGATCTTTGCCCAAACCGCCTGGACCAACGTCACGTTTCTGGGCAGTGAAGTGCGCGATCCGGGGCGAAATCTTGTCCGCGCGCTTTTGATCGGCTCCGGCATCGTCGTGGTTTTGTATGTGCTGGCGAATGTTTCCTATCTCGCGCTCTTGTCGTTTCCGGAAATCCAGCAGGCGCCCCAAGATCGGGTCGCCGTCGCGGCAATGAAGTCGGCATTCGGAAATCCGGGCGCGATGTGCATGGCCGCAGCGATCATGATTTCCACCTTCGGTTGCAATAACGGACTGATTCTTTCGGGCGCGCGCGTCTATTTCGCGATGGCGCGGGACCGTTTATTCTTCAACAAAGTTGGAACGACCAACCGCCAGCATGTTCCGGCCGCTGCGCTGGTCGCTCAGGGAATTTGGACGGCGCTTCTGACTTTGCCGCGAACCGTGACGACAAACGCGGCGACGCACAAGCTCGTCTACGGAAATGTTTATACCCAGTTGCTCGAATATATTGTCTCGGCCGATCTGATTTTTTATCTTCTGATGGTCCTCGCGCTGATTGTTCTGCGACGAAAAGCTCCCGCGGCCGAGCGGCCGTATCGGACGTGGGGTTACCCAACCGTGCCGATTGTGTCGATGTTGCTGGCCGCTTTGCTGATTGTCGATCTTGCCTTCCTCGCGCCGGCAACTTCAGGAATCGGAATGTTGCTCGTGCTGACGGGCGTGCCCGTTTATTTTTTCTGGAGACAATCGGCGACGGCTTGAGTAAATCCGTTTCGCCTGCGGGCGGCGAAACATTCTTGCTATGCCAGCAAGATCAAAGAAACAACAAATGGCGGCGGGCGCGGCGCTAGCGGCTAAGCGCGGTAAGCGGTCGAAATCATCACTGCGCGGCGCATCGAGAAGCATGTACAAATCGATGAGCCGAAAAGAACTTCGGAGAGTGGCCAAGACCAAGCGCAAAAATCTGCCGACCCGAAAACGTAAACGCAAATAAACAGCCGCGACGCAGCTAGGGCGTTTGGTGCTGAAAGAAATTGTACCGGCTGGAAAATGCCGGCGCGTTGACCTCTAATTGCGAAACAACCGCGACCAGGACAGTGACGCTGAGCAATGTCCATCGTAGCCATTGCTGTTTTGTCCAGCCGCTGAACCGATCAATGGCGTAGACGAACAATAGGAAAAAAGGAATGGCGGCTGCGTCCAACAATCGTCCGGATGTGAAATAGGGATGTTCGCGCGACGGGTACGGGCACTGGCCGAAATCAAAACTGATCGATAAGACGACGAGAAACGCGACGATCGACAAAAAACTCAGAAGCGCGACCGCTAGGATCAATCGTTGATCGCCCGGGTTCGATCGGCGTCGCAAAAGGAGCACGCCGGTCGCGAGAATTATAATTGCGGATGAAACTGCATAGAACGCGTCGGCCGCGGTCGAAGCCATTCGCTGGAGGTGCCAGACAAATTCGCCGCGCCAGAAACTCGCGATCAATCCCGGCCAAAATTCCGTGATGCCGTTCAGTGTGAAGATCGGATGCGACCACCATTCGCTAAACGGCTTTCGGATCCACCCTAACAATTCGATTTTCGATTTGGTCGCGGTCAGGTCGCCAAAATTGTGATGATTCCACGCCAACCAGATCCCGAGCGGCACCGCCAGTGACAAAAGGAAGACGCCGAGCGTGATTAAGCGTGGTCGAAGACTTCCGTTCCTCGGGCTGAGAAAAATCTTCCACGCGATCGCGCCGATTGCGACCAGTGGCAGCGGAAGATTGCTCGTTTTGATAAGACAAGTCGCGGCAATGGCCAGGCCGGTCCAAACGGCGACAACAATTCCGGGGCGCTCGCTTTGCACCAGCTTAGTGAGTCCGAGAAACGCGATACCGAAACAAAGTGGCGACAGCGCGTCACCCTGAATTGAGTAGAAGGCGCTCTGCGGCCAGACCGCCAGCAAGATCGCGACTCCGAGCTGCAGAAATTGATTGTTCGGAAATGTCGATCTTGTTGCGGCGAAGCCAATCCAAACGAGAGCGGCTGCGAGCCCGATGTTGAGAAAACGCACCCAGTAGAGCAGTGGCAATCCCCGCAGGCCAACGATGTGACCGACATTCATCCAGCCGCCGGCGAGCGCGTAATAAAGAGGTGGTTCGCCCGATTCGTGATTCAATCGCGACTCCCAAAAGGGAATTTCGTCGTCGAGGACTTTTTGCAGCTGTTCCCGCGGTAAGAGCCAGTTCGGCGGCGGATACTGTCCGCCGTACTGCTCCGGTTTAACGAAATATTCCGGCGTGCTGTAAACCGCGAAGCAGAGCGCCGCGTCGGAAGCGAAAGGTTCGATGCTGCGCGGCAGTTTGGCATGCGCATATTTGACGACAAGGTCGACATGCGCCTGTTCGTCTACGTTGTTGAAAAACGGGAACGCGGCGGCAAAAACAAAAACGCGAATCGCAGCCAGCAGGCAGAGGCCAGCAATCGCCCAACGCAGTTTCTGTTCGGATAACTTCATCACTGCGACTCCGAGGCAAGGCGTTGCTCAATCACGGTGAGCGTACCGTGCTCGGTAATTCGTGGCGGCGCGCCGCCTTTTTGAGCGAGAATCGTTTCAATTTCCGGCCGATACGGCGAATTTGTTTCGACAACGAAAACCGTTCGGTCCTCGTTGCTTGGCTCCGGCTTTGGGATGGAAGGCGGATAAACCGGGCGGTCGACTCCGAAAATCGATTCGGAGGCAATCAGTTTTTCACCAGTCTCAAAGATCAATGGGTAAACAAAGGAGATCGTGGTCCAGACCGCTTTGATTCGGTTTTGTTCGAGATCTTGTTTGATCGCGTCAATGTCTTTGCCGGGGACCCGAATCATGCAGTGATCCTGTCGATTCGGACAAAGCGTCAACGTTTCGATTTGGTTGTGCGCGGCAGTCTCGATCAGGGCATCAACTCCGCAGACGAGGACTGCCAAAAGCATCGCTCCGCCCACTGTCCGGACGAGCATTTTATTGTCGCCAACAAAACGATTGACGCAGCGAGCAATCAAGATCGACATGAAAAATGTCGCGCCAAGGAAATATCCCGGCACGCGAAGCGGTGCGATGATGTAGGGAATAAAGCTTACGCCGATCAAAATCAGCATCAGCAAATCTTTATTTGTGTCGGTCGTAGCAAAACCCGAGCTGAACGCATTTCGAATTTTTGGAAGTGCGCCCCAGGCGGCGATCACCACGGCAAGCGCAGTTACAAAATACAAAATGTAACCCGACCAATGTGTTTCGGGGTAATACCAAAGGACAGTCTCTGCGCTAAAGAACTTAGGCATTTCGTAAAGAAAAATCTCGCGCCAGGCCTGCAAGCCGAATCGCGTCGCAAGACCGCCGGCCTCAGGTTTTTCGAAAAACAAAAAATGCCAGTTCCGGAGAGAATGAGTCAGGTTCCACCAAATCGCGGGAGCGTAGCCGATGACGAAGCCGCCAACGCAAACGGCGAAAGTCTGAATGGAAAATTTGCGCCGGAGAAAAAGCAAAGCCCAAAGCGCCACGATAGTGATGAGAAGAAGTTCCATGCTCCAGAAGGCGATGCCGCAGACGAGTCCGAAGAAAAGAAAGTCGCGCGCGCGCCGGACCTTTTCCTTTTCGATGATTAGAAACAAAATCACCAGCGCCGGAATGAACAAAAAGTAAAATGCATAACCGCGCGGCTGGAAGTGCCACTTCAGTAATCCCGGCCAGAGCGCGAAGATGAGACTGGCCAATGTCGCCACGCGAATGGAGTAGAGCCGCGTTGTCATCGCGTAAAAGAGCGCGAGACAAGCGAGTGACAACAAAACCGTCGGTATCTTCAACGCGACCACCCCGACGCCGGCGATCGCGAACGGGACAACCGCAAGGTACGCTTCCCATGCGCAGGAGGCATTGTAGGAGATGCCGTAAAAATAAAATGGAAAATAGCGGCCCTCGAGAATGTGTTTCGCCATCAACCCGATGATCGCTTCATCACTAGTGACGTGGGTTTGCGAGACGAACAAAATGACGAAACGAACGATCGCCATTCCGACAAGGATCAGAAGAAAAGGCAAATGCCGCCGCATGGAGTTGAGTCGTTAAAGCCGGTGAATAGGAAACGTCAATCCAAGACTAACAGCGAAATTGGCCGCCAGGAAAGTCCATGCCAGGACGTCCATGGGCCCTGCGCGGCCGGCGAACCGCATGGAAGGAGAAAAACAATAATTGATCAGGCTTCGATGGCTTTCGCAGACTGCCTGGATCTTTTCGCAAGATATTCCGCGATTGCTGTCGTAAACGGTTCCGCAAAATCGCGCAGCTTTTGCTGACCAACGCCGGGAATTCGACCGAACTCGGCCGTCGTCGTCGGATAAGCGCGTGCCATTTCGCGCAGCGCCACATCGGAAAAAATGATGTAGGCGGGCACATCGCGTTCGTCGGCGAGTTTGCGGCGCAAAGTCCGCAGCTTTTCGAAGAGCGCTTCGTCGCATTCGATTTCGCCGGTACGACGTTTCGATCGTTTTTTCTCCTGGACCTCGTATGGCTTGGTCAATGTGATCTGTTTTCGCTCCCGCAACGCCGCCCAACCGGCCTCGGTCAGTTCGAGAGTCGCGAATCTACCCGGTGCCGCCGTCACCAATCCGAGTCGCAACAATTCCCGCCCGATCGCCAGCCACGCGCCGCGTTTTAGATCCTGACCAATGCCGTAGGTTGAAAGTTGATCATGGCCGCGCTGCCGAATCGGTTCCGTATCAGCGCCATTCAGAACATCGACAATGTGATTCAGGCCGAAAGAAAACCCGCTCTTTTGCCGCACACGCTGAATACACGACAAGAATTTCTGCGCTGGCACCGTGCCATCGAACGTTTCCCGCGGCTCCAGACAATTATCGCAGCCATTGCATGAGGCCGGAAATTCCTCACCGAAGTATTTCAGTAGCGTTGCGCGCCGGCAGTCGCGGGTTTCGGCGTAATGAATCATGTCGCGCAGTTGTTCCCGCGCGATGCGCTGCTCGCGTTCGCTTTTTTCCTCGATGAAGCGTCGTTGTTTCACGACATCGCTCGCGCTGAAGAGCAGCTCACATTCACTGGGCAAGCCATCGCGCCCGGCCCGTCCCGTTTCTTGATAATAACTTTCGATGTTCTTCGGCAGATCGTGATGAACAACAAAACGGACATTCGGTTTGTTGATCCCCATTCCGAACGCAATCGTCGCCGTGATCACGCGCGCGTCGTCGCGCAGAAAAAGTTCCTGATGTTTTGTCCGCTCTTTCGCTTGGAGTCCGGCGTGATACGGCTTCGCTTTGACTCCATCGTCGTTCAACTTTGTCGCCAACGAATCCGCCGTCTTTCTGCTCGCGCAATAAACAATTCCGCTCTCGTTGGGCCGGCTCCGAATGAACGTGAGCACTTGTTCGTAGGGCGATGATTTCGGAACGACGCGATAGGTCAGGTTCGGACGATTAAAACTCGCGACGTAGCATCGCGCGTTGTCCAAATGCAATTGATCGACAATATCTTTGCGTACCCGCTTGGTCGCAGTCGCTGTTAGCGCCATGATCGGCACATCTGGTAAATGTCTGCGCAGTTTTTTCAACTCACGATACTCCGGCCGGAAATCGTGGCCCCATTCGCTGATGCAATGCGCTTCGTCGATTGCGATCTGAGTGATGTTCCAGTTCAGAGCGCGCTCCAAAAATCCGTCGAGCATCAACCGCTCGGGCGCGAGGTAGAGCATCCGGTATTGACCACGATTCAATCCGCGTAACCGCTCGACCGCTTCATGTCGATCCAGCGCCGAATTCAGAAATGTCGCTGCGATCCCGCTCGTTTGCAGGGCATCCACCTGGTCTTTCATTAACGAGATGAGCGGTGAAATCACAATCGTCAGTCCATCACGCAACAACGCCGGCAATTGAAAGCAAAGCGATTTCCCGCCGCCCGTCGGCATCAACGCAAACACGTCGCGACCCGCAAGTGCATCGCTTACGATCTCCTCCTGCAATGGCCGAAATTCGTCGTAGCCAAAATGCTTCTTCAGGGAACTGGGGAGATCCATTCGAAAATTCTAAACGATTCGATGCCGTTTCGCCCAGCCGAAATCAAGCGCGGCGTTCTTTGATCGACGATAGAAGCTCTGCGATTGCTTCTGCGCGCGGTTTGGCGCCGAGATTTCCTTTACCGTGAATTCGGACGCTGACGGCGTCGGCTTCCATGTCGCGTTTACCGATTACGAACATGGTGTGAACTTTCATTTGCTCGGCGCGCTGAATCTTGCCGTTGATCTGATCGGTGCTCTTCTCGATCTCGGCACGAACTTGATGCGCGCGCAACTCATTTAAGATCGACATCGAATAATCGATCAGCTTCGCGTCGTCGCCAATCGTGAGGATGCGCACCTGCTCAGGCGACAGCCACAGCGGGAAATTGCCGGCGTAATGTTCGATTAAGAATCCGATGAATCGCTCATGGGTGCCGAGGGGTGCGCGATGAATGCAAAGCGGTGTCTTCTCGGTGTTGTCTTTGTCTTTGTAAACGAGATTGAACCGGCGCGGCTGCGCGAAATCGACTTGATTGGTCGCAATCGAAAATTCGCGGCCAATCACGCTCCACGCTTGGACGTCGATCTTCGGTCCGTAAAACGCGGCTTCGTTGGGAACCTCGACATAATTGATTCCCGAATCCTTTAAGACGTTGCGCGTCATCACTTCGGTTTGTTTCCAAAACTCCGGTTCATCGACGAATTTTTGGCCGAGCTTCGTCGGATCGTGCGTCGAGAAACGCATCAGATATTTCTCGATCCCGAAGAGCTTGAAATAATTCAGATACATCTGGTTCACGCCGTTGAACTCCGCTTCGAACTGCTCCGGCGTCATATAGAGATGCGCGTCGTTCATTTGCATCGAGCGCACCCGCATCAGCCCGAACAACTCGCCGCTCTGTTCGTATCGGTAACAGGTCCCGTACTCCGCCAGCCGCAGCGGCAGATCGCGATAACTCCGCGGCACCGCCGCAAACAACTTGTGATGATGCGGGCAGTTCATCGCCTTGAGGTAGTATTTGTCGGAGTCGAGCAATTCGTGTTGGAGCTCTTTGAATTCCCGATACTGTTCTGGCGTTTCCTTTTTTGCTTCGACAATTGCATTTAGCGCTTCGAAACGCTGTCTCTTTACATCGACATCTTTGCCTTCGCGCTTCAACTGCATCGGCGGGAACATCGATTCGGCGTAATAAGGAAGGTGTCCGCTCTTCTTATAGAGAATTTCACGGGCGATGTGCGGAGTACGGACACGTTGATAGCCGGCGGCGAACTCGGTTTCTCGCGCAAGTTTCTCTAGCTCGTCAATGATCGCGGCGCCGCGCGGCAGCCACATTGGCAAACCGGGACCGACGTCGTCGTCCAAGACAAATATTTCCAGTTCGCGCCCGAGCTTGCGATGGTCGCGCTTTTTCCCTTCCTCGAGCATCGCGAAATAATCGTCGAGTTCCTTTTTCGTTTTGAACGCGGTGCCGTAAACGCGTTGAAGCTGCGGATTCTTTTCGTCGCCTTTGTAATAGGCGCTGGCAACGCTAGTGAGCTTGAACGCGCCGATGTTTCCGGTGCGCATCACGTGCGGCCCGGCGCAGAGATCGATGAAGTCGCCATTCCGATAGAGCGAGATCTTTTCGCCGGGCGGAATGTTTTCGATGATGTCGATCTTAAATTTGCTCGGCTGAGGCCGATCGCTCAGCGCGGCGAGCCGTCCTTTTTTCCCCATCGCCAGCCCTTCGTCGCGCGAGACCTCCATCTTTTCGAACGGATGGTTCGCTTTGATCTCCTTTTTCATCTCGGCCTCGATTTTTTCGAAATCGTCCGGCGAAATGCGGTGCGGAAGATCGACATCGTAATAAAAACCGTTCTCGACCGGCGGACCGGCAGCGAACTGCGCTTCCGGCCAGATTTTTAAGATCGCGGTGGCCAGAACATGGGATGCCGAATGACGAAGACGCTCGATGTCTGTCATCTGCGCACGCTGTTCTAAAGTTTTGCGATCTTCGTTCATGAAAGGCCGGTGAAATTAACCACGAAGCAGATGAAGGACACGAAGAATTTGTCGCGCAAGAAGGGATTCGCCTAGGACCGACAAAGAATCAATCTCCTTCGGAGCTGGTGACAAAAAGATTTTGAGTAAAATCCTGGCCAACCGGCGGAAGCGGTCCGTGGATTTGCAGAAGCCAGCGCGGCCGGCCCCAAACATGCGGCTCCGCGGCCAGATCGACATTTGGATCGAAAACTAATTGCGGCTTTCGACCGTTGATGGAGACGAACATTCGCACTTGCACCTTGAGCGGCTCGGGGCCGGCTCGAAGCATGACAGTGGTGAGGTAACGGGCGAATTGTTGCACCATGTCCGGCCTCCACCCCATGCGGGCAATCTGGCGGGGATCGAGGTAATCGCGCGGCTTCACTTGATACGTTTCGCCGTTATTAGGATCGGTAACGTAAAAAAAAGCGGTCGTGCTTTTGCGGCGAACCATCATTTGCCATGCAAAATGATGTTCTGCGTAGGTCCATTCGATGCCGCCGGGATAGAAGAAGTGCGCCAACGGCACCAAAATTTGAATGGCGACGTAAGTCGCGACGAAACTAAATACTAGGATCTGCTTTTTATGAGGAAGCGGTGCGACTTTTTTGATTGATAGCAACGCGGCGGTGGGGCGGACGAGGGACATGATCCGACGCGGCCAGCTTGGTGAGAGAAAAGTTGTAGTTCCAGCGATCGCGAGCCAGGGAAAAACGCCAATTGGAAAGAATTGCTCATTGAGGATGTGAAAAAAAACGACCAAACAAAAGGTCGCCAGACGAGTACGCCGCCACAAAAGAAGCGGAGCGGCTAGCAAATCGAGCAGCAATGCGGCGTAACTCGCAAGATAGGGAGTCCATCGGTAGTGGGAAAATCTGTCAATCAACGGTGAATGGATGATGTGCGTCAGCCAGGCCCGCATAGGTTCGCCGTGGAGCCAATCCGACGAAACCTTTGCTATGCCAGCAAAAAAATAGACCACAGCCATTTGGGCGCGGAGCAACCACAGCGCCCAGGCCGGCGCAGTCTGGGAACGAAGTTTAGGCCGCAGCCATGCGTCGACTGAGAACGCGCGGTGGGCCGGAATGAAAATCAAGAGGAACCCAAAAAGGCACATCAGGTAGGTGTGGTTTACATACCGGCCTTCATCGAGAAGAAAGAAATAGCTGCAGCTGAGGAAAAAAAGCACGGCGCTAATGCGATAGAGAAATCCGGCAGCTATAAATGCCGCCAGGACGCCGAACACGGTCCAATGAATGTAGACTCCATTGCCGGGCCAGAGATGAACCCAGGAAAACCCGTAGTACTTGAATAGAAACCGCGGCTGGATCCAGTAGGTGGCAATTTGGTTACGCATCAGGACAACCTCTGCCACCATCACCAAACCGAATGCGACGCGGAAGAAAACGATCGACGCGATATCAACAGGTGCGAATGCGCGTTCGCGGATCTTTGCGAAAAGAGATCGTTGATGGCGCATAGGTGCATTAACCACAAAGGCCCGGAAGGAGACGAGAAATTTGTAGATTCAAATCAGAGCCAACAATTGATAACAAACTGCATCTTTCGTCCCGGCCTGGTGCGAATATTTTTTGGAATGACACGAATTTGGCAATGGCTGATCGTGGTGGTTCTGGCGGCGACTGGCTGCCATCAAAGAACGATATCTACCTCGGAGGCCGCGGCCGAACGGCAAAAGATGGTGGAGGAGCAACTCAAACCGCGCGGGATTCATGACGAGCGCGTTCTGGCGACGATGGCAAAAGTGCCACGGGAAGAATTCGTGCCCCAGAACATGCGGCCTCAAAGTTACGCCGATAGCGCGTTGCCGATCGGTCACGATCAAACGATCTCGCAACCATTCATCGTCGCGTACATGACCGAACAGCTGCGCTTGCAACCGACCGATCGGGTTCTTGAGATTGGGACTGGTTCAGGGTACCAAGCCGCAATCCTCGCGGAATTGGCCAAAGAGGTTTACACGATTGAGATCATCGAGCCGCTTGCAAAGGACGCTTCGGCCGGGCTCGCGCGACTCGGTTACAAAAATGCGCACGTGAAAGCCGGCGACGGCTATCAAGGCTGGCCGGAGGTCGCGCCGTTCGATGCGATCATCGTAACCTGTGCGCCCGACAAAGTGCCGCAACCACTGACGCAACAACTCAAAGAAGGCGGACGCATGATCATTCCCGTGGGCAGCGGAATGATGGATCAACAGCTCTATCTGCTGGAAAAGAAGAACGGCGAACTGGCGCAGCGCGCGATTTTACCGGTGCGCTTTGTGGAGATGACGGGCGAAGCAGCCAAAAAAAGTGACCAGTGACGAGTGAGAACTGGCAATTGTAACCGCCGATGCCCTCATCGCAGTCCGGCTCGGACCTCGATATTTCAAATGGCGGAGAAGCCGCAAAATTTTTAGGATCGCCCGCGGAGCGGCCGATCCATCTTCATTTCTTAATCTCCGCCAGTTTTTTCAGGTCGACCCGTTTGATCCATTCCTGCAATTGTTTCGGGTCCTGCTTTTGCAGTTCGATTGTGACGAAATAGCGCTTCGCGACCATGACCCAAAGCGTCGCGTGCTTTTGTTCTTTATCGTAATCCTCGCGGCCGGGATTCCCATCAATCGTCACCGGCTTGCCGTAACCTTCGGGCGTCTCGCTACTCTGCTTCCAGGCTCCGCTTGTCGCTTCCACGTAATCCGGGTTCGCCACTGAATCCAGAATGCTGATCGCAGCGGTCGGCGCGTCAGCGCCTTCGCCTTTCCGATAATCCCGATGAACGTTTGTGATCTTGAATCCGCCCACGTCGTCGCTCGAGCCTTCGGGGTTCTCCGCGGTCCAGCCGGCGGGCGCGTCCGGTAAAATGGGAATTAACTTCGCCGGGTCGACCACGTCCGGGATCAAATTTGGCTCATCCTGCGCGCGCAATCCGATTGCAGCGAAGCCGAGCGCGAGCGTAAGTGCAAAAACGAGTGTTTTCATTCCGGGTCAGCTACTCGATTGACTTTGCCCTGATGCTTTGTCAAGAGGCGATCCATGACACGGGCGACGCGACTGGCGATTTTGATGTCGATCCTGGCCGTGGCCGTTCGATTGATCGGCATCAATCAACCGTACATCGACAACTGGAGCTGGCGGCAGGGCGACGTCGCCGCGATTGCGCGAAATTATTTCCAGGGCGGTTTTCATTTTGCCCGGCCGCAAATCGATTGGGCGGGAGACCAACCGGGTTACGTCGGGACGGAATTTCCGGTTCTGCCGTTTCTGGCCGCGATCTGTTATAAAATAGTTGGCGTCCACGAATGGGTTGGACGCGTCCAAGCGGTCATATTATTCGCGCTTTCGCTACCGTTCTTCTTTTTGTTGGTCCGCAATGTTTTCGGAGAAACCGCTGCGAGTTGGGCGCTTTTCTTTTACAGCTTTGCGCCACTCGGAATCATGGCCGGCCGATGTTTTATGCCGGACATCCCATCGCTTGCGCTCTCCATCATCGGTTTGTATTTCTTCCAACGCTGGATCGAGGAGTCCGCGCGGGAATCGCTTGCAAGATCGACGTCATTTTTTGTAGCCGCGATCGCGATTTCGCTGTCGATTTTAATCAAACTGCCGAGCATTTTAATCGGTGCGCCGCTCGCGTGCCTGGCATTTCAGCGTTTCAGTATACCGCCACTCCGGCTCGGAGCAGCATTTCGAAATCTTTCCCTGTGGTCCTTTGGCGCGCTTGCACTTTTGCCATCCGCGCTTTGGTACGGGCATGCCTACCAAATCGCGTTGCAATTTTATCCGCATCACTTTTTTGGAGCCGGGGGAGTTCAAATCATGTCCGCGGCGTGGTATCTGAAAATCGTGAAGGAAATCGTGACCTCGACGCTCACGCCTTTTGTTTTTGTTCTGGGTGGTGTCGGCGTGCTGGTCACAAGAACCTGCCCTGAGCGTCAGTCGAATGGGTCGATCCCGCGGCCGCGGGACGCTACGCGAATGTTTCACTGGTGGCTCGCGGCAATGATTTTGTTCATCGTCATCGTTGGTTACGGAAATCGGCACCAGTGGTATCAATTACCGCTTATCCCGATTGCCGCCGTGTTCGCGGGTGTCACGTGCGTTTTTGTCGGCTCGAAAATCTCCAGTCAGGCGGCGAAAATTGCTTTTTCGATTTTGTTGGCTGCACTCTTCAGTTTTTCCGTATTCGTCTATGCGCGCGGCTTTTATCGACCGAGCGCGGCCCCGTTGCGCGATGCCGGATTGAAATTAAAAGCCGTGACGCCGTCGAACGCGCTGGTCGCCGCTGCCGATAACGGCGACCCGACCGTTTTGTATTATGCCGAACGCAAAGGCTGGCATTTTCTGGAGAAGAACGGGATCTACGATGGCGAGCCAAGAGATAGCGCGCAGGCAATTGTCGATCTTGAAGGGTTGAGAAACCGCGGCGCAGGTTATCTTGTGTTCACTTCAAACACTTCGTGGTGGCTCGATTACTACGCTCAATTCCGACAACATCTGGAGGCCACGTCATCGCTCGTGGCCGCGACCCCGGAGTTTAAAATCTACCAGCTCAACCCCGTGTCGAAATGAAAACCGAGAATTTCGCGATCCGCCTGGCCACAGCCGCCGATGTTCCGATCATTCTTGAGTTGATTCGGGCTCTTGCGACTTACGAACGCGCGCCGAACGAAGTTACTGCCACCGAAGATGGTCTGAGCAAAGTTTTGTTCGGCGAAAAACCGGCGGCGGAAGTTTTGCTCGCGTTTGAAAATGAAACGGCAGTCGGCTTTGCGGTTTTCTTTCACAATTTCTCGACCTGGCTCGGCCGGCCGGGACTTTATCTCGAAGATCTATTTGTTAGGCCGGAAGATCGCGGCAAAGGCTATGGCCGCGCCCTACTGATTCATCTGGCGAAAATCGCGCGTGACCGCGGCTGTGGACGGATGGAGTGGGCGGTGCTCGATTGGAATGAGCCCGCGATCCAATTTTATCGCAAGCTCGGAGCCAAGCCGATGGACGATTGGACTGTGTTCCGATTAAAGCGCGACGGAATCGCGAAACTTGCGGACGCAGCTCCGGGCTAACAATAATTTCATGCGCGAACCAATCGCGCGATCAGGTCCTCACTCGTGACGACACCGATCAAATTTCTTTTTTGATCGACGACCGCGGCCAGGCCAAGCCGCGCAGCCCGCAATCGCTGGACGGCGCGCGCGGCCGGTTCACTTTCCTGGACCGTGACCATTCGCCGGATATAGCGGCTGATCGACTGCGGGTGATCTCTATCGAGCAAAATATCGACCACATTCACCAGACCGACCGCATCGCCGTTGGCGCCGATCACGGGTAAGCGATCGAACCCGGTCGAACGGCTGACGCGGAATACATCTTCGATCGGTGAGTCCGGCTTCAAGCTGGCGACTCTCGACAATGGCTTCATCACATCGCGCGCAGTCACGTTTTGAAAATCGACCACGTTATGGATCATCGCGCGTTCGGTCGCCGTGAGAGAACCTTCGCGTTCGCTTTGTGTCGTGATCTGTTTCAATTCCTCGCGGGCAGCGAAAAGACGAGCGCGTTTCTTTTGCGCTGGCAAAAAGAGGCGGCCAATGAGTTTACCAGTTGCCACGATCGGCCAGAGCGCTGTCATTACTATTTCAAGAAGGCGGGCGAGTAGAGAAAGCGCGCGAAAAGGAAACCGACGGAAGAGCGACTTCGGCAAAACGCTAAGGACGAAAAGATAGACAGGTAACGCGACGAGTACCGCCAGGAAAAAGCCCGTCGCAGCAAATCTGGAAACGAGAAATCGCGTCATCACAAACAACGCGAGGATGTCGGCGAGATTTGTGATCAGCAAAACCGTGACCAGCAACCGCTCCGGTGTCTTCAATAATCGATCAAGTCGGACCGCCGCCGGCCGGTTCAATTTTACGTGATGACGCAATCGGACTGGATCGATTGAGGTCAGTCCCGCTTCGATTCCGTTGAAGAGAAACGAAATCGCCCAGCAACCTCCGATGATAAAAAAATCCTTCATGCGGCGGCGGTGTTAGCGTCCGGTTGATCTTCGAGGCAGGTGGTCTTTTCGAGGAGCAATTCCTCGATTCGTTTTCGACTTGTGCGCCTGACCGTGACCGCCAGTCGCGGCAATTCGATCTTGGCGCCGGCTTGTGGCAAATAGCCGAGCCGGTTGAAGACCAGACCGCCGATGGTGTCGATTCCGTCCGCTTCCAATTCAAAGCCGAGATGCTCGTGCAAATCGTCGAGGCGCGCGTGACCGCTGACCAGAAACTTTCCATCTTCAAGCGGCTCAATGTAAAGATCGACCTCTCCGCGGGGCGGCGCCGCGCCACTGAGGATTTCCTCAACGATGTCCGACATGGTGATAATTCCTTCGGTGCCGCCAAATTCGTCGACCACAATTGCGAGCGATTGCGGATGGGTCAGGAAAAGTTTGAGCAGATCGAGCGCGTGCATCGTTTCCGGCACGAACGACGGCGCCAGCAAGGACTCGGTGTAATGTTCGGACGAATCGAGCAGGAACAGTTTGACGTCGATGATGCCAACGACGTTGTCCGGCGTGTCGGCGTAAACCGGAACCCGGCGGTAGCGTTTCTCTTTTAACTGCGCGATTGCCTGTTCATTTGTGAGATCGTCCGCCAGAGCAAACGTTTCGACTCGCGGCGTCATACAATCCTTCGCTGTTTTGTCGCCCATCTTGATGATCTCCTGGATCATCTCGCCCTCGGCTTGGTGGAGCGTCCCTTCTTCCTCTCCAATCTCGACGAGCGTCTCGAGTTCTTCGTCGCTTAAGCGCGCACGCGTGCGAAGACGCTGCGGTGTGAGGAGATCAACGATCGCCGTGCTAACGCTCTCGAGTATCCGCCCGACGCGATCGAGTAAGCCGACGGACGCCTGGAGCACAAAAGCGCCGACGGTGGAAAGCCGGTAGGGCGCTGCGAGCGCGATCAGTTTTGGGACCAGATCGCAGAGTAAGACGACGATTGCGAAAATCAGAATCGCGGCGACCCATTGCGGCAGATGTCCGGCGAGCGGCCCGCGCCAAAGTAAAAAAAGACAAAGCACGACCAGCGGCACTTTGACGAGCCCATCGCCGAGCAGGAGCACGTTCAGGACGCGTCGGGGCTTGTCGCGAAAAAGTTGGACGAAATTGACGAGCCCAGGGTGATTTTGCTCCAACCGCCGTAATTGGTGCGGCCGGAGCGAAAAAAGCGCCGTTTCCAGTCCGGAAAAAAGCGCCGAGACAAAAATCAGCGCGGCGGTGGCGACGAGAACGATTCCCAGCGCAACCGGCGTCATTCTTGGCCGCGGTCCCGAACGCTTTCGTGACCCTCCGGAAAAGTCGGTTTGCCCATCATCTGAGGCATGATGAAATTAAGCCCTCCATGAGCAAAGGCGAGAGGATTTCGCAGTTTGTCCGCGAGCTCGAGGGCGACGAGGTCAATCCTTCCGGCGACGTAGCGACCCATCCATTTTACCGCGCGTTTTTTCGCTGCTGGAACGAGCAACGTTACTATGAAGCGCACGACGTGCTGGAACAGCTTTGGCTCAATAGCGACACCGAAGACGACAATTTCTTCAAAGGACTGATTCAGGCGGCGGGCGCTTTCGTCCATCTCCAAAAGAATTTCGAACACCCAACACACGCTAAGCACAGCCGGCGTCTGCGCCCGGCCGTTAAACTCTTCGAATTGGCGGAAAAAAACTTGTCGAGATTCGGTCCGCGGCATCACGCGCTCGATGTTTTGGCGTTGGTCGATGTTTTACGGGCCACGCGAGAGAAAATCACTGACTCCGATTTGAAGGTGAATCCGTGGTCGCCCAAGACTGCGCCGAAGGTAGAATTGTCACCTCGTAAAAATTAGTTTGGTTCCAGCAATCGCGAGGACGATCGCGAGGAGAATTGAAATCGCGCGGACGGGTAAACGTCGGCTGCCTAAATGTGACCCGATAGCACCACCAATGATGGCTGGGATGGCCAGATAAAGTCCGAGCACTGGAAGGGAGCGAACTGCCGTGAAATATCCGACCAGTCCGCCGATTGAATTCACCAAAATGAACACGGCCGACACCGCCGCCGCCTGACGAATATGCGCCCACCGGCAGAATAAAAGGAGCGGCGTGAGAAAAATTCCGCCACCGGTCCCGGTCAGGCCCGACAGAAATCCCAAGCCTGCTCCAACTCCGACCGCTGTTGGTTTCGATGGAGCGACCGTTTCGGCGGGATCGCCACGGCGAAAGATCAATCGCGCAGCTGAGAAAAGCAGCACCAGTCCGATCAAGATTCTTAGAATTGAAGCCGAGGGCTGGATATAACCGCCGAGATATGCGGCCGGAACCGAGAGCAGCGCGAATGGCCAAAATAATTTCCAAGAGAAATGACCGGCCCGCCAAAATTGAAACGAACCGATCGTTGCCACGAGAATGTTCAGGACCAGCGCCGTCGGTCGAATGACGGTCGCGGCAAGTCCCAACAAAGTCATGGTCGCGATATAACCCGACGCGCCCGCGTGCCCGACGGATGAATAAAGGAACGCGATCATGGCGATGGCGAGACAAAGGAAAGCGAGCTGGGCGGTATCCATTGTTGTTGCGAGAATATAGAGGCGGTCGCAGCGGCGACCGCCTGTTTTATTGGATTCGGCGCTCGCTGCGGCGAGCGCCGCTACAACTGCTTCCGCTTTTGCGTTCTCACGTTAAGCTGATCAGTGACACCAACTCCCATGGTCGCGGAAATTCAACCGGCTAACCAGGTGCATACGAACCGACTCGCGCACGAGAAGTCGCCTTATCTTCTTCAGCACGCGCATAATCCGGTCGATTGGTATCCGTGGGGCGAAGAAGCATTCGCCAAAGCCCGTCGCGAGAACAAACCGATCTTTCTCTCGATCGGTTATTCGACCTGTCACTGGTGCCACGTGATGGCACACGAGTCATTCGAAAACGAAGAGACGGCCGCGATCATGAATCGCGAGTTTGTGAACATCAAAGTCGATCGTGAAGAACGGCCCGATGTCGATCGCGTTTACATGACCTTCGTCCAAGCGACAACCGGGGGCGGCGGTTGGCCGATGAGTGTCTGGCTCACGCCCGATCTGAAACCGTTCGTCGGGGGAACATATTTTCCGCCAGTAGACCGATACGGCCAGCCCGGTTTTACGAAGGTATTGGAACGAATCGCGGCGGCGTGGAAGCAAGGCCATGAAAAAATTGCCGAGCAGGGATCCAAAATTGTGGAAGCCCTTCGCGAATCGCAGAACGCACAGGCGGAAACCACTGCCAAGATCGACAATCAGTTTTTTCAAACCGCCTACGAACAATTGTCGCGCTCGTTCGACGACAAGGAAGGCGGCTTCGGCACCGCCCCGAAATTTCCGCGCCCGGTCTCGCTGAATTTTCTAACGCGATTTTACGCGAGCGATCCCAAGGGCGAATCCGGGAAGCACGCACTCGAAATGGATTTGTTCACGCTGCGCAAAATGGCTGCGGGTGGAATGCACGATCATCTTGGCGGCGGATTCCATCGTTACTCAGTCGATCGCTACTGGCATGTGCCGCATTTTGAAAAAATGCTCTATGATCAGGCGCAGCTCGCGAGCGCATATCTCGACGCATTTCAAATCACCCAAGATCGACAATATGCCGATGCGGCCCGCGACATTCTCGATTACGTCGCGCGCGACATAACGTCAAAAGACGGCGGATTTTTTTCGGCCGAGGACGCGGACAGCCTTTTCGAACACGGAAAGCCGGAGCACGGCGAGGGCGCGTTTTATGTCTGGACGGAAAAACAGATCGACGACGCCCTCGGTGCCGACGCCGCAGTATTCAAGGTTCACTTCGGCGTCCAGCCACACGGTAACGCGCCGGAAGGGAGCGACCCGCAGGATGAATTCCGCGGCAAAAACATTCTGATTCAGCGGCACACGCTTGCCGAGACGGCGAAGCATTTCAAAAAGAGCGATGATGAAATTCGACAATCACTCATGCGCAGTCGCGAGAAGTTATTGACGATCCGAAACAAGCGGCCGCGTCCGCATCTCGACGACAAAATCATCGCGGCTTGGAACGGCCTGATGATTTCGGCTTATGCGCGTGGGGCGCAAGTTTTGGATGAGCCGCGTTATCTTGAGAGTGCGACGCGAGCAACAAAGTTCCTGCGCTCAAATCTTTACGACGAAAAAAGCAAACTGCTCTTTCGCAATTATCGCGAAAGTCGCAGCGATGTCGAAGGCTTCGCCGATGACTACGCATTCGTCATTCAAGGACTTCTCGATCTTTACGAAGTCTCGCTCGAGGTCGAGTGGCTAAAGTTTGCAATCGAGTTGCAGCGAATGCAGGACGATTTGTTCTACGATGAAAAGAACGGCGGCTACTTCTCTACCAGTGGCAAAGACAAAAGTGTTGTTCTCCGGATGAAGGACGACAATGACAGCGCCGAACCTGCCGCGAGCTCCATCGCAGCCTTAAATCTTTTGCGACTCGCGCAATTTCGCGACGACAAGAAACTGGACGAACGCGCTCGGAAAACAATCGGCGCATTTGCCCCAACCCTTTCGCATTTCGCCAGTGCCATGCCGCAAATGCTGGTTGCGGTCGATTACTCTTTAAGCAAACCACGCCAAATCGTCGTTGCCGGAAAGATCGACGACAATGAGACGAAAGCCCTCCTGGCGGAAGTGCATCGACATTTTCTGCCAAGGAAAATTCTCATTCTTGCCGATGGTAGCGAAGGCCAGAAATTCTTTTCCGAAAAGAACGAGGCCATCAGCGCCATGTCTCCAGTCGACGGCAAACCCGCGGCCTACGTCTGCGAGAATTTCACCTGCAAAGCGCCAGTGACAGATCGGAAAGCGTTAGGCAATCTCCTATCAGCTCCTTAGACGCCTTCGACGAGGATCATGTTCGTCTTGGCGGTGCGGTGACGCATTTTGCGCGGTTCGCGGTATTCCTCGCAGTTCAGCCATTCTTTGGCGCGTTCCATCGATTCGAATTGAAGCACAACAATCCGTTTCGGATTCCAATCGCCTTCCAGCACTTCGGTTTTGCCGCCGCGGGCAATGTATTTACCGCCGTATTTGTGAACGGTCGCCGCAGCTTGCTTCTTGTATTCTTCGTAGCCGACGGGATCGAGAATCTCGATTTCGACAACGACGTAAGCGGACATAATCGGAGGTCAGAAAGTAAAAATCAGAAACGCGGACCGCCGTTACCGCTATCTTTAGCCGCAAGCTCGGGAATTTTTTTGCGGCGACGAAGACGCAACCAGTTGTTCCAGGTTTTGCGCAGGCTGTCGCGCGGTGTGAGATATCTCTGGTTGAGCTCGTTGCTCTTGAGGATCTGGGCGAGAATCCCCCTTACTGAAAAATCGTTCGTATTCAAAATGGTGTAAGCAGTGCCGACCGCCGCGGCCTGATGCGCGTCGCTGGCCGCGACCATGGGAAGATTCCGGACCTGTGCGTACTTGAACGCGTAGCGATTATAGCGACGCAGCGTAGTTGCGGCGTTAAAAACTTCGATCGCATCAACCGGTAGCGTTTCCAGGACCGAGAAACGAATCCCGGCGCGGAAAAGATCGTAGGGGTGCGGCGGGATCGCGAGGCCGCCGCGCGCGTGAATAATTTCGCAAACCTCGCGCGCCGGCTTTCCTTTTAAATAAGGCAGCTCCGCGCCGATGCAAAGCAGGTGACCGTCGGCCGTCGTGACTTCGACACCGGGCAGAACCAGAAAGCCGTCGACCGGCTGGCCGTCGAGACGCATTAAACCTTTTTCGAGCATGTAGGTCACCGCGTCGCAAGTGTTGTGGTCGGTCATGGCGATCCCGTGCAAGCCTTTCGCACGCGCGCCCGCGATCAAATCTTCCGGACTGGAAACGCCGTCGCCCGAAAAGAACGAATGGGTGTGAAGGTCGAAATTGAAGGGCATTGGTTGGGTTGATGTCGATCTTACATCTTGGCGCGCGAAAAATTAAACGAGCTCCTCGGCAAGCACGTCCGGCTCGGATGCGGCTTCTGACGGCATTTCGGTCGGCTGATTAAACTGCAGATCGTAGAGGCGACGATAGTAACCCGATTTTTCGAGCAGCTCAGCGTGGGTGCCGATTTCTTTAATGCTGCCGTGATCAAGCACGACAATTTTGTCGGCCGACAGAATCGTGGAAAGCCGGTGCGCGATCGCGATGACCGTTCGTCCGGCTGCGAGTTTCTCCAGCGCTTTCTGGATTTGTTTTTCCGATTCGGTATCGAGTGACGAAGTCGCTTCGTCGAGCAAAAGAATGGGCGCGTTTTTCAAAAGCGCGCGCGCGATGGCCAGACGTTGTTGCTGGCCGCCCGAGATGAGGCAGCCTTTATCGCCAATAACGGTGTCGTAGCCGTCGGGCTGCGCCAGAATAAATTCGTGAGCGAACGCGGTCTGCGCGGCCGCGTGAACTTCTTCCAAGGTGGCATTAGGGCGACCGAACTGAATGTTTTTGAAAATCGTTTCGTGAAATAAAAATGTTTCCTGGGTGACGAGGCCGATTTGCTCGCGCAACGATTTTTGGGTCAACGTGCGCAAATTGTGGCCATCAATTTTCACCGCGCCGGAGGTCGGATCGTAGAGCCGCAGAATGAGCGACAAAATAGTGCTCTTGCCCGCGCCGCTCGCGCCCACGAGCGCATAAGTTTTACCGGGCTCGATGTGCAGATTAATATCGCGCACCGCGTCGGTCACACCGGTCGAGTAGCGAAAGGTTACGTTTTCAAACTCGATTTGGCCCTTGGAGGAAACCAATTCAACCGCATTTGGCGCGTCTTGCACCGCCGGCTTTGAATCGAGGATCGAAAAGATTTGGGTCGTCGCACCGAGCGAGCGTTGCATCACGATGTGGAGCTTGCTCAACGTTTTGATCGGCTCATAAAGAATGAAAATACCGGAGATCAGGCCGAAGAAGCGGCCAGCGGTGAGGTTAGCGGCGTAAACATACAACAGCGCAAACCCAACGCCGATCGACGCGATGATTTCGACGAGCGGTCCGACTGCTTCTGTCGCTTTGACCGTTCGCATCGTATTCGAGAAGGAGAGCTGTGCGCTGCGCCGAAATGATTTCTCCTGCTGATCTTCCCGCGCGAACGATTTGATCACTCGAATGCCGGCGAAACTCTCCTGCATCGTCACCGACATCAAGGCTGCGCCGCGTTGATCAAGCTGAACAGCCTGGCGCGCACGGCGCCCAAAAATTCGAATCGGCACGATGCAAATCGGAAACAGCACCAAACTAACCACGGTGAATTTCCAATCGATGAGAAGAAGCACGATCACCGCTCCAACGATGGTGACCGGCTGCTTGAACACGTCGCTGCTCACGCTGGACAGCGCTTGTTGCAGGCTCCGGGTATCATTTGCGATCCGCGACATCAGAAAACCGGTTTGCATCCGGTTAAAGAAATCCATCGAGTGTCGCACCACTTTGGCGAAGAGCTGATTGCGCACGTCGTTCACCACTTTGTTGCTGACCCAGTTCATGTAATAAGCGTTGCCGTACGAGCAAAGACTTCGGACCGTCATGACCAGTGGAATAAGTAGACAAATCCAAACGATCGAGTCGATCTTCGGACCGATGTTGAGCATGTCGCGATGGGCCATCACCATGCGCGGATTCGGTGCCGCACCGCGAAAAATGAAGTTTGAGACCTGAAGAACGGTCAATGGCAGAACCGACGTTAGGATGCCGTAAGCGATGCCGAAGGCGAGACCAAGAGCAAAGCGCGATTTGTAGGGACCAGCGTAGCTGTAGAGACGCCGGTACGGTTTCCATGCGGTCCGCATGGTTTCCCAGAACGAGAGTTTTACTTTGGCGCCTTCTGCCTTGCTCATAACGGTGGCGACGTTGCCGGAGCCGACAACAGCGTCTCCATAGCATCGATCACCCCCCGCGTCGAGATTTGGTTCATCGGCAACCGGGGCTGCTTGGGCACGAATTCAGTAAAAGGCGATGTCGATGTTCCCTGTAAAATTAACGCCGGACTTTCCCGCGGCCGCCAGTGAAACGGATTGGTCGGGCCGAACAGGATCACCTGTGGTGTGCGCGATGCCGACGCCAGATGCATCGGCGCGGAATCCACCGTGATCAACAAGCGCGCCCTGGCGATCAACGCCGCAAGCGTGAGCAAATCGGTTTTGCCGGAAAGATTGACAATCCGGTGCCGCACTTTCGATTTGATATCGTTGACGTGCGTTTGCTCGAGCCGTGACGACCCGCCGGTCAACACCAGATCGACATCGTGATTATCGCGAGCACGAGTGATCACTTCCGCCCATGATTCCGCGTTCCAAAATTTTTCGGTCCGCGCCGACCCTGGGTGAAAAATGACGAAGTCTTTCCTGACATTACTCTCGGTCAACAGTTGGTCGGCAGTTTCACGCGCGCTTTTCGGCAATTCCAACCGGACCGCGCGTGAAGCGTTGGAAATTTCGAGCGGCTCGAGCAGCGCGAGATGGTAATCGATCGTGTGCATGTCTCGCATCCGGTGCTGGGCGAATTCGTTATAAAATCGTGTTCGAAATTTTGAACGCACTTTGATTCGAAACGAGACGATCCGTTTGCGCGCACGCGAGAGCAGAACGAGCAACGCCGAGCGATCGTTACGCGTAAAATCGACGCAGTAATCAAATTTGCCGCACGCGATCGCGGCGATCGTCACAAGTCCGCTTAAACCGCGCGGCATGACCAACAGCTTGTTCACGCCAGTAATCGCAGGCGCGAGCGCTTTGCACTCCGGCGCAATGACCAGCGTTAAGTGCGCACCCGGAAATTTGCCGCGTACGGCCGCGATCGCCGGCGTGGTCAAAATCAAATCGCCGATGCGTTTGAGCTGAATGAGCAGAATCTTCATTTTTTGTAGCGGTGGTGTCTCACCGCCGACCGGGAATAATGCGACGGTCAGAGACCGCCGCTACAGAAGAAAATTTATCGCGCCATTTGGATCGCTCTTTCGTAGGCGCCTAACAAACGCGTCCGATAATGGTCCCACGTGAAATTTTCCAGCGCGCGTTGTCGCGCTGCGCCGCCCATGGTCGCGACAATCTCAGGATGTCGATACAAATGCTCGATCGCGGCCGCGATGGCATCCACATCTCCGGGCTGAACGATAATTCCTTCCACGCCGTCGCGGACCACGTCCCCCGCTTCGCGGGTGGTGATCATGGGCAAGCCGGTTGCGGCCGCTTCGTAAATCGTTTTGGCGCTGCCTTCGAGCCGCGATGGAAAAACGTAAACCGATCCTTGATTGAGATAATTCTCGAGATCGCGTTTGAAACCGAGAACGCGAACATTTTCGCGCCCGAATTGCTTCAGATATGGCTTCGCTTCGTCATGAATGCTGCCGAGCAACCAAAGTTCGGCGTCGCGCAGGTTCAACCGGTGCCAGGCTTCGAGCAGATGATGAATCCCTTTCCGCTTGATCAGCGCGCCCGAAAAAATTGCGCGGAAAATTGGCGGCCGCGTTCCCGGTTTGAATCGCTCCACGTCAACGCCGCGCGGCAGATAAAATAGCTTTTCATCCGGAAAACCTGCGACGCGAAAAGATTCGGCCGCCTTTTCGGAAAGGACCACGACCAGCGTGGCAAGCTCATATTCTTCCAGAAATCTCTCCCGCTCGAGCAAGAAGCGCGACTTCCACGACGTCGGTCTGACCTCTGACGTCTGACCGCTGACCTCTGCCCGCTGACTTCCGCGGTGCCAGGTTGGGATTTCAATCAGCGTCGGAATCTTCCTGTTTTTTGCGACTCGCAGCGTCTCCAGGCAATCGCCGGACCAGCTGTGAAAGAAATCGTAGCGGCCGCCTTCGAGATGGCGCGACGCGATCCAATCCAGGTATTTTTTCTTTGCTCCGTAATAATAGGGCCGGTCGAGGAACGAAATCAGCCGGACCGGATGCCAGCGAAGTGATTGAATGAAACGCGAAGGGATCTCGCGTTGGCGGTTGTCGTAGGCGATCGCTTTGCCGAGAAAATTTCCGCGATACGACGCGCGCAAAGCTTCAAACGAGTCGGTATCGAGCCCCGGCCCGCTGATTCGCGCGAAAATGGAGTAAAGCAAACTTTTCGGCAGCAGAGACTGGCTCATCGAGACGAGATTGTGAGAAGCGTCCACGCTAAAGCACGCCAAAAGTCAAAGATACATTGCTTTTGCACGGATTCTTGGCGTCATTTGGCGTGTTTGGCGGATACTCGAAAACTCACCATCGCTTTCGCCCGTCGCGGCTATTCGCCGAGCGGCGGCGCCGAAGCCTATCTAAAAAGGCTGGCGCAGGGGATTGTCGATCTTGGGAACGAAGTGCAACTGGTCGCGACCGATGATTGGCCGACTAGCGAGTGGAGTTTCGGTTCGATTACGCGAGTGAAGGCAAACTCGGCGATCGGCTTTGCCGATGAGCTGAAGACAACGCGTCCGCAACTTGGCTGCGACGTCTTGATGAGTCTCGAACGCGTCTGGTGCTGCGATGTTTATCGTGCTGGTGACGGCGTGCATCAGGCATGGCTGAATCGCCGAAGAAGATTTGAAATGCCGCTGCAGCGATTTGTGCGCGGCCTCAATCGAAAGCATCGCGACATTTTGCAGCTCGAGGAATCGCTCTTCGCAAAAGGCGGCGCGGGCCGCGTCATCGCGAATTCTGATATGGTGAAGGACGAGATTGTCGATCTGTATCGTTATCCCGCCGACAAGATCGACATCGTTCGTAACGCTGTGCCGCTGGATCGATTTCGATCCGATCCGGCGATGCGAGAAAAATCGCGGATCGACCTGAAATTGAAGCCCGACGAAGTCGCGTTGCTCTTTGCCGGCTCGGGCTGGGAACGCAAAGGTTTGCGGTTCGCAATTGAAGCGATAGAACTCTGTCGCGACCGTAAACTTCGTTTGCTTGTCGCCGGTCGCGGCAATGAGCGCGATTACAAACCAAGACGCTTTTTTACTGAGGAGCCGGTCCGTTTTCTCGGCGAAGTTGCCGATCTCCGGCCTAGCTACGCCGCGGCCGACATTTTCATTTTGCCGAGCATTTACGATCCGTTCTCAAACGCTTGTCTGGAAGCCCTTGCGTCGGGATTGCCGGTCATCACAACGCGCGACAATGGCTTCAGCGAAATCATCGAGAACGGCGTTCACGGCTCGATTGTCGATCGTTCCAACGATAGCGCTGCGTTGCGCGACGCAATTCATTTCTGGTCTGACGAATCGCGTCGCGCTTCTGCAAGATCGATCACTACTGAGCGGGCGTCGCAGTTCGACATCGCAATCAATGTCGCGGCGACGCTGAAGATCTTGTTTCAGTCGGCCGCGAGCAGTTCATCGTCGCGACGGTCAATCAGGAAGAACTGATCGAGCCGTGCCGTTTCGAAGATTGATCGCACGTTAGTATTGATTCCGGCGAGAGTGAGCTTCCCGCCGTATTCTTTCATGTCTTGCATTGCGTTGATTAAGACGGCCAGTCCTGAGCTGTCGATGAATGTGACTCCGGAAAGATCGACCACGACGTGCTCCGGACACTTGGCGATCATCCTAGCGAGCGACCTGGCGAGGCGTGGGGAAACATGAAGATCGATTTCTCCTTCAAGTGGGAGAACATTTACCGGATCTGGCGCCGCCATTTTCGGGCACAAATTGCAGCAGATCTTGTTCCGGATTAGCGACGGTTTCGAATGCGTCGCCTCTAATTCACTTCGCGGCGAGCGCGGAATCGACGTCGGGAAAAATTTGGAAGACCTGGTCGAGCCGAGCGATCTCCAAAATGTGCGTTACGCTTTCCTGAACACCGGCGAGCGCGAGTCGGCCGCCGTATTCCTGAACCTTTTGCATGCCTTCGATAAGGGCGGCGAGGCCGGAGCTGTCGAAGTAGGTCACTTTGGTAAGATCGACCACCACGACTTTCGGCTTCTTGGCAATCATTGTACGCAACGATTCCGCGACCCCCGGTGAAACGTGGAGGTCGATCTCGCCCTCAAGCGGCAAAACGTTAGGTTGTTCTTCTAGTGGCATAGGACGAGAAACTGACGGTTTCATTGTCATTTTCCCAAGGCATCGCCGGTCGATCACCAACCGAGCGTATTAATTAGACGGTCAACATCGGAAAGATCATCGATTAAAATATCGGGATAATGCTCCGCCAGTTTTTCGCGGCTCCAAGTACCGGTGGCGACGGCGATGGTGCGTGCGCCGAGCGCTTTTCCGCAGGCGATATCGCGCGGCGTGTCGCCGATGATGTCGATCTCGTCCGCGGAAAATTCGCAGCCGTGCTTTTCTTTGGCGCGGGCGCGGGCAAATGCACCGAGCTCATTCCGATTGTGGTGGTCGTCGGCGAAGGCGCCAAATTCAAAGAAATGCCAGACACCGTAGTGGCCGAGTTTGAGTTGTGCGCCGCGTGAGACGTTGCCGGTAAGGAGCCCGAGGACGAGGTGTTTTCGCGTTTTCAGCTTTTCAAGCAGCTCGAGCACGCCGGGCAGTAGTTTGCCTTTGCGGCGCGGCAATTCGAGCGAGAGAAAATGGACGTAACTATCGAGAAACGCGGCAATGTTGTCGGCGGTTGTCGGGATTTTGTGCTTTTTCAGGATGCTAATCACGATTCCGGAATCGGTCATGCCGGCGATTTCGATATCGTGGAGGTTGTCCTTGATGCCAAAGCGTTCGGTCAGCGCGCGCTTGAGCGCTTCAACGCCGGCGCCCCCGGAATGAATCAGGGTGCCATCGATGTCGAAAAGCAACAAACGTTTCTGCATTCATCCACAGATTACGCAGATTTTTGCAGATGGTAGGACAAATCACGGCGCGCGCATCACGAGCACGGCAATCATGCTGCCGAGAAATGTGAGAACCGCGACGGCGGCGATTCCGAAAACGATAAAACGCTCCGAATCACGAGATGTCGATCTCTGCCGGAATGGTGAGGCATTGCCAAAACCAGACGGCGCGGCGCTCGATTCGGCTAGCTTGGCTTCGATTGTTTCGCGTTGCGGGAGCGGTTGCGATCCGCGGACGTCCGGCTCGAAACGGGCTTCGATTGCGCCGAAACGAATCCGGTCCTCGAAACGCAGCGTTGTCTGGGTAATGGGAATGCCGTTGACCTTCGTGCCGTTGGTCGAATCGAGATCTTTCAGGCGATAAGTCTCACCGCTCAGCTCCAATTGCGCATGCCGGTTCGAAACCGACGGATCGTCGATCACGATCATGTTGTCGGGCGCGCGGCCGATGGTGATCGAGCGCTCGGCAAATTCGTAGGCGACTTTGCCTTGGGCTTCGGTCGTGAGAACCAGCTTGGGCATGATGTCGATGTTACGTTACCGACAAATTTCCTGTCATGTCGAGCCATATGCCAGTCCGGCTCGGACCGAGACATCTCTTACTATTTCAGTTCCGTCGCGCTCGGAAATATTTAGAGACTTTTCCCCTTCGGTCGAAATGACAAAGGGGTACGATTGACCGAGCATCCGCCGCCCAGCATAGTGCGACTTTCATGGCAATCGAACTGACGCGCAATTTCTGCATCATCGCGCACATCGATCACGGCAAAACCACTTTGTCCGATCGATTGCTCGAGACGACGGGGACGATCCACGAGCGCGACAAGCAAGATCAACTTCTTGATTCGATGGATTTGGAGCGCGAACGCGGGATCACGATCAAAGCGCATCCGGTGACGATGCATTATCGCGCAAAAGACGGGCAGACGTATCTTTTGAACCTTCTCGACACGCCTGGCCACGTCGATTTTGCCTACGAGGTTTCACGAAGCCTCGCCGCGTGCGAAGGCGCGCTCTTGATTGTCGATGCTGCGCAAGGAGTAGAGGCGCAAACAGTGGCGAACGTCCATCTCGCGCATAAACAAGGCCTGACGATTGTGCCGATTATTAACAAAATCGATTTGCCGAACGCGGATGTGCCGTCGGTGAAGCGTCAACTGGAGGAAATTCTCGCGATTCCAGCCGAGGAGGCGATCGAAGCGAGCGCGAAGATGGGAATCGGGATCGACGAAATTCTGGAAGCGATTGTGCACCGGATTCCGGCGCCGGAAAAACCGAAGGACGAAACATTGCGTGCGCTGGTGTTCGATTCTGTCTTCGACGTTTATCGCGGCGTTATCGGACACGTCCGGGTGGTATCGGGAAAAATGGAACCAGATCAGGCGATCAGGATGATGAGCAACGACGGCCGCTACGAAATCAAAGAAGTGGGCATATTCACGCCAAAAATGTTTACACAGCAGCGGCTGCACGCGGGCGACGTCGGTTATTTTATCGCCAACATCAAAACGATCGCCGACATGAAAATCGGCGACACGATCACCGATCAGCGTAATCCCGCGCGGGAACCGCTACCGGGATTTCAAGAAATTCACCCAATGGTGTTCAGCGGGATTTATCCGATCAACACCGGCGACTTCGAACATTTGAAAACCGCGATTGGGAAACTGCGCTTGAACGATTCAGCGTTCATTTACACACCGGAGAGCTCAGTCGCGCTTGGATTTGGTTTTCGCTGTGGATTTCTCGGACTGCTCCACATGGAAATCATCCAGGAGCGATTGCGACGCGAATACAATATGGACATCATCGCGACGAGCCCGAGCGTGGTTTACGAAGTGGTAACGACGCGTGGCGAAACGCTCTTAATCGACAATCCGGCGCATTTGCCGGATCCGAGCCAGATCAAGGAAATCCGGGAGCCGATCGTGAAAGCCTACGTGCTTTGCCCGAACGAAAATATTGGCGACCTGTTGCAATTGATTTTGGAGAAGCGCGGACAAATGGACCACACCGAGACGCTGGATTCGCGGCGGGTGATGTTGCATTGCGAACTGCCGTTGAACGAGATCCTGGTTGATTTTAACGACAAGATTAAGTCGATCACGCGCGGCTATGGTTCGATGGATTACGAACACACCGGTTATCGCGCTGCGAAACTGGTGAAACTCGATCTGCTCGTAAATGGCGAGCCGGTGGACGCGTTTTCGACCATTGTTCACAAGGACCGGGCAGAGGGAAGGGGACGTCAGCTGGCGTCGAAGCTAAAGGAAGTGATTCCGAGGCAGCTTTATCAGGTGGCGATTCAGGCGGCGATTGGTGGAAAAATTATTGCGCGCGAGAGTGTTTCGGCCTTGCGAAAAAACGTGACCGCGAAATGCTACGGCGGCGACATCACCCGGAAACGCAAACTGCTGGAGAAACAGAAAGAAGGAAAAAAACGAATGAAGAGCATCGGGAAGATCAACATTCCGCAGGAAGCATTTATTGAGGTGCTGAAAGCGCAATGATGCGCTTTGAAAGGACGAAACAGGAATGACGAATGAAATCCGAATGACTAAAGCTCGAACCGTGAACGAGACTGCGGCGTCGATGACCCTTTTGTTATTCGGGCTTTGTCATTATTTCGTGTTTCGACATTCGTGCTTCGTCATTTAACTCATGTTCACGTCGCGCTACGTTAAACACAGCAAACTGTTGCTCCGCCACGCCCAGAAATATTTGCGCTACAAGCGCGATGTTTTGGACGCCGAGACCTATGATGCGGTCGCCGCGGACATTCGGCGACTTCATGCCGCGTTGCGCCAACACGACCGAAAACAGATTGAAGGTCGCGCTGAAGAGCTGGATGCGAAACTCCACCAGCTCACGCCGGTGACGTGGGAATCGCATTGGCGGGAGAATTGCGAAGTGATTCTGGTCGCGATTGTCGTGGCGATCAGTATTCGCTCCTACTTTCTGCAGCCGTTCAAAATCCCGACCGGTTCGATGCAGCCGACGCTCAACGGCATCATCGGGCATCCGATGACGAAGGAACCGCCGGGTATTTTTCAGCAGGTCGCTGAGTTTATTCTTCGCGGTCGCAATTACATCAACGTCGTTTCGCGCGAGAACGACGAGGTCTTGCAAGTTCAACGTCAGAAGTTTTTCTTTTTCTTCACCTGGTCGAGAATCATCTGCCAGCATCAGAAATTCCTGGTTTACTGTCCCCCGGAGCAATTGGGAGCGGATTTCAGGGTCTCACCCGGAGTTCGTTATCATCGCGGCGAAGTCATCGCCCGCGGCGCGGTCGACACGGGCGACCAGGTATTCGTCGACAAATTTAGTTACAACTTTGTCAAACCGCATCGTGGCGATGTATTTGTTTTTCGGACGAAAAACATTCCCGACATTGGCGATCAAACACAGTTCTACATTAAGCGGTTGGCCGGTTTACCCGGGGACAGTTTGCGAATCGAGCCGCCGAAGTTGTATGTCAACGGAAAGGTCGTGGAAGGTTTTGGCTTCCAACGAGTGATGGAAGCGCGAGATGGATACCGGGGATATGGTCCGGGGCATCTGGCGCTGTCCGATCCGGTGAAAGCGTTTGAAGTGCCGAGGCACACCTATTTCGCGATGGGCGACAACAGCTACAACAGTTTTGACAGCCGCTGGTGGGGGCCGGTGCCGGAAAGAAACTTGGTCGGACGCGGATTGTTTGTCTACTGGCCATTCATTCCGCACTGGGGCTTGATTCGTTAGGCCTAAAGATGTCCACGGGTTTGTCCCGCGTCTACCCGCTGATCGGGTTGTTCAGCGGCTATGTCATCGTCCTGCTCTTTAATCCCGTCCGCGTGCCGTTGCGTGACGGCTTTCGTTGTGTGCTTCGTTACAAGCGTGTCTGGCTCACGTTCGTGCTCCTCGGGTTCGCTTATTTTGCCTTTCAGTTTTCCACGTTCACTCCGATTCAAAGCACGGCCGATGTCGATCTCACGCAGATCGTATCGATGGCAAACTGGCATTGGCCAACATTCATGGAGATCTGGCGGGAAGCGCCGCTGCCGGCGTTGGAAGGCGTCGCTGGAATTTTCGACAACGCCACGACCACTTATCCATTATCGGCAATTGCGGCCGTGCTGATGCTGATCAACTGGCGGGGTTTGCACGGCGCGCTCGTGCGCGCGTTGCAGAAGCGGTTCCATTTTTGGGGTTATCTGGTTTATCTGATCGTGTTGCTCAGCGCGGTCGCGGCGCTGAGCAAACCGATTATCTACTGGGCGCTGCCGTTGTGGGGCGGATTGCTCCCAGAGCAAGGCGTCTTGCAAGTCTCCGCGAGTGTCGATGCAGTGGCATTTATCTTTGAATATCTCTTCGGCGTTTACATCCAGGTTTATTTAATAGCGGTTTGCTTCGCCTGGATCCGCGGTTTGAGTTTTGAGGAAGGCGAGCTTTTCCGCTTTGGCATGCGTCGGTTCAGTTACGTTTTGGAATGGGCCGGCATCGTCGTGCTGGTGGGCTTTTTGATTGTGCGGCTTCCGCTCTTGCTTGCTTACTTCATGAACATTCCCGACGTGCTTGATTATCTCCCGATCGAGCGCGTGCTGATGTGCGGATTGATCATCGCTTTCAGTTCAGTCCAAATTTCGCTCGCACTCCATAATGAGACCTTGCGCGAAGCTATCCGGGCGCATCGCGAATTTATTCGGAATAATCTCAGCCGATTCGGCTGGTTCCTGCTCATTTCCGGGATCCACTTTTTCTTTCTCACAACCGCGGATGCCATCATGCGCGGCGCCATCGCCGATCGCCTGGTCGCGATGATCATTTGGAAATCGATTTTTGTTTTCCTGCGCGGGTTTATCACAGGTTGGTTGCTTGCCTCATGGGTTTGCCTGTTCCGGCGTGGCGAAACCGGCCATGTCTATCAACAGGCGTGGATTGAATATTAAAAAGCCCAAACTCCGGTCGTGAATGCGGCGAAAATTACCCGAACCAGCAAATCAAATCTCGCGCTCGCTTTTGTTTCGCTCGGACGGGAACGCCGGGGCGATATCACAACTTTCTATGCCTTTTGCCGCGTGATTGATGACATCGCGGACGATGTCGATCTTAGGACGGAGGAGAAAAGGCGCCGGTTGAACGGGTGGCGGGAATGGTTGCGGAAGGCTCGGCCTGACGAATCCTCATTCGCAGCTGACGTCCGCCAGCTGATGGAGAAGTACGCGCTTACTCCGGAAATGCTCGAGGAGATCATCGCCGGCGTCGAAATGGACCTGAGCATCAAGCGTTACCAGACGTTCGATGAATTGCGGGTCTATTGTTATCGAGTGGCCAGCGCCGTCGGACTGGTTAGCATTGAAATTTTCGGTTACCGCAATCCCGCCTGTAAGGAATATGCCGTCCAGCTCGGGCTGGCTTTGCAGGTGACTAATATTATCCGCGACGTCCGCAAAGACCTGCGCGCTGACCGGATTTATTTGCCGCTCGAGGATTTGGCGCGTTTCAATTATTCGGAGAAGGAACTCCAAGATCGACAATACAACGACCGCTTTGTCCAACTGATGCAGTTTGAGGCCGGACGGGCGCGGCACTTCTTCGCGCGCGCCGCTGAAACTTTGCCGCGGGAAGATCGTAAGTCGATGGTGGCGGCAGAGATCATGGCGTCGATTTACCGGGGGCTATTGCGCCGAATGGAGCTGGACAAATTTCGTGTGTTCGAAAAAGAATATGGCCTAAACAAATTGGAAAAGGCCGCCCGGATTGCAACCCAACTGCTCAAACTCTTTTGAATGAGCAGAAAGCGCCATCCGTCTGAGCCATCGAAACCGTAATTATTAATATGAAGAAATACTTAGCATTAGTTTCAGCATTGTTGGTCGCATCCGTAACGTTTGCTCCACTTACCAAGCTCTACGCACTCGGCGAGGAACCCAAGGCGGTTGTGGTAACGCCCGAAGATGCAGCCAAGAAATACCCAATGCCCAAGGGAAAAGATTACCCGGCGGGAATTAACGCGAACAAAGGCTCCGCTACGGCTTCGGGCTTCGTGCAAAGCCCGTACTCCGCCCGGGTCTACGATGCCCGAAAATTGGGACACGGGACGTTGATCCTGGACGAGGGTGTGAACAAGCTTTTCCGCAAGCCATAGTCATTTTCGCGGGGGATAGTTCGTTTTTGGAGCGCAACATTCGTTTTACTTGCGCGTTCAATGGGCTAGCGAAGAGATCATTATGAACAAGAAGCTTTTCACACTGATGTGCGGCGTTTTGCTCGCCGCGTTCGGTCTCTACTCGTGCGATACCCCAACCGGCCAGGGAGCTGCGGCCGGCGCCGGTGCCGGTGCTCTCATCGGCGGTCTCGCCAGCGGTGGTCCGCGCGGCGCTCTAATCGGCGCAGCTGCTGGAGCCGCCACGGGCGCCTTGATTGGCCACGCGATCCAGGAAGATCGGGCTCGCGAATACGGTCCGCCACCGTCGGGAGGTTATCCGTTCGCGACCCGTGCCGGTGGACCGGGAATGTATCGCAGTCCTTACACCGGACGTGTTTATGATTTGCGGGGGGTTCCGCCGGGTGGATTGACGCGCGATGTCGATACCGGCAAGTTATTCCGCAGACCGTAATTTAGGAATTGATTACTTCAGCGACGCGTTGATCCCGCGGGCGCGGATCAACGCGTTTTCTTTTGCAGCGCATCCACCAACGCCTTCGCTTCGTCTGTCATCTTAAGCAGCTCCGGCCACTGCCGGTGATAATTTTCACCCGGCAATTTGCGCGTTGCGTCAAACCCCATGTGCGAACCGATATTTTGCTCGGTCGGCGCGTGATCGAGGGAATCACTCGGATTTTTGATGACGGTTGTATCGCGCGCAGGATCGGTATTGGCGCAGAGGCGGAACAACACTTCGCTGGTGTTGTGCACGTCGCAGTCTTCGTCCACGACCACGATGTATTTGCTGAACATCATCTGGCCCATGCCCCAGAGTCCGTGCATCACCTTGAACGCCTGATAGGGATACTGTTTCCGAATGCTGACGAAGACAAGATTGTGAAAAACACCCTCAGCCGGCAGGGTCATGTTCACCAATTCCGGAAAATTCATCTTGAACACCGGCAGAAAAATCCGCACGACCGCGTCGCCGATGTAAAAATCCTCCATCGGCGGAATTCCGACGATCGTCGTTGGGTAAACGGGGTCCCGTCGATGCGTGATTGTGGTCAAATGAAAAACGGGATAGTCCTCGACCGCGGTGTAATAACCGGTGTGGTCGCCGAACGGTCCTTCCGGCAGCATCTCCCCTGGTTGGACGTAGCCTTCTAAAACAAAATCGACATCAGCCGGGACTTCGAGATCGATCGTTTTGCATTGCACCATTTCGATCGATTTGCGCCGCAAAAATCCGGCGAACAAAATTTCATCCAGGCCATCCGGCAATGGCGCAGTCGCCGCGAAAGAGAGTGCCGGATCGCCGCCGAGGGTGACCGCGACCGGCATCCGTTCGTTGCGTTCGTAATAACGTTTGCCGTGGCGCGCGCCCACTTTGTGGACCTGCCAATGCATCGCCGTCGTTCGTTCATCGAAAATTTGCATCCGATACACGCCGACGTTGCGCGCGCCGGTTTCGGGATCGCGCGTGTGCACATTCGGCAGGGTGATGAAACGCCCGCCATCCTTCGGCCAGCATTTCAAAATCGGCAGATCGCGCAGCGAAAAATCATCCGCCGGTCCGGTACCGGACTCGATGTTGTGGACGACTTCCTGGCATGCCGCTTCACGCACATTCTTCGGTCGCGCGTGCAGCAGATGAATTCCCTGTTTGAGCAAACTCCAGCCTTCGCGCAGATCGGTCGGCGGTTTTGCTTTGAGAATCAGCTGAATTTCCTGCGCGATCTCATCAATGCTTTCGCGTCCGAGCGCCATCGCGATCCGCTTGCGCGAGCCCATCGTGTTGATCGCCACCGGAAATTTCGAAATTTTCCCATCGACGACAGGCTGCTCGAACAGCAAGGCCTTTCCGCCGCCGGGTGATTTCATCTCGCGGTCAGCCCATTCCGCAATGAGCAAATTGGTGTCGACCGAATCGGCAACGCGGGTCAGCTCGCCCGCTTGTTCAAGCGTTTCGAGAAAATGCCGAAATGAGCGATAAGCCATGTGTGCTCTGGCACTACACTGGCGCGGTCCGCGTTATTACGCGACCAGAATTTATCGATATGGTGGCGCCAAATACTGGAACGACATCACGCGCCCGTTTGAAAACGTGACGGTTCGGTACGGCACCGAAATCGTCGGCGGAATGTAGGAGTAATAGAAAGGGTCGTAGAACGGATCGCCGAAGAAAATGAATGAGCGACCATGATGATGCGTTCGGGCGAATCCGAAGCCGCCGCCAAAACCGCCGTAAAATCCCGGACCGTAACCATAATAAGGGTAATATGCTGAGCCGTACGGCGCGGTCCTATTTTCCACATAAATCCAGGTTTCGGTGGGATGGCCGCGCATTTCGCCGACGGCCTTTTGCTCGGGCGAACCCCACGCCAGCCAGACTGCATTCATCGACATGCCAGATCGAATTTGCCCTTGTCGCACCAGCGCCTGATCGCGCGGCGAAAGACTATTGAACATGTCCTGATGCTCGGAAATCCGGTTCTCCACCGTCTCGCAACTTGTTAGGCACAGCCCGACGGCGGCCAAACCTAACAACAAAGTCTTTGAAATTGTCTTCATAAAAAATGATACAGCCGCGACATGGTCAGTCAATTTTCCCAGCTCCTTGATTCAACACTGGGGAAACCGTAACGTTGCTTCGCACATGGAAGATCGTTACGGCCATCGCATCTCTTACCTCCGCGTTTCGATCACCGATCGTTGCAACGAGCGTTGCAACTATTGCATGCCCCGCGAGCTCCAGGAATGGCTGCCGCGTGATGAGATTCTCAGCTACGAAGAAACGCTGCGGCTCATTCGGATCGCAGCAGATTTGGGCGTAACAAAAGTTCGCGTTACCGGTGGGGAACCGCTCACTCGCCGCAATGTCGTCGATTTCGTTCGCGAAATTCCAAAAATCCCCGGAATCGCCAGCCTCGGGATTTCGACGAACGGGACCTTACTCACGCGTGAAATTGCGCCGGGACAAACAATGGCGGCGGCATTGCGTAGCGCAGGCGTGCAATCGATCAACGTCTCGCTCGACACTTTGGATCAACATCTTTACGCGCAAATTACCGGGCGTGATTTCCACGCGCAGGTCCTGGAAGGGATCGAAGCCGCGATCCAGGCCGGATTCGACCAAATCAAACTGAACACGGTCCTGATGCGCGGTCGAAACGACGACCAATTGGTTCCGCTGACTGAATTCGCGGGTTCGCGAAATCTGATCCTTCGCTTCATCGAGATGATGCCGGTCAGCACCACCGAAGTGTTGAGCGACGAAAATTTCCTTCCGATCGCCGACGCAAAGCGGACGATCGAAAAACGCTTCGGCGATTTGATTCCCGAACCCTCATTTCGAACAAATGGCCCGGCGACGTATTATCAAATCCCCGGTCGTGAACAACGGATCGGATTCATCGGGGCGATGACGAACCTTCACTTCTGCGAAAGTTGCAACAAGCTTCGCCTTACGTGCGACGGCAAGCTGCGGCCGTGCCTCGGCAGTTATCTCGAGTTCGATATCATGAAACCGCTGCGCGCGGGCGCGAGCGATGACGAGTTGCGCCGGTTTTTCATCGGTGTGGTCGACCGCAAGCCGGAGCAGCACGATTTCCGGAATAATTATCAGCCGGACCGCAAGATGATCGCCATCGGCGGCTGAGCGATGGATCGACTGTCTCACATCGGCTCCGACGGCCGCGCCCAAATGGTTGATGTCTCAGCGAAACCGATGAGCACTCGTACCGCCATCGCGAAGGGAAAGATCAAGCTCCAGCGCAAGACGCTCGATCTGATCTCAAAAGATCGGATCGCAAAAGGAAACGTTTTCGCGACCGCGCGCCTCGCGGGAATTCAAGCGGCGAAACAGACCGCGAATCTCATTCCGCTTTGCCACACGCTGCCGTTGAGCGATGTGAAGATCGATATCATGGGCGCAAGCGACAGCGCCGAGGTCACGTGCACTACGCGCACGGTCGCCCAAACCGGCGTCGAGATGGAAGCGCTCACAGGCGTTTCCATCGCGTTGCTCACCATTTACGATATGTGCAAAGCCGTCGATAAGAAGATGCAGATCGCAGATGTCCGATTAATTAAGAAAACGAAAGTTTAATGCAGATCGTTGTCGGGATTATCACCATTTCGGATCGGGCTAGCGCTGGCGATTACAAAGATCTTGGCGGACCCGCGCTCAAGGAAGTCGCTCAGGAGAATGAATGGCAAGTGCTGTGTGAAGCGGTAATTCCGGACGACGCTACGAAAATTCAGGAAACAGTCCGTTCGTTTTCGAAACAGGGCTGTGGGTTGATTCTGACGACTGGCGGCACCGGGATTGGACCGCGCGACGTCACGCCGGAAGCGATTCGCGCAATCATGCGGGTGGAACTCCCGGGTTTTGGTGAAGTAATGCGCGCCGAATCGATGAAGATTACGCCCAACGCGATTATCTCGCGCAATCTCGCCGCGGTGGTTGATGATTCGCTCGTGATTGCGCTTCCGGGCAAACCGAGTGGTGCCGTGGAATGTCTCGGGTTTGTCGCCGGCGCAATTGCGCATGGCGTCGCGGTCGCGCAACGTGCGCCGACTTCGTGTTGATTGTGAATCTGGCGGAGAAGAGGTAGGGGCGATTGACCCCAATCGATCCGGGCCGGATTGGCGTTTGCGGGCGGTTCGGTGAACCGCCCCTACCTGGTTGGCGATCTTTCAATCAGGAAACGTCAGCAACTGCATCAACTGTTTTCCATGTTCGGTGAGATGGGCATGAGTCGTCGGCCCGGTAGCGATGCCATCCGTTAGGTAAGACGCATTAAGCGAGCTTGGTTTCACATAAACAATCTCCGGCTGTTTCACCTTCAGCTCGCTCGGCTCGATTTTGAGCGGCAACCCGCTCCGCGCAAAGCTAACGGTCCAGGATCGCGCCTCCGCGGTTCCGTTTACCATCCAGGGGTAAAGATTTGGAAGTTCGAAGTGACGCGATTTCGGCAGCGCTACTTTATAAAAAATCTCTTCTTCGCCGAGAAATTGCGGAATCGTGAGCGATGGATTTTCGCGCAACTTCAAATAGAGCTGCGCGATGTTGAGCCCGACCAGATTGATCCCGTTGTAAATGCCGTGGTGGTTCGGATCGTTTTCGTGGAGGAAGGAACTGTACCATTCCTGGAAGTTGTGATTGAGCATCAGGTTCAACTCCAAGTGCAAATGCGCCCGCTCGCGATTGATTCCCGCTCCGGTGTAACCCATCACCGCGATCTGCTGCCCGCGATGCACCGCGTCTCCGGTTCGAACGTCGATTTTACTGAGATGCCCGTAGAGACTGAAATAAGGCGAGCCGCCCCAGCGATGTTCGATCACGATGTACTTCCCGTAGTTTGAGTAACCGGGAACCGAATTCGTGTAGACCACTTTGCCCTCGGCGATCGCGCGCACTTCGTCCAACGGCTCGCCGCGCTCATCGCGATGCAGACAGCGAATGTCGATGCCTTCGTGAAAGCGGGTGTAAACAACGCCGGCGCGCGTCTGCTCCGGATCGCGCACGAAACCGTATTGGCCGCCTTCCCACGGCGTCGATTTTTCACCGCGGTAATCGCGCTCGACATATTGATAGAAGTCCGGCCCGCCACCGTGAAAAATCGCGTCATTGTCGGTCGGCAACGCCAGATCGACAGTCGCCGTTTCTGTTTGGGCCACAGCCATGACTTGAAACGAGCAGACCACGATCAGGATGACTAATAATGAACGCATCCGAACTAGCGTTTTCGTTTTTGTCCGATCAGTCGCCAGTCCTTTTTCATCAACTCGATGTCGGCTTTGGTCAGTCCGGACGGGATATAAATCCGGCCGTCGGAAACGCGGCGGTCGATCTGCAATTCCGTGATCGACCGGCCATTGATCAGGACAAAAAGCAAACTGCCACGCCGCTCGATGCTGAGCGCGTCGAGCGCGAGACGGCCGTGTTCATCCAGTTCAAAGAGCGCGCCGTAATTTCCATCGCCAGCCGAGTATGGATAAAAGGCGACCACGTCGCGTTCGGACAAGCGCGGCATGCGCTCGATCGCGACCTGTTTTCCGGAAAACAATGCGCGAACCGAGCTGGAGAAGACGGCCGTATCGTTTGGGTTCGCTTCCGCGTGGACGCGAAATATACAATGTTGCTCTTTACCCGCGACGGAAACGGCGAAAAGTGCCAGAATCAGACTCGCGAAAATGGATTTCATGATCGATTGATAACGCTACCTTTTCGTGTTTAACCCGTCGATGATTCGTCTCGCCATCATTTTTTCGATCCTGCTCGCCTTGGCCGCTGGTCTGCCGGCGCAGGAAACCGGGCCGGAGCCTTCGGCCGCACCAAAAACAAGGCCGTCGGTAGCGGCGACCCCGGTTCCGACGCCGACACCGATTACAACCACAACTCTGAAGAAGCGAGGCCTCTTCGGCCGCATCCTGCATCCGTTTTCCTCATCCGAAGTGCTGCCAAAATACAACGATCGCAAACTGCGCGGATTGATTCTCGACCTCCAGGTCTCACCCCAGCCGGTGCGGCTCTCGGAGGTTCGACAAATGGAAGTCAAAGTGACCGTGACCAACATGGGCAACCACATGATCCCGCTCGATTTCCCGACCGATCAACGAATCGAGATTCAATTGCTCAATGCCGCCGACGCCGTCCTGACCAAATGGTCTGAGAACCACGCCATTAAAGACAAGCCCGGGACAATTCTCATCAATCCGGGGGAGCACGTCGAATACAAGGAAAACATCGCGACCCGCGATCTGACACCAGGCCGAGTCTTTACCGCCGACGTTTTTTTTCCGAAATATCCCGAGCTTCACGTCCGGCAGAAATTTCTGACCGAGCCGTAGGTGGAATAGGTGGATCGAGCAGTCCCTTGTCCGCCGACGGACGGACTCGTCCCGTGGCGAGCTCGATGTTATAAATGTCGGCGAAGAGAGTAGCTTTAGCATCGCTCGCGGGGCGGCCGATCCACCATGAAACTTTTCAGCGATTACCATACCCATCCGCAAGGACATCGCGTTCAACCGTATTCGCGAGAACTCTTGCAGCCGTGGGTCGACAGCGCACGCGCCCGCGGTTTGAACGATATTGCGTTTACCGATCACGACCGTTTCCATGCCGGGATCGATTTCGATGAAATCGACAAATTGCGCGCGGTGAATCCTGATCTGAAAATTCGCGCCGGCATCGAGCTCGATAATGATCCGCAAACGTCAGCAGCTGGACGGAGATGGGTCGAAAAGAATTGGGACAAACTCGATTTCGTTCTCGGCTCAGTCCACTACCTCGATGACCCGACGCAAATGTTCGACAGCGTGCCTGACGGTGCGGGACAGTTTGTCGGGCGCAGCATCGACGAGATTTATGAGGACTACTTTCATCGGGTGCGTGACATCGCCGCGACAGGTCTGGTCGATTGTCTGTCGCATCTTGATCTGATTAAGATCCACGGACACCGGCCTTGCGGCGACGTTCGATCGATCATCAACGAGACTCTCGATTTCATTCGACCGCGCAATCTCGCCATCGAACTTTCAACCGCCGGCTGGCGCAAACCGGTGGACGAACTTTATCCGAGCGATCGCATCATCGAGCTCGCGATCAAAAAAGGAATTGCGTTTACAACTGCGTCCGACGCGCATTCACATGTGCAGCTCGCCGAAAATTTCGACCGGCTGGCCGGAAAGATGTCGATCTTGGGAGTGCGCGAAGTTTGTGTTTACGACAAACACAAGCGCTTAATCAAAAGATGGTAGGGCAGGCGGGGTGCCTCCCCTACCATTCTCGGAATGACAGACGTTCCCACCCGCTGGTATTCGCGTCCTGGTATTTGGTTTTGGGTCGTTATCACGCTCGGAGCCGCGCTGCGTTTTTATCTGGTCGTTTTCACGGAGGGAACGCAAGACGTCGCGATTTGGGAGCGCCACGCCCGTGATGTGCGCGACCATGGACTGATCGGTTATTACCACGGCGACCCTTCGGCGAATCATCCGCCATTCATCACCGAAGTAGAGTCGCTCTTTCTGCGCGCAGCAGAAAAAAGCGGTGTTCCGTTTCGAATTTTCTTGCGCGCGCCGTTCGCAATGCTCGACGCGATGACGGCTTTTCTCTTGCTCTTATTGCTAGGCGCAAGCCAATGGCGCTTTCTAAGCGCTGCGGTTTACTGGTTGAACCCGTTGTCGATTATTTTCTCTGCCTATCACGGCAACGCCGATTCAGCGGTTGCTTTCTTTTTGGTGCTTTGTGTCTGGCTATTGTCGAACGACAAATTGCTCGCGGGCGCGATTGCCCTCGGAGTGAGTTTGTGGATCAAACTCCCGACGGTGCTGGCGATTCCAGCGCTGTTCTTTTTCATTTCTAATTGGCGTCGGCGATTTTTATTTTTAACGGTCGCCGCAGTCGCCGCGCTCGCGACCTACGTTCCACCGTTAATTGAGGATCCGGCCATTGTTTGGCAAAACGTTTTCGGTTATCGCGCGCAAATCTTGCACACCACCGCTGGCGTCCCGGCGTGGGGACCTCGCCTGCTTTTATTTTCGGTCATCGCCGCGCCGCAAAACTGGCCGGAGCCGTTGCACGCGCCGATCTTACTTTTTCTTGCGAATAGTTGGCTAATTGCGGTGGCGCTTGCGCTCCTGGTCACCTGGCTGCGCCGTTCCGTGGGCAGCGTGACCGAACTTTGCGCCACGATTGCCGGCATTTACATCGTGGTGCTCGCATTGAGCGACGGCTTTTCTTTCCAATATTTTGCCTGGTCGCTGCCGTTTTGGTTCTTTTTCTCACGCTGGTTCTTCATTCCTGCGATTATTCTCGCCGGCGGATACATTTATTTTTTGTATTGGTATCTGTGTGGCAACCCCTGGTTGATCGGTAACTGGGACTTTGCCGGCCGTCCTTATTGGCCTTTTCTCATCGTCGCGCTTCGCAACGCTGCCTATCTGCTCTTTTGTGCCGGCGCGATCTGGTTTTTGATCTCGACTACAGTCCAGGCATTCCCAAACCGCCGGTGATCTTTTTCATTTCCGATTGAGCCAGCGCTTTGCCTTGCTCAATCGCCTGTTGCACGCCGCTCAAAACAGCTTCTTCCAAAAATTCGGCATCGCTTGGATCGATAATTGCCTGATCGATCTTGATTGAGAGAATTTCGCCGGCGCCGTTGGCAGTCACTTTTATTTTTCCGCCCGCTGCGGTTACTTCGACGGTCTTTTCTTCAAGCTCAGCCTGGGCCTTGGCCATTTGGGCCTGCATCTGCTGCGCCTGTTTCATCAATTTGTTGAGATTCATCGTCGTGAATTCAGGATCTGATCTGGCCTTTAAACATCTGCAGCGCCTCGCGAATCAGCGGATCGTCTTTGTAATTCTCGGATGCATTTTCGCCCGCCGGTTGCACTTTTGGTAAGAGATTTTCCCGGACAGTTATTTTCAGCGTCCAATCTTTGCCGCTGACTTCGCGCAACAGCGTTTCGATGAGTTTGCGATTGGTCGCCGTGCTCAAAATATCCATTGGCGATTTTTGATCAGGCGAAAATCCGAGGACGAAATGGCGGCCTTCGCTCGGAAGAACATGCGCGACTGCGGCTGAATTCCGGACGAACGCCTTCTGGTTTGGGATTTTCGAAAAAGCGCGCTCCCAGATTTTTTCGACGTCGTTGTTACCATCCGCTGATTCAGCGACGCGCGGCGCTCTTTGTTCGCCGTTCTCAGGAGGGGACGCAGCCGAGACAATGCCAGTCCGGCTCGGACCTGCCACTACAGAAGACTGCTTCGCGCTGCTCTCAGGCGCGGCGGCTAACGTTTTTTTTTCCGTAGACGTTTTTCCGTCGCGCAGCTCGCCCAGTCTTTCGATCACTTCATCAA
>QHRF01000106.1 GCA_003220055.1 Verrucomicrobiota bacterium | reverse complement strand
ATCTAATTCTGTTAAGAGGCCATTCGGTCGAAGACTCGCCGTGGAGATATCGGATTTTCGGCTTTCGTCATTCCGTGCGCCTTGTCATTCTGGCGCGCCCGGATGTTAAAAAATTATCTGCGCCTGAATCTGAGTTTGCTTTACTGGGTGTTCGTCGCGCCGTTCACCGGCCAGTTTTTCAGTATCTCCCAGATTTTTCGGCAAATGGTTTTCATCGGCGTCCGCGCGACATCGATGGTGGCGTTAACGGCGTTCAGCATAGGCGTGACGCTCGCGATGCAGGCCGCGCATTCACTTCAGCAAATGGGAGCGGAGATTTATGTGCCCGATCTCGTGATGTTGTCGATCTTGCGAGAGATGGGCCCGGTTCTGATTGCGGTCATAGTGATTGGTCGCAGCGGTTCCGCCGTAGCCGCGGAACTTGGAACGATGAAAGTCTCGGAAGAAATTGAGGCATTGGAAGTAATGGCAATCAACCCGATTCAATACCTGGTCGTGCCGCGCTTTCTTGCCATGCTTGTCATGCTCCCAGCGTTGACGATTTTCGGGAATTACATCGGGGTGCTTGGAGGTTGGGCAGTGTGCCGATTCGCGCTTAATTTCAACACCGCCGGCTACATCATGCGTGCACTCGAAAGCGCTGACACCTGGGATTTGTATTCAGGAATGATCAAGAGTGTGGTCTTTGCCTGGATCGTAATCACGATCGCGTGCAACGCCGGACTGCACGTCGAAGGCGGCGCGGAAGGTGTTGGACAAGCCACCACCTCGTCGGTCGTTCAAGCGCTGCTCGCGATGCTCGTCACGAACGCGATCCTCACCGGAATATTTTTCTTTGGAGCATGAGCCCGCTAATCACACAAATTAACGCTAATGAAAACAACTACCTCTTTGATTCGTATGATTCGCGTGATTCGCCGGCTAATCTCTGACTCTTAATATGTCACCCTCGCCTGATTCGCCGGTAATCGAAGTTTCCGACCTTGTCCGAAAATTCGGAGACCGCGTGGTGATCAACGACATTTCTTTCAATGTTCGCCGCGGCGAGACACTCGTAATCATGGGCGGGAGTGGCTGCGGGAAAAGCACGTTGCTCCGCCACATCATCGGTTCGATGAAGCCGACCTCCGGCTCGGTAAAAATCTTTGGCGAGGAAATTACCACGATGAATGAGCGCGAAATCGCCTCCGTTCGCCGGCGATTCGGAATGCTGTTTCAATCGGGCGCATTGCTCGCTTCTCTCACTGTCGGCGAAAATGTCGCGCTCCCGCTTTTGCAGCACACCGACAACTCAGCTGGTGAGATTGAAGAAATCGTGGAGGAAAAACTTCAAATGGTCGGCCTCAGTGGATTTGAAGATCTCAAACCGGCCGAGATCAGCGGTGGAATGAAAAAACGCGTCGGTCTGGCCCGTGCCCTGGCGCTCGATCCCGAATTACTGTTCAGCGATGAGCCCACTTCCGGGCTTGACCCGATTATGACCGCGGTGGTCGATCAACTCACACTCAAGCTCACTCATGGCGAACACATGACCGCGGTCGTGGTCACGCACGACATGACCAGCGCCTTTCGGATCGCAACCCGAATGATCATGCTTGGTCACGGCTCGATTGTCGCGCAAGGTACGCCGGACGAAATTCGCAACAGCCTCAATCCCGAAGTGCAACAGTTTATCAACGGCCAGGCCGATGGGCCGATTCCATTAAATCTTTCCCAGGACGAACATGAACACCATCAACACGTGAAGCCGCGACCGTTTGTCGGCGCCCGTCACCGATTTCATCGCAAGACCGCATGATATGAATGACGAAGCACGAATATCGAATGCCGAAGGAATGACAAAACCTGAAGCTCGAACCAAGTGCGACGCGCTTTCCGTTATTCGAGCTTTGTCATTGTCTCGTCATTCGTCATTCGTCATTTTCCATTCGAGTCTGGACGTTCCTCGTTTTATTCAATGAAGAAGAATCTGTCCGATTACTTGGTCGCGCTGTCAGTCATCGGTTGCAGCATCGTCTTGCTCGCCGCGCTCACGTTTGCGCTTTCCGGTTATCGTTTGAAAAAACCGACGCGCACATTGCAAATCCAATACGAAGATGTGACCGGCATCAAAATCCATTCGGAAGTTCGCTACGCGGGCGCGCCGGCTGGACGCGTGATTGCGATGCGTCATCTCACTCCGGCCGAGCGCGCGAAATTGAGCAATAAAAAAGACGCCGTCATTATCACCGTGGAACTCAATGACGGGATCCCGCCGTTGCCCGCCGATGTAACCGCGACCCTGAGCGCGGACACTTTGCTCGCGCCGAAATTTGTCGCGCTCTCCGCTGGCACGCCAGGCGGGAAAACACTGGCAAACAACGCGGCGATCGAAGGACATCCCGCTTACGGAATCGAACAAATCACCGCCGCGGCCGGACCGCTTTTCGAAAACGCAAACAAGCTGTTGGACAATCTCAACCTGACCGTGACTGATTTACATGGCGATCTCGGCGACTTCATGCCCAAGCTCGGGCCGCTGGCCGATTCATTAAAAATCGACGTCGATAATTTGCAGAACGTGATCAAGAACCTGGAAAGCGCTTCGAAAGGCGCCGACCACCTCTTCGGCACCGCCGACACATTCATCACCACGACCGACAAATCGATTCAGGATCAGATGAAAGAGCTGCACGTGATTTTGCTAAACCTGAAAGTTGTCACTACCCACGCCAAAGCGTTGATCGATTCGCTCGCCGAAAAACCGAACCGTGTGATTTTCAGCGGCAAAGCGCCCAAGCTCACGCCGGAAGACGAGATCATTAAGAGCACTAAGCCATTGCCGGCGAAAAAGCCGTAGTTGTTTCACGGGCGAGTCCGAGCCGGACTGGCACGGTCAATCGCCCTACCCTTTTTGTAGCGCCGCATCAGTTTAAAAAAACGCAGGGTGTCTCGGATGGGATGAATGCTACTCACTTCATCCGAATAAACCGTGCTGATCGGCACCGAGTCGATCCGGAAACCTTTCCGGCTGGCGACGATCAGCATTTCGGTTTCGTAGTCGAAACGCGCCGCGCCGCCGAGCAATTCGGGAATTAATTGTCGATGTAACATTCGAAACCCACACTGCGTGTCCGGAATTTCCTGACCGCAAACCGCACTGATCCGTTCGCTCATCCAGCGATTAACGATCCGTCGCAGGCGCGGCATTGACGAAACGTCGTTCATCCGGTTGCCAAGAATGAGTTTCGGCTCGTCCGCCGAAAGCGCGGCCGCAACGAAACGATCGATCTCTTCCGGTCGATGTTGGCCATCCGAGTCGAGGATGATTATGAAATCGGTTTGTCGTTCCAACCAATGACGCAATCCGGTTTTAATCGTCTCGCCTTTGCCACGATTTTGGGGATGAACGATCACTTTCGCGCCGGCTTCGCGCGCGCGATCTGCAGTCTTATCTCGCGAGCCGTCATCGACAACCAGAACGTCGTCCAGTTTCTGGCGGGTTCGCCGGACGACGTCGCCGATGTGCTTCTCTTCGTTATAAGCGGGAATGACCGCCGCAGTTTTCGACGCCTCCATTCTCAGCGGACGACTGGATGAAAGTCGGCCGCGTGATAGGAGCTGCGCACGAGCGGACCGGACGCGACGTGCTCGAATCCTTTTTTTCGCGCGATCTCGCCGTAGAGATCGAATTGTTCTGGCGTGACGAATTCGACTACTGGCAAATGATTTGGCGTTGGACGCAGATACTGACCCATCGTCAGAACCTGGCAGCCGACTTCGCGCAAATCGTCCATTGTTTGAAAAATCTCCGGCTCGGTTTCGCCGAGGCCGAGCATGATCCCACTTTTCGTGACAATCCCGCGGCCGCGGGACGAAAATTGTTTGGCGCGTCGGAGTACTTGCAGCGACGTCCGATACTTCGCCCGCGAGCGCACCACCGGCGTGAGCCGCTCCACCGTCTCCATGTTGTGGTTGTAAATGTCGGGACCGGCATCGAGCACAGTCTGAATGCACGAATCATCGGCATGAAAATCAGGCACGAGCACTTCGATGATAATGGACGAATCCATTTTTTGGATCGCAGTGATTACGCGGGCGAAATGATGGGCGCCGCCGTCTTTCAAATCGTCCCGTGCGACGGCGGTAATCACCACATGCTTTAACTTCATTCGCATGACCGCTTCGGCGACGCGTTGCGGCTCGTCTTCCTCCAAGGCTAACGGTTTCGCCGTTGTCACCGCGCAAAACCCGCAGGCGCGCGTGCAACGATCCCCGGCGATCATGAACGTCGCGGTCCCCTGGCTCCAGCATTCCCAGCGATTCGGACATTGCGCGCTTTCACAAACCGTGTGCAGCCGCAGGTCGGAAATCAGCGCTTTAGTCGAAAAGAAAACCGGGTTCGACGGTAAACGGACTTTGATCCAGGATGGCTTATGCGCCTGGTGCAGCGCCGGATCGATCTTTGCGCAAGACATAGTGGAAGAAACTACCGCAACGTTCGACAGTTGAAAAGTTAAGGCTTTGCTTTCCTGTCCTCCTTTCTAATTTCTTGTCCATGCCGCAGGCTGATCGCGCTCTCGCTATTCTCCAGGAGTGGATCCACTTTGGGAAGCAGTCGGTTTGTTGCACGACGGGGATTACGAACGGCACCCGAACTTGGAACGCAGCTCGACCGAAGGCCATCCGTTTGTCGGCGTCGCGTGGCTGCGCGACAACGGCTGGATCGAAGAAGTTTGTCGCGCGATTCTTTCCCACGCCGATTACTCAGGCGTTTCTCCGGAGACGGCATTGGAGAAAACGCTCCGGGCGGTGGATGAGCTGAGCAGTTTCGTCGTCGCCGTCGCGCTCGTTAGGCCAACAAAGAGCATTCACGATGTCGATCTTGCCGCAGTCAAAAAGAAGATGAAGGACAAGGCCTTTGCCCGCGCGGTCAATCGCGAAGACATCGTGCGCGGGGCCGAGGAATTAGGCATGCCGCTGGACGAAGTCATCACCAACGTGATCGCCGCGCTCAAAGCAGACGCCCCGCGGCTCGGTCTCGCCGGAGTGGCGAGTTAACAATTCCGCAACGCGAATCGTAAAAACGCTCTAGCCAAAAAAATTACGCGCGCGCGCGATCGCCGCAACATACGAACAAGGATTAGGCAAGGCTTTCGTTACTTTCCGCACAGCGGAATCCAGTCTCTCACCAGGACACGGATAATGAATGCCTTGCTACCTTTTTTACGTTGAGTGCGGACGACTGAATAAAATACGCGCACCGGGAAATCCGATCGCGAAATAATACTGGCAAGGTTTCCACTGACTCCTGAAGAAATTCGGAGCTGGTTCCCGAAAGGGTAAAAACAATGGAGACCTTGTTCATTCCTTTGTAAACGAATGAGTGCGACGAAAAAGCGATCCAGTAAGAGCAAGCGCTGGTCAGCGCGAGTCACCAAGCACAGCAACGCGTTGGATCTGGAGCCGAAAGTTTTTAGATCAAGGAGTCCACGAAAAATCGCGCTTTCATTGAAACGCTCGGCTGAACACAGCAAACGGCGCAAAGCCAAGCCGTATCAATCGGCCATGTCGATGTTGAATTTCTACATCAACCGCGCCGGGAAAAATCTTCCGAAAAACCGGAAGCAAACGCTCGAGCGCGCGAAAGACGAACTGCGCGACGTCTTCGGGAGAAACTAGATCACTTCATTCGGACCGGCCGATGCTGTTTGAACACGGCTCAGCCGCGCAAAGCCTGGGTGAAGCGAACCAGTTCGTCCGCGGCCTGCTCGATGCGAGTAAGGACTTTTTTGTCGATGATCTCGTCGCCTTTGAACGCATCACCGGTCGCATAAACGAATCGCGGAATAATCACCGTTCGAAAATCGAGCATGAGACTGTTGGCGTAAGCCATCACCGCCATGTAACTGCTTGTTCCGCCGGCAGAGCATAGAAATCCAACCACCTTTTCTTCCCACGAGCTGCCGGTCAGCTCGATCATATTCTTGGCCGCAGCTGCGACGTCGTAATTATAAACCGGCGCGGCAATCAGAATTCCGTCCGCCGTTTCGACCGCCTTGTTCAACTTCTGCGCGTTGGCGTTGAGGTAACATTTATCCGCGTCGCACAGCGGCAGGTCCATTTCGCTGATGTCGATCCAGGTGCAGTCGATTTTTCGCCTTTGTAAATGCGCGAATGCGACCCGCCCCATGCGACGACTGTTGCTGTCAGGATTTCCGCTGGTGCTGACGACGAGATATTTCGGCATTAAAGTGCTCCGAGCTTACGCCGCCG
>QHRF01000104.1 GCA_003220055.1 Verrucomicrobiota bacterium | reverse complement strand
GCGTGAAGGTGATTCCGCCAAATACTGCAACAGTGGCCAAGCCGAACATTACGAACTCTCAACGAATCGCTTTGAATCCGGCGATCACGACGACTAATCCAGTGACTCCTGGGTCGGGGGTCGTTGCCCCTCCGACCAAGGCGTCGCCTCCTGCCACTATCGGAGTTATTATCAGAAATCCGCTCGGCAGACTTGGTCGCTAACAGCTTATCGATCTTATGCGAAGATCGACATCCGCCGATTACAACTTCGTGTAAACGCCGATCAAGGGACGGGGCGAAGGAATTTTGGAGCGAAAATCACTCGCAAATCCGCTTTTGGTCCTGATTTCAACGTGACCGGCGCCTTTACTTGCGCCGTAAACCAGGACTGAGCCAACCGGGGCCTTGTACGGGTCGCGGACCGGCAATTTTTTGAAT
>QHRF01000105.1 GCA_003220055.1 Verrucomicrobiota bacterium | reverse complement strand
GAGTTTCTCAGTTCTTTGTTTCGCTTAATGGTCCCGCGAGTGCGGGATCAACGGGGGACCCAATTCCCGAAACGGATCGGGGCGAACGATGCGCGGCATCGAGAGCATTTAATGGCTCCAGCCCGACAGCTAACCTCGTCAGCATCATTAAAGTGCAAGGGATGTCGTAAATCCGACTCCGCTTGAAGTGAGGCGCCTCGTCGCGCGAGCGCGCTTCGTTTTGAGTTGAAACTAATTGATACCAACTAACGTCAAGCGACCGCGTAATGTCGATTGGAAGCGCGCGGCCGCGATTTTGTACGGCGACTGGGGCACGAGCAAGGCCTATGTCATCGGTCTCGCCTTCGCCGTTGCCGGCTACGCTTCGTTCTGGCTGATCGCAGCGATGTGCGTTCTAACTGCGCTGGTCGGGATCAATTACATGATCATCTGCCGGCTCTATCCCGACGGCGGCGGCGTCTACGCGAGTGTGCGGCATCGCTCGGAAGTGATCTCGATCGTCGGCGCGTTTTTGCTTATCGCCGATTACCTGGTAACGGCCGCGATTAGCGCCTTGTCCGCGTTTCAATATCTCGGTGTGCCGCATCCGGAGAAATTCGCGGCCGCGGCGATCCTCGCGATCGGATTGCTTAACCTGCTCGGTCCGAAACAAACCGGCGGTCTCGCGTTTCTCGTTTCGATCCCGACTGTGATCGTCGTCATCGTGCTCGGACTTTTCTGTCTGCCGCACATCAGTGAAGCCTTTGGTCATCTCCAGCCGCTGCACGGAACGGTCGGGCAAAACTGGTTCGCTTTCGTCGGGATCGTGCTCGCTCTTTCCGGTGTCGAAGCCATCGCGAATGCGACCGGCGTAATGAAACTCGATCCGGGAACGACTGAAGAGAATCCGTGCGTCATCAAGACGTCCACGCCCGCGATTTTGATCGTGATGATTGAAGTCTGTATTTTTACAGCGTTATTCGGACTGGCTGCTCATGCCTTAAACGGGCTGCAAGTTGTTAATGGCGACGTCAACGCGCCGGGCGCGGAAGGCGTGCGCGATTACCTGCTGCGTTACATGGGCCAGATTTTTGTCGGCGGCGCGATGGGGCCGGGACTCGGGCACATTTTTGCCATCGTCGTTAGCGTCGTGTTCGGTCTCTTGCTTCTCTCGGCGTCGAACACAGCGATTGTCGATCTTATCGCGATCCAATTCCTGATGTCGCGCGATCGTGAGTTGCCAAAGATTTTCCAAAAGCTCAACAACTGGGGCGTGCCAAACGCGGCGACACTACTTGCTACAATCGTGTCGATGTTACTTGTCGTAATCGTCAAAGATATGTCCGGGCTGGCGGACCTCTACGCGGTCGGTGTCGTCGGCGCGATCGCGACTAATCTCGGCGCGACTGCCACAGACCGAAAGCTCTCGATCCAATTATGGGAACGGACACTCATGTTCGGCACCTTCATCGTAATGGCGGCGATTGAGCTGTCGCTGCTAATCGACAAACCGAACGCGCGTTATTTCGCGGTCACAATTCTCGCGGTTGGATTAATTCTGCGCGGACTGGTTCTGGAACGCCGGATGAAAAAGGAAGCCAAACCCGCGCTCGTGCCGGAACGGTTGGATGTCGATCTTGCAACATCGCCGCGCGAATTAGCGACGCCAACAACCGGGGGCGAAGCGATCCTATGCGCGATTCGCGGCACTGGCCGAACGCTCGATTTCGCGTTGCGCGAAGCACGCAAAACCGGAGCGCGTCTCTATCTCCTCTTTGTTCGCGAGCAAGCGTTCATGACTGAGCAAGACGCCAGACGCAGATGGCAGGATGACGAAGAAGCGAGCCGGGTTTTCAATGAGGCGAAGGAAAAGGCGGGTGATCAGCCGCCTCTATTTGCTTACGCAGTCAGTCCGTCTGCCGCCGAGACCATTGTCGACCTTGCCGCGACCCTGGGCGCGTCCCGGCTGATTCTCGGCGCGCCGCAGCGCAACGCATTGATCAATCTTCTTCGTGGCAATGTGATCCGCGAAGTTTCAAGTTCGCTGCCGGAGGAGATCGACCTGCTCGTTTACGCTTAGCGAGCGTCAGGACCCGAATTTTCCGTAAACGGCTATGAGCGGATAAAAGCAGCGATATTTGCTGTCATAATCGCTGACGAACCCATCTTTTGTTCGGATCTCGACGTGGCCGTGATTTTTGTTGCCGTAAACCAGGACCGCGCCGATCGGAGCGGCGTAGGGATCGCGGATCGGCAATCATTTGAATCCGTAACTGCGCATTAACTCGTCGCCGGCTTCGGCCGCGTAAGCAGTTTTTGGATAGGAATTAATCACGCCGGCGGCGACTAACGCGTGTTTCACATAATGCCAGCAGTGCGCTTGCGATTCCGCGTGCGCGCGCTCCTGAGCGAACGTGGCCGCGCGCGCGAGTTTTGGGTCGAGACGCGGATCAATTTTCGCAAACGGATGGACGATCGGCTTTCTCCAGTAATGATGAATGATTCGAACCGAGCTGACTTGGCCAGAAGCGTCCTTATAAACAAACTTCTTGATCGATTCTTGTAGGCCTTCAGCTCAGAGAGGCGAAAGGCAAAGGGAGAATCCTCCCGCGCATAAAATCGTGAGGACGGTAATGCGTCGCACGCCAACGTTTTACTGCAGGGAACATACCACTGGAATTCGTTTCTCCCGAATCAGCCGTAAATATTTCGGCAACAAAAATTTGCGTCCAAGTGGGAACCAGTTTAGGGGTCTGCTCCGATTCTTAATCAAAAAGCCCTGCCTACTCGGGCGGGTTTATGTCGAATACTCGTTAGGGCGAATTCGTCAAAAAAATGGAATGAGATATTTATTAACAACGATCGGCTTCGCTTTTCTGTTCGCGGCTCCGATTTTTGCGCGCGAGGAATCATTACTCGCACGCATCACCGTCTACTGGCCCGGCGAAGGTCAACTCCGTGCATGTTCCAACGGTGTGCGCCTGCGGGCTGGACATTGCGCTGTCGATCCGAAACGAATTCCTTTTGGCAGCCACGTCTTATTCCCGGATGCGGCTTGCATCGCAATCGATAGCGGACCGGCCGTTGTCAGTCGCAAAGCAGCGCGGGTAACCGGTCGCACCGTAGCGCAACGAAACGCTGTTGTGATCGACCGATTTTTCGAATCGAGGGCAGCGGCGCTTGCCTGGGAGCGCTCGAATCCGCACTTCATGACCGTGCGCGTTGTTCCGGCGGGCTCTCAGGACGACCCAAAGGAGTCGCCTCCGGAAGTCGCAAAAGATCAGACATCGATCGCGGCATTGCCGAAAATGAAGAATTTTGAGGCACCGATTGATGCGAACGGAGCCGCGCTTTCGCGTCCGAATGATTCAGTCACGCGCGCGGGCCGAAGAAGGGCATTATGAAACGATTGGTCCTTCTACTTTTGTTCGGCGTCACTGCCGGAGCTAACGCTTTCACCGGCGACAATTCGCTCCTCGCTCGGGTCACGGTTTACTGGGCCCAGGGCGGTCACGGCGCGGACCAATACACCCGCCAACACAAATCCGCGACGGGCACGCGATTACGGCAAGGCCATTGTGCCGTCGACCCAAAGAAAATTCCCTATGGGAGTCGTGTCCTTCTTCCCGACGGCACGACTTTGTCCGCGGTGGACACCGGCACCGCGGTTC
>QHRF01000103.1 GCA_003220055.1 Verrucomicrobiota bacterium | reverse complement strand
TAATGCCAGCATTGCTCGCGCGAATGCGCATGGGCGCGTTCCTCCGCGATGCTCGCGGCCCGTCTCAATTTGGGATCGACCGAGCCGTCCATTTTCGCGAACGGATAGACGATTTTCTTCGGGGCATATTTGGTGACGACCTCGGCCGAGTCGGTTTTGCCATCGGCATCCTTGAAAACGAATCGCGATTTCGCCGATGCGACGGCCTGGCCTTGGGCCGCCGTCGAAAAGAGCAAACCGCAGGCACAGATGAGAGTAAAATGGGGGAAATGGGGGGTAAGGGGACTGGTTTTCGGCATAAAGAGCGCGACTTATCGAGCATAATCGCTGCCTGCGCAACCGGTTTCTTGAAGAAAAATGCAAATTGTTGTGGGCCAATCCGGCGCTATAACGAGCCAGCCAGATCCGCCATTTGCTGCCGCATTTTCGCGTCCGGTAACCGGCCAGTTCCAGCCTGC
>QHRF01000009.1 GCA_003220055.1 Verrucomicrobiota bacterium | reverse complement strand
GGGTTATTCGAAGTTGCTGGTCAATGAGCAGATTGAGTTGCTGCAGGAACTGAATCAAATCGTGCGGAGCACCGAATGTTTTCGGACGGCTGAAAAAACTGGGAAATTGATTCGAGTGCCGACCGGAGACGGGATGGCGGTCCTGTTTTTCCACAGTCCGGAAGAACCGGTGCGGTGTGCGCTCGAGATCAGCAAAGCGTTACAAGAATTTCCGCATATCCAGCTGCGGATGGGAGTCCATAGCGGGCCGGTCAATCAAGTGACCGATGTGAACGACAAAATGAACATCGCGGGATCAGGAATCAATGTAGCCCAGCGAGTGCTGGATTGTGGCGACGCCGGGCACATTCTTTTGTCCGGGCATGTGACGGAGGATTTAGCCGAATACCGGCACTGGCAACCGCACTTGCACGATCTTGGCGAATGCGAGGTGAAGCACGGGCTGAGGCTGCACATTTTCAATCTCTACAAAGACAATCTCGGCAATCCGCACGTTCCTCAGAAGCTCAAGCGGGGAAGAAGATGGAAACTGACATCTGGTGCTGCAGTCCGTCCGCTTAGTGTGCTTCGTTGGCCAAAGTTGGCGCTAATAGCTGCTTTATTTGCGTCGGCTGTCGCCTTGGCGATCAGTTTTTCAATCTTTTCCCGTCGAGGTTCGCCGACGATCGCGCAGACTCCTTCCGAGGGAGTTGCTGGAGCTGTGGCGCCTATTCCCGGGAAGAGTATCGCCGTTCTTCCATTTAGAAACCTGAGCGACGAGAAAGAGAACGCTTATTTCGCCGACGGCGTCCAGAACGAAGTTCTGACCGACCTGGCCACGATCGCCGATCTGAAAGTAATCAGCCGCACGTCGGTGATGCAATATAAGAGCGACCTAGCGCGCAATCTGCGCGAGATCGGCCAGCAACTCGGGGTCGCGCATATCGTGGAAGGAAGTGTCCAGCGTTCTGGCAATCGCGTGCGCGTCAACGCGCAGTTGCTCGATGCACGCACCGACGGACAGCTGTGGGCACAGACTTATGACCGCGATCTTGCGGATGTGTTTGCGATTCAAAGTGAGATCGCAAAGTCGATTGCCGACCAACTGCAAGCCAGACTTTCGCCAAGCGAAATGAGCGCAATCGAACGTCCCCCGACGAGCGACATCACCGCTTTCGAGCTCTACGCTCAAGCCAAAAATGTTCTGGCCATCAGGAACGCGAGAGCGAATCTACTGGAGGCAGCCGATCTGCTGAACCAGGCTGTCACGCGTGATCCAGCATTTTTCAAAGCGTATTGCCAACTCGCTCATACTCATGACCGCCTTTACTTCCTCGGTTACGACCATACCCCTGCACGGCTGGCGTTAGCTGAAGCGGCCATCCAGGCCGCGTTTCGCCTCCGTCCAAATGCGGGCGAAGCACACTTGGCACGCGCGCAAAATCTTTATCGAGGCTACCTCGAGTATGACGCCGCTCTGGCTGAATTGGAAGTTGCTGGCCAGACCCTGCCTAACGATGCCGGCGTTTTTGAGCTAAAAGGTTATATCCAGCGTCGCCAAGGCAAACAAGAAGAGGCGGTGCGCAGTCTGGAACGCGCCATTGATCTCGACCCGCGCAACACTTTCACGCTGCAGCAGATTGCGCTCAGTTATCATCATCTCCGGCGCTTCGCCGAAGAAAAATCGGTATTGGACCGCGCGTTGGCCATCGAGCCGAACGATGTCGACACCAAGGAAGCGCGTGCGTTCGTGGAATTCCATTGGAAAGCCAATGCCCGCCCGTTGCATCAAATGCTCGATTCAATTCGGGCCACAAATCCCGCCGCCACGCAGAGTATCGCCGATGGTTGGCTGATTTGCGCACTGGCTGAGCGCGACGCCGGTGCCGCAAAAAATGCGGCGATCGCTGCGGGTGCGAACCCTCCCTTCACCGATGAGGCTGTTAATTTCAGTCTTCCATTCGTAGAAGGCGTCATCGCTCGTATGACGAAAGACGATGAAAAAGCACGATCCGCTTTCACTGTGGCACGGGCGGAACAGGAGAAAATCATCCAAGCTCAACCAAATTACGGTCCGCCGTTATGTGTGCTGGGTTTGATCGATGCTGGCCTCGGGCGCAAAGAGGAAGCACTGCGCGAAGGCCGACGTGCCGTCGAGCTTCTGTCAGTGGAAAAAGATCCAATTAATGGCATCGCTATGATCAAATATTCCGCGATGATCGCCGCCTGGGTTGGTGATAACGATCTCGCCTGCGAGCAGCTGGCTGTCGCCATCCGTCCCCCGAGCCGACTCACCTATGGCCAATTGAAACTTCTGCCGTTTTGGGATCCGCTGCGCAGCGATCCTTGCTTTAAGAAAATCGTCGCCTCACTTGCGCCAAAACCGGCGAACAAGTAACTGGGCAGCCTGTTCGTGAATGGGCGGGGATGGACATAGCAGCGGAGCCGGATCCCTGACAACAAATCGGCACAAGCTTATCCGCAAAGAATCCGTTAGCGAATGCTGATTGGTAAGATGATGGGAATTTTCTTAACGAAATTGAAAAAGCGAATAAACATCGCGTGGCATTTTTTAGAGATCGTCTTTGAAGGCCGACGTTGCCATCTTTCCGTTGACGTTTGTTGACGTTAAAATTGCGAATCTCTGCATTTCTGTGCGCGACGGTGCAAGTCCGTTTCCTTTCACGGATTTGCACATTCTACCTATGAAAATCAGCTTTCAGACAAGGAAAAGGAGTTTGGGTCGGCCGGGACTCGAACCCGGAACCAACCCCGAAAGCTTTCGGGGCTGCTCTACCAAATCAACCAACTGACTGCAACGCGAACACTGCGAGGTTTGGATTCTTTTTTCGCTTCAGAGCAGTTTCTAATTTTCGCGCCTCCGCCATCGAAGATAACTCCCTGGCAGCGAGCAACTCAATGGTCGCACCAAATCTGCGTGTTGTGTGATTGCTACCGCGGAGATGTTCGGCTATTCGACGATCCAAGTTATCCGTGGAACCAATGTAATGTCGGCCAGAGCTGCCACGTAAAATGTAAACCCATGCCATATTCGAGTTTGGGTCGGCCGGGACTCGAACCCGGAACCAACGCCTTAAAAGGGCGCTGCTCTACCGATTGAGCTACCGACCCGTTTTGCTGATTCCCTTATTATGTCGCGCTTCCCTTCGGCAACCAACCCCGAAAGCTTTCGGGGCTGCTCTACCGATTGAGCTACCGACCCGCGAGAGAGTTTTCTACCCCAGCTCACACCCTGCTGCAAACATAGCTGGCGCGGCTTTCATTTGGATTTCAAATCGCGCAGACTGGTGATAATCAAATCGCTGCGCTGTCATGGACATCTCCACGCTTGCGAATCTGATCAACGCGATCGCGGTTACCGCCGGCGTCATTTTCGCAGCCACGCAGATTCGCGATTATCGCCGGCAACGAAAACGCGATTCCATGCTGGCCCTGGTTCGCTCATTTCAAAGCCCGACATTTGCGAAGGGTTTGCGTCGAGTGATTGAATTGCCGGATGACGCAAGCGCAGAAAAAATTCGAGAGATATTGGGGCCGGAAGGTGAGGACCTGATCGTTCATGTCACCGCCACATGGGAAACGATTGGCGTGCTTCTCTTTCACGGCGAGCTCAGCATCGACATCATCGACGATTTCTTCAGCGGCCCAATCCTGATTTCCTGGAGAAAATTGCTGCCTTACACAATTGAGATCCGGAAGCAGCATCAGCGCGACACCTGGTCGGAGTGGTTTCAGTGGCTGGCCGAACGAATGATGGAGCGCGAATCAACCGCGCCGGCAGTGCCTGCTTACATAGCACACGCGCGCGGCAAGAAATCTTACGACCGTTGGCTGCGCCGACGATAACTCAACTCGCCATCCACAATTCTCGCCGCCGAAGTGAACGTGTGCGGCTCGGTTTTCTTTCCATCAAGAATGTGAATGACTTCGACACCCCGTGCTTTGAGATAATCAGAGATGAGTGAGCGATGGCATCGCCACCAGACCGCTTCCGCGCACATGATCGCGGTCGGTCCCGATTCTTCCGCAAGATCGACAAGTCGCGCGACTCCTTTTCGAAAATCTTCCGTTTCCATGTAATCGGCGTAGCCGCGGAACGATGCGTTGCGCCAGGCCGTGTTCTTCGAATCCGGGTTCGCTTTGCGTCGTCCGCCAAGCTCTGGAAAGTGTTGGTAGCGAATCCCGGCCGCGCCCAGCGACTTCGCCAGCGCCTCCCGGGCAAACTGCGGATAACGCTTCGAACCGGGAAACATCCGCACGTCCGCAACGGCTTTAATTCCATTCTCTTCCAGGAGCGAAAGGAACACCTCGATCTCGCGCGTCGAATGCCCAATTGTCCAAATGCGGGCGATCATTTTTGGTTGTTTTGCTTTCACGAAGTTCCCAGTTACGTTTCCGTCCCAATAAACAAACGAAAATGAAAAAATCACTCCTGTCAGCAATCGTCGGCTTCGCTACATTGGCGCTTATGCAAGGCGCAGATACGCAAACTCAACCCGCGGCTGGAACTGCGGCGCCCGATTTCAGTCTGTCCACCAGTGACGGCTCGCAGGTCAGTCTAAAGGATTTCAAGGGCAAATGGGTCGTCCTCTATTTTTATCCAAAAGATATGACCAGCGGTTGCACGATTGAGGCCCATAATTTTCAGCGCGACCTGGCGCAATACGACAAGACCGGCGCGGTCATTCTGGGCGTGAGCGTCGACAGTCCGGATTCGCACAAAGAATTTTGCTCGAAGGAAGGGCTGACTTTCAAGTTGCTGGCCGATCCGGGCGGCAAGGTTTCGGCGCAATACGGATCGACGATGCAATATCAAGGCGCGACGATGGCGGCGCGGAACACTTTCCTGATTAATCCCGAAGGAAAGATCGCCAAGGTTTACACTTCCGTGAAACCGGCCGAGCACAGCGATCAGGTGCTGAAGGATTTGGCCGAACTAAAGAAAAGCTAAGGAGATTCCTTATGGCTGAACGGAAATCGATCGATTGCCGGGATTATCCAAGCGAAAAGGGCTGCACTCTGAAAATTTCGGGCACCGAACAGGAAGTGCTCGACGCCGCGGTGCAGCACGCGGTCTCGGCGCACGGTCACAACGACCCAAAAGAGTTACGCGAGCAGCTCAAATCAATGCTCAAAGATTCGAACGACTAAGTAAACACCGTCGGCTTGCTAAGCTCGTCGTCGTGCCGTGAGCCGAATCATTATTAGCGTGGGCGCGATTGCAGTCGTGTGCGTTGTTGCACTCATGTTCGCCGCTTTGCCTGACCAGCTCATTCTCTTTCCGACGACGAACGCGATTAAGACCCAGGGCGCCGCTCGGAGAGCAATCGCATTTGAAAACGGCACGCTGGAAATCTGGACGGCGCGGTCACGTCTAGCTCAGCAAAAAGGCCGGCCTGAAGCGTACGTGCTGCGCTTTTACGGCAACGCCGATCGCGCCGAACCATGGGTTGCGCTCGAAGCGGAAATGTGGAACGACCGCGCAGTTGAACTTTGGGGAGTAAACTATCCGGGATTTGGCGGCAGCACCGGGCCCGCACGGCTGAAACGACTCGCACCCGCAGCGCTGACCGCGTTCGACGCGCTCCGAAGCGAAGCAGGTGCTTCTCCAATTGTGATTTTCGCTGCGAGCATTGGCACAACACCCGCACTGAACATCGCGACTCAACGAACAGTCGCCGGTTTAGTACTGCACAATCCTCCCGCGTTACGGCAACTTATCCTGCAGCAACACGGCTGGTGGAACCTTTGGCTGCTCGCCGGGCCGGTTGCCGCCCAGATCCCGCGCGAGCTCGACAGTGTAAGCAACGCGAAAGCTGTGCATGCGCCAGCGATTTTCTTGCTCGCCGAACAGGATGAAATTGTCGCTCTGCGTTTTCAACAACTCGTCGTCAACGCTTACGCTGGAGAGAAACGAATCATTCATTTACGCGGCGCGCATCACAACGATCCGATCGAAGGCGCGGCGCTAACCGAATTGTACGGTGGCCTTGATTGGCTGTTGCCGCGAAGCGCGAATCGCTGAAATCGTCATCCGACCTTTTTGCGGAAGAGGAGCGCGCACAAGGCGAAGAGAAGGATCGACATGATGATGAGGACGAGCAGATGGGGCCAGTATTCGAAGAAATGCGCGCCGCGGAGAATGATCGCGCGCGCGAGTGAGATGAAGTAAGTCGCAGGCAAGAGCGCGCCGAGCGCTTTGAAAATCCACGGCATCGTTTCGCGCGGAAAGACAAATCCGGAAAAGAAAACGCTCGGCAACATGAAGACCATCGACATTTGCAGTGCTTGCATCTGATTTTCGGCCTTTGTCGCCACGAGCAATCCGAGACTGAGCAATGCGAACACGTAAACGAGCGTGGCGAACATCATCGCCAGAACGTTTCCAGCGATCGGGACGCCGAAGAGGAAGCGCATGATCAAAAACAGAATCGTCGCCATCGTCATGCCGATGCAGAGATAAGGCACGAGCTTGCCCAGCATCAATCCCCAACGACTCAAAGGACTGACCAGCAAAGTTTCGAGGGTGCCTTTTTCGCGTTCGCGCACCACCGCCATTGCGGTGGCAAAGGTGGTGCCGATTTGCAATACGATGCCGATCACGCCCGGGATGTAAAAGTTCGGGCTTTTCATCGCAGGGTTGTAAAGCATTTGCGGGCGAATATCGATCGGCACGTTATGGCGGCCAGTTACGTGCAGGAGCGATTCGATGGACTGAGTGAGCGCAACTGATAGCGCGGTGTTGAGCGCCTGGAGCGCGGTGGTCGAATTCGAACCATCGACCAGCAATTGCACCTGGGCCGGATAACCGGTCCGGACGTTCTGAGTGAATTTCGGCGGAATTTGCAAACCGGCATAGGCGCGCCCTTTTCGGATCTGGCTCGACATTTCCTCGATGCTTTGGACTTCGCCGACGACACGGAATGTTTCCGTGTTCACAAACCGGTCGACGAACTGGCGGCTTTCAACCGTGCGATCTTCATTCAAAATGACAAGCGCCATGTGCTTGACGTCGGTATCGAGCGCGTAACCGAACGCGATCATTTCCACCAGCGGCGGGAAAAACATGAAGAACAACGTCATCGGATCGCGCCAGACGACGATGAATTCCTTGAACAAAATTGCACTGAGACCGCGAAATGGTTTTTGTTTCACGCCGCCTTCTCTTTCTCCTCCTCGGTCGCGTATTTCGCGCTCAGGGTAACGAAAACATCTTCGAGCGAAGGGCCGATCTCGTGGATTTCGGCGTGACCGATGCCGACGCTGTGCAGTTTCTGGTCGATTTCGTCGCGCCGCACATTTTCATCGACGAGCAGGTGCATCGATTGACCGAACACGGTCGCGCTGCGGACACCACGCATTTGCCGCATCGCCTGGAGTGCGGTCGTGACGTGATCACAGGTGACATCGAGTCGCCGCGTGCCGGGCGGATTGACCTCGGACATTTTCTTCAACTCATCCGGCTCACCGCAAACGATCAGCTTCGACATGTAAATGTAACCGACGTGATCGCAGCGCTCGGCTTCGTCCATGTAATGGGTGGTGACGAACAAGGTCATGCCGTTGGCGGTGAATTCGAAAAGCAAATCCCACAGTTCGCGCCGCGCGACCGGATCGATGCCGGCGGTCGGCTCGTCCAGAAACAAAACGGTCGGCTGGTGCATGAGTGAGCACGCCATTGCCAGCCGCTGTCGCCAGCCGCCCGAAAGTAATGCGGCACGTCGGTTGATGTACGGCTCCAAATGCGTGATCGCGATCAATGCATCGCGTCGTTTCGTCAGGTCACGCCCGTGCAATCCATAAAGCTTTCCAGAAAAGATTAAGTTCTCATCGACCGTCAGCTCGTCGTAGAGCGAAAATTTCTGCGACATATAACCAATGATTTCTTTGATCGATTCGGTATCGCGCGCGACGTCGTGACCATCGATCCGCGCAGTGCCTTCGCTTGGCTCCAAAATTCCACAGAGCATTCGAATCACGGTCGATTTGCCGGAACCGTTCGGGCCAAGAAATCCAAAGATCGATCCTTTGCCAACATTGAACGAAACGTGATCGACCGCGGTGAATGTGCCGAAGCGTTTGGTCAGGCCGTCGCACTCGATCATCGCTTCAGGCATAAAAAGAAAAAGAATTAAGAAAACAGGAACGCAGGAAAGAAATATTCAGAGCCAAACCGATTCCTTTTTTCCTGCTTTCCTGATTCATTGTCTTGTGATCCGGGTTGCCAGATTCATTTCACGTTTGGAAAATAAACATCCGCCGACATGCCGGCGCGGAGGCGATCGTCATTGTTTGGTAGACGAATCTTCACGCCGAAGACCTGCCGAATCCGGTCTTCGACCGTCTGCACGTTGCGCGGCGTAAATTCAGCCTGGCGATTGACCTGCTCGACCACGCCTGGAAAATCTTTGCCCGGAAACGAATCGACCCGGACGCGGACCTGATCTCCGATTTTAATTTTGCCGAGCCACGGCTCGGGAACATAAACGCGGACCCAAAGATGTTCGGGCAGAAGCAAAGTTGCGACTTCCTGGTTGAACGGCGGCACCAGAATGTCGCCCACTTTCACGCTTAGGACTTCGACCACGCAATCGCTCGGCGCGACGACCTGCATTTCCGCTAATTGCGCTTCAATGTCAGCCAGCTGCGCGCGCGCCTGATTGATTTTCATCTGGGACGCCTCCAGACTTTTCTCCTGGGTTTTGGCGGCACTGTCGGCGCGCTCAGCGTCGTTTGGGGAGACTACTTTGCGCTTTAATAAATCCTGCTGCCGTTTTGCGTCAGCGCGAAGAAATTCTAACTGCGCCGCCTGCGCATCGGCGTCGTGAATGGCGGTGTTGATTTGGGCACCAGCCAGATCGCGGCGCGCCCGGAGCTCGGACGCTTCGAGTTGGGCAATGATTTGGCCTTGGTGAAGACGATCGCCTTCCTGCACGAAAATTTTCTCGACCCGTCCGCTGGAGCGCGGGCCCACGTGCGCTTCGTCCACCTCAATTGTGCCGGAAACAGCGTTCTTTCGACTTCCGCACGACGAAAGAAAGATCGACGACGCCAGCGCAAGAAAGGCACAAAGCATCTCAGCGCTATAATTTTGAATGAAGAATTTCCTCGCGAGTCGCATGGAGTAACCAAGAATGCAATCAGCCGACGGTGCGGGCCTTTCTGGTGAGTGTGCCTTCGAGAACAATCTTGAGAATTCCGGCGAAACCCTCCTTCGGCATCATCCCGAGCTCTTCCATCTTCGTCGGATTCATGATCGCCTGAACGATGGTCAGCAGAATCTCGATGATGAGCTTGGCCGGAACATCTTTCCGCACCATTCCGGTTCGTTGACCTTCAACGAAAAGTTTCCCGAAGAAGCGTTCGATCAGGGCGGCCCGACGACGCTCGATAACCTTGAACACCTGCGGCGCTTTCCGCCGCATGTCGCGAACGAACGGCGGCTTGATCTCATCCAATTCGCGTTGTGTGTTGGCCAGTAGTTCATGCAACGCCCTTGAGAAATCATGCGGGTGCGCACGCGTGATCGCGTTCAGTTTCACTTCGACGTTGGCGAACTTGTCGGCCAGGACCGCCTCGAGCAGCTCAATCTTGCTTGGGAAATGCGCATAGAGCGTTTTTTTGCTAATGCCTAGCTCCTCTGCCAGATCGTCCATCGTCACGCTGCGGAACCCGTGACTAAAAAAGTGCGCCCGCGCCGATGCTACGATTTGTTGTCGACCGGCATCGGTCTTGCGATTTCGCAGCCGCGACTTCTGTGCGCGTTTCACGTTTCCTTTCCAAAATGATCGTGTGACATCCGAATCAGCTCCATTGCCGGCGCCAAATCGTTTTCGGTGCGCGCCATAAACGTCACGTAGCCTTTTTCAGGCGCCCAGCGATGCGGACGCGCTTTGTCCTCGGCAAGAATCCGCCCCTGATCTCCTTTTGCTAGTCGAATATCACAATGGCCATGGCCATGGATGTGCATGAACATCTTTCCGCCGACAAAAAAGGCGTCTTCGTGGATTCCAGCGTTCTGACGCTCGGTCACATCTGACAGAGCGAGGATTCTTTGCCGCAATTCCTGATGCAGTTCGTTCCGTGATTTCATACTTGTTCCTTAAGAAACTATTTTAGTATATTTAGTTTCCACAGTCAAAACAAGTTCTTTTCGACCAAATCTTCATCTTCAAGAACTCGAAAAGAACCTAAAATCGCAGTTCGCCTGAGGCGACGCTCTTGCAAACGGTAAGCCCTTGGCTCACAACAATTCACCATGGCAGGCTACTCTGGCACACCCCTCCCTCAGAAACTCGGAATCAAACCGGGTTTGATGGTCGTCACCATCAACCCGCCCGCGAATTACCGTCGATTGCTCGGCCAGATTCCCGATAGCGTCACATTTTCCGAGCGCTTGAAATCGGGTTCGAGCTTTGTCCATCTCTTCACCAGCCGCCGGAGCGAAATACAAAAGAAAATGTCGATTTTGCGCGATAAAATATCGGACAACGGAGCGATCTGGGTTTCGTGGCCGAAAAAATCTTCGGGAATTTCGACGGATGTGACAGAGGACGTGATTCGGGAGATTGCGTTGCCGCTCGGGTTCGTGGACATAAAAGTCTGCGCGGTCGATGAAACATGGTCGGGATTGAAGTTGATGATTCGCCGCGAAAACCGAAAATCCAAACGTTAGATTCGTTCTGCTTGGAGGTGAACCATGAAACGACTGGCATTCTTCCTATTGTTAACGACGACGGCGTGGGCGCAGGAGCGACCGGTCCATACTTTCTCGATCGTCGCTCGCGATCAACAGACGGGTGAACTTGGTGTGGCGGTACAGTCGCATTGGTTCGCGGTGGGTACAGCGGTGCCGTGGGCGGAAGCGGGCGTCGGCGCCGTCGCGACACAATCGTTCGCTGATCCGAGCTACGGGAAGTTGGGCTTGGATCTAATGCGCGCAGGGCGGAGCGCGCCAGACGCGTTGCGCGGATTACTCAACGCGGACAAATCGTGCGAGGTGCGGCAAGTGGCGATAATCGATATCCACGGCAATGTTGCAAGTTTTACCGGCGCGAAAAATATTTCGCCTGCCGGCGGGACGATCGCCGGGGCGAAGAGCACGCAATTTAGTTGCGGCAGTGCGGGCGGAATGCTGATCGAAGGAAAAGATTTTTCCACTCAAGCAAATTTGATGTCGAACGACAGGATCTGGCCGGCAATGGCAAAGGCGTTTCAAGAAACTAAAGGCGACCTTGCCGAACGAATGATGACCGCACTGGAGGCAGCGCAAGCTGCAGGCGGCGATACCCGCGGCCGGCAATCCGCAGCGTTGATCGTCGTAAACGGCAAGTCCACCGGGCGGCCGCGGAATGACACGCGTTTCAATCTGCGCGTGGACGATTCGCCCGAGCCGCTCAAGGAACTGCGTACGCTGATGCTGCTGCAGCGCGCTTACAATCACATGAACGCCGGTGACGAAGCGGTCGAACGTCATGATAACGAATCCGCGTTGCGCGAGTACACGTTGGCGGAAGAAACTGCGTCGAAGGCAGCCAATGTGGAACCGAGTCGACTATCGGAGATGCGCTACTGGCACACTGTTGCGCTCGTCAATATGAAGCGCGTAGACGAATCACTCCCGATCTTTAAGCAGGTTTTCGCCGGCGCGAACGGTGCCAACTGGCGCGAGCTGACCGCGCGCTTGCCGAAGTCCAGTTTGCTCCCGGACGATGTTACGCTTATTAAGAAAATCCAATCCCAATGAAGTCGCGTATTTTGGATCACATTGATTTGCGGGTGAAAGATTTTCAGCGGGCAATGAAGTTTTACGGTAAGCTGTTGCCGGCGCTCGGTTTTAGCTGCGATCGATCCGACGAAACCTGGGGAACATTCTATTCGGTCGGGGGCGATAAGCCGTCCGAGTTTTTTGGATTCACCGAGGACCGACAACATCAAGCGAACGGCACCCGGATCTCATTTTGGGCGGACACCCGCGAAGGAGTAGATCGAATTGCAAAACTCGTGCGCGAGATCGGCGGCAAGAATTTGGAAGGCCCGGAAATCTGCGCCGATTACAGCCCCGGATACTACGGATTTTTCTTTGAAGATCCCGACGGCAACAAATTGGAAATCTGTTGCCGCGAAAATCCAATCATTGCGGAGTGATAGAGTTCGGCGAAGAGTTCCCAGATGAGTGATCCGGCGCATGTTCCTGCGATTTTGCAGGAGCCGCGTCGCGTTCGTTATCTCAAAATCATCGCCCTCTTCAAAATTTTCAAAGGGGTGTTGCTCTTTCTGTTGGGTTTTTCGCTCCTCTTTTTAAACAGTCGACCGGTTTGGCTCGATCAGATTTCGGATTGGGCGGACGATCAACTTTTGCTCGCTCACAGCAAAACGATCATTTTTCTGCTCAACAAATTGCAAGACATCCTGGCCGGGGGCGCGTTGCACGCTACTGGAATTCTGGCGCTCTTTTATTGCAGTGTGCTTTTTACCGAAGGGATCGGCGTTTATATGCAAAAACGCTGGGCCGAGTTTTTGATGATCTTCGCCACCGGCGCGTTGATCCCGCTGGAAATGAGACACGTCTGGCACCGCTTGACTCTCGACCGTCCGATTTTCGCTCCAATACTGCTGCTGCTCGCCAATTGTTTTATTGTCTGGTTCCTCTATCTCGTACTCCGGCGTGACAAACTGGAAAAGCACACCGCCCCGAAACCAGAATTGATCGAAACCCGTTAGGCCGTCCGCGGACATCGCAGCGCGATGTCCCTACCTCTTTGGGGCGAGACCGAATTCCGCCAGCGCGGGAATTGTTTTCTCGATCGGAAGTCCAACGACGTTCGTGTAAGAGCCATCTATCTTCTCGATGACTTCGCTGCCGAAACCCTGGGCAGCGTATGCCCCCGCCTTGTCGAGCGGATTCACCCGCGCCAGATAGTTGTCGATCTTGCCGCGACCGAGCCGGCGAAATCGGACGCGCGAAATTTCGTGGAAACTTGTCGATTTCGCCTCAGCCAGGTGGCAGATGAAAACAGACGTGCAAACTTCGTGCGCTCGCCCGCTTAATCGCTGCAGCATGGTGACCGCTTCTTCTCTGTCTTTTGGTTTGCCGAGCACGTGATCGTCAATGGCGGCGAGGGTATCGGCCGCGAGCACGATGTCGCCAGGCCGGAGACGCGCCGCGGCCATCCCTTTGCGGATCGCGTTGAACGCAGTCAGCTCGCGCAATGTTAGATCGACATCGAACCTTTCGGAGATCCTCGGCGCGAATATTTCGAAGGCGAACCCGGCCTGGACAAGTAACTCGCCGCGGCGCGGCGAATTGGAAGCAAGCAACAACTTTGAGCGCACACGCCGGAACGCAACGCGATTACGGCGTCGCTGCTGGAGAACCCGCCGGACTCTCGACCGGCGGCGGCGCTGCGTCGAGCGGCTTCTTCAATTCCTGAAAATCTTTTGGAATGTCGAACTCGGCCGCGCTGATCGAGTCTTTTTTGATGGACATGATGGTCGTCGCGACCTGGCTATCGCCGACAGAGATGACAGTCTTGAGAGGCAATCCGGCGAAATCGGTGTAGTCGGGCATGCCCATGTTGCTCGGTTTCCACGCGCCGGAGACAGGCGCCTGCATTTGTTTCAGGATGTCGGCCGCGTCCGGATATTTGGTTGCGACCCAAAATGACGCTTTGAATTGCGGTGTTTCGTAAACGAACTCTTCGGTTTCGTAGCCGTTAATTGTTTCCTTTTTGCCGGTCGGAGTAAGTTTGCGAGGCGATGGCTGTCTGCCGTCATCAAATTTATTGATCGTCTCGGCCGCAGCTTTCATCTGTTGGGCTGAAATCCGGATAAAACTTTTCTTTTCATTCAGCAGATCGGTCATTTCGCCGGTTTTGCCGTCGATAATTCTGGTCGGCTGAGAAGGCGCATCCATGCGTTCTTTGTCCCCTTTGATTTTGACGGTGATTTCCCCATTCTGGCCTGGACCCTCGATTTTTTGCACAATCGTGAGATCGGCGCGCGCGCAGACAAGCGGAACGAGAGCAATTACCGAATAAAGAGCGGCAAAATTCCTCATGGGTGTAGCTAGACCCGCTGCGGAAAATAGCAAGCCAGGCCAGGCTGAGGCAAAAATCTCTTGGCAGGGGCGATCGCTCGCGGCAATTTAGTCCGAGCCGGACTGGCACTATTCGCGCGGGCATAGCTTAATGGTAAAGTTCCAGCCTTCCAAGCTGGCCATGCGGGTTCGATTCCCGTTGCCCGCTGTCGTCCCGCCCGCCAAATTTATTCGTTAGGCGAGATCAATTCGCGGTGGCGCCAGGCGTAGCCGAGCCCGGAATAAATTGTCAGCGCGACCGTGATCCAAACCAGGACCGGTCCCGCCTGGTCCCAGGCCCGAAACCACCATGTCGATCTTTCATTCGCGTAACGGAGCTCGTGGAGAGAGAGCAATGCGAGAAAGAAAATGACCGTTACCACCTGCCAGGAAGTTTTTTGTTTACCGAGCATTTCGGCCGGCAAAACTTTTCCTTTCGCGGTCGCCATCATCCGCAGACCGGTGACGAGAAAATCGCGCGCCACCACGGTCGTTGCCGCCCACGCCGGCACCGCCTTGAGCGGAACCAGCGAGATAAACGCCGCTGCCACCATGATTTTATCGACCAGCGGATCCATCAGTTTTCCGAAATTCGTGACGAACCCATAGCGTCGCGCGATTTCGCCATCGACGAAGTCACTTACACCGGCAAGCAGGAAAATAAACAGGGCCAGCGTTCTTCCGTACTGCCACGAGGAATTCAGCGCAGCGACGAAGATAATTGTCAGTAGCAGCCGGCTTAATGTTAACCGATTCGCCCAATTCATATTGTAGCCGCCGCCTTCTGGGCAGCGCCGCGACGCGTCTCAGTTTTAAATCGCGGCCTCTTCCAAATCGGGACCTTCTTCTTTAACTCGTCCACAATCCATTTACTCGCCTCGAACGCGGCGGCGCGACGTTGCGCGCTGACCCGCAGAAACAGGGACGCTTCACCGGTTCGCACGAATCCGACGCGATGATGAAGCACAACCTGGTTCAATCTGAAAGTCTCAGCTGCGGCATCAGCAATGACTTTCATCTGATGCTCGGCCATGGCCTCGTGAGCTTCATAATCGATCCCTTCGATTTTACGACCATCCTCCAGCTCTCGAACGACGCCCCAAAAATCGAGTACCGCTCCCGCGGAAAGGCTTGTCCTGAGCGAAGTCGAAGGATCGATCCGCCGCTGGACGGATTCGCCGTGGCGAACATCTTCCTTCGGCGCGTCCAAGCGCCCTTCGGTCAACAAAACTTGAGAAACGGAGTTTGCCATGCCTTCGAATCGCCCATTACAATGTAACTCTTGCGCCGTTGGAACAAAGGAGACCCAAAATGACCGCGAATCAATGTGATATTGGCCTCATCGGCCTGGCTGTGATGGGCGAGAACCTCGTCCTTAATATGGAATCGAAAGGCTTCTCGGTTGCCGTTTTTAATCGCACCACCGAAGTCACCGACAAGTTCGCCGTCGGCCGCGCCAAAGGAAAAAATATTCAGCCCACACGCTCGATCGAGGAATTTGTCGGCGCGCTCAAGAAACCGAGAAAAGCGCAGATCATGGTCAAAGCCGGCGCGCCGGTTGACGCGGTCATCGGGCAACTCGCCCCTCTTTTCGACAAAGGCGACGTCGTCATCGACGGCGGCAACTCACTTTTCACCGACACCCAGCGTCGCTGCAAAGAGCTGGAAGGAAAAGGAATTCACTTTGTCGGCATGGGAGTTTCCGGCGGGGAAGAAGGCGCTCTCAAAGGTCCTTCCCTCATGCCCGGTGGCCCGCGTGAGTCCTGGGAAATCATCGCGCCGATCTACCGCAAGATCGCCGCCCAGGTCGACGGCGAACCGTGCTGCCGGTACATGGGCCCCGACGGTGCCGGGCACTACGTGAAAATGGTGCACAACGGAATCGAGTACGGCGACATGCAGCTGATTTGCGAAGCCTACGCCATTCTCAAAGACGTCGTCGGAATGGATGATAAACAGCTCGCCGCAACCTTCACCGAATGGAACAAAGGCGAGCTCGACAGCTATCTCATCGAGATCACGTCGCAGATCTTTCGGAAGATCGATCCCGAAACCGGCAAACCGCTGGTCGATGTCATTCTCGATAAAGCCGGCCAAAAAGGGACCGGCATGTGGACATTGCAATCCGCCATCGCGCAATCAGTTGTTATCTCGACAATTAATGCCGCGGTTGAAGCCCGCGTCATCTCTTCGCGAAAAGACGAACGGGTCGCGGCCTCCAAAATCCTTCCGCAGCCGAAGCCGAAACAATTTACGGGCGATCGCAAAAAATTGACCGATGCCGTGCGCAATGCCCTCTACGCGTCCAAGATCGTTTCTTACGCGCAGGGAATGGAATTACTGGGCGCGGCCAGCAAACAATACAACTGGAACCTGAACTTCGGCGACATCGCCACCATCTGGCGCGGCGGGTGCATCATTCGCGCGAAGTTTTTGAATTGCATCGTTGACGCCTACAAACGCGATCCCGCGCTCCATAATCTGCTCCTCGATCCCTATTTCACTGACATCATCAAGAACACACAGGACAATTGGCGCGTCGCCGTCGTCGCCGCAGTTGAGCAAGGCGTCGCAGTTCCGGCGTTTTCAGCATCGCTCGCTTACTTCGACAGCTATCGCTCGGCCCGCTTGCCATCGAACCTGTTACAGGCCCAACGCGACTTCTTCGGCGCGCACACTTACGAACGCGTGGACAAGCCCGGCGTTTTCCATACCGAATGGATGGAGTCCGATCAAAAACCGGCTCAGAAATCTGCTCAGCCGAAAGAATCCGCGCCGCGTCACGCCGGCGAGTAGCGAATTGTAGCCCGCGGACGCTGTCCGCGGCCCAAGGTCGGCAACCTCGGCTACACATTTCACCTAAAATCGTGCGACTCGCTCCCGACAAGCTGGTCGTGGGCGAGTGGTCGGATGTTCCGCGTTTTGATTAAGACGACGTTATCCGAGTTCTGGACTTCACCTTCAATCACCAGAAAATCTTCTTCGGTGATCAAAAGGCGAAAGCGCTCGAACAAATCCTCCTGCGATTTGCACAGTCGCACCGTGTTTCGCCTTCGAGAGATCGATCGCGCGCCAAATTTGCGGCAAACGGTCCCGCAAAAGTTTCATCGGGTGCGGGCCGGCCGTTAAATTCATCGTTTCATAGTCCGCGCGCACCCGCTCCGGCATCGTCATGCGCTTCAGCGGCGACTTTTTTGCGTTGTCATCCCGAGCGGAGCGAGGGATCTCACACAGACTCGTGGAACGTCTGCGGCCCATTGTGTGATCCAAGCTTCGACTGTGAGATTCCTCTCCCGCGACTGCGGGATCGGAATGACTCAATAAATCATCGTGAATCGTTTCTTCGACTTTCCACATCGCCGCCCGCCGGTGATCGGCGAAACAATTGAGCGCGCCCAGTTCTGCCAGCGTGCGGATCTCTTCTTTGGAAAGCGACACCCGCCGTTTGAAATCATCGAGCGAATCGAATTGTCGTTCGTTCCGGTCGCGTTCGATTTGCTCCCCATGCTCCTGACGCAATCCGTTCACCACGCAGAACCCTAATCGGATCGTGTCGTCGGAAACCACCGTGCAATTCCATGTCGATCTTTGCACGCAGACCGGCTTGATCTTCACTCCGTGCCGCTGCGCGTCTTTCACAATGGTAGCCGGCGTATAAAAGCCCATCGGCTGATTGTTGAGCAGACTGGCGTAAAACTCGGGCGCGCGATGCACTTTCAAATACGCGCTCGCGTAAGCTAGAATCGCAAAACTGATCGCGTGTGATTCGGGAAATCCGTAAAGCGCAAACGACGTGATCGAATGAATAATCTTGTCGATCTTGTCCAGTGAAACATTCTTCCGTTCCATCGCCGCTCGAAGTTTTACGCTCACCTTGTTCATTCGCTCTTCCGAACGATGAAAACTCAGCGCCCGCCGTAATTCCTCCGCTTCGTTGCCGGAAAAATCGGCCATGATCATCGCGATCTTGAGCATTTGCTCCTGGAACAATGGAACGCCGAGCGTGCGTTCGAGCACTGGCTTCAATCGTTCGTCAAAATACGTCACGGGTTCTTTGCCAGCGCGACGATTCAAATAGGGATGCACCATGTCGCCTTGAATCGGTCCCGGTCGAATGATCGCGACTTCGATCACGACGTCGTAAAAACATTTTGGTTTCATCCGCGGCAACGTGGCCATTTGGGCGCGGCTCTCGATTTGAAAAACGCCAATCGTGTCCGCGTGCTGCATGATCTCGAACGTTTTCTCGTCGTCTTTCGGAATGTGCGCGAGATCGAGCGGCCGCCCGCGCTCGCGGCAAAGCTCGAGCGCGTCCTGCATCACCGACATCATCCCCAGACCTAGCAAATCGACTTTCACGATCCCGAGGTCCTCGCAATCGTCCTTGTCCCATTGCGCAACCACCCGGCCCGGCATCGACGCGTTCTCCAGCGGCACGAACGAGCTGAGTTTGTTCTGACAGATGATCATCCCGCCGGAATGCTGGCCGAGATGGCGCGGCAATCCGTAAATCGCCTGATACAAACGGATGAATGCCGGCATCCGCGGATGCGATTTAGGCAAACCAGCCTGCTCGATTTGTGATTGGAGATCGAGTGTGTGCGGGAAATCACCGTTCGCGAAGAGATGCGAAAAGCGATCGAGAATGCTCGGCGAGAAATTCAGCGCTTTGCCAATCTCGCGCGCGGCGCTGCGCCCGCGATAACTGATCACGTTCGCGGTCATGGCTGCACCGTGTTTGCCGTAGCGCCGATAAATTTCCTGGATCACCGCTTCGCGACGATCGCCGCTGGGAAGATCGAGATCGATATCGGGCCAGCCTTTCCGGTTTTCGTTCAGGAACCGTTCGAAAACCAAATTATTGCTCACCGGATCGACCGGCGTGATCCCGAGGCAATAACAAACCGCGCTATTCGCGGCGCTGCCGCGACCCTGCACCATGATGTTGTGCTCGCGGCAAAAATTGATGATGTCCCAGACAATTAAAAAATATCCGGGAAATCCGAGTTTGCTGATCAGCGCGAGCTCTTCTTCGAGCTGCCGTTTCACTTTCGCGCTCACCGCGGCGTAACGCTGTTGCGCGCCGAACCAGACGATCGTGCGCAAAAACGAATCCATGCTGTGACCGGCCGGCACCGGGAAGTCTGGGAATTCGTAACCGAGATTTTCGAGGGAAAATGTGAGCCGCTCGGCCAGGCGCGATGTGTTTTCAATCGCTTCCGGCAAATCACGAAAGAGTTCCCGCATTTCCCGATCGCTCTTCAAATGGCGTTCGGCGTTTTGGGTTAGACGTTTTCCTGCGGCATCAAGATGGGTGTGCTCGCGAATACAAGTGAAGACATCCAGCACTTCGCGCCCGTATGGTTTCGCGTACTGAACGCCGTTCGTCGCGACGATCGACAATCGATTGGCCCGGGCAAGATCGATCAGTTGTCGATTGATCTGCTCTTCGCCGCGAACGAAATGCCGCTGAACCTCGACAAACACATTTTGCCGTCCAAACGCGTGGATCAGAGTCTCAAGTGCGCTTTGCAAACTTGACCGTTTTAAGCGGTCAAGTTTCGCGCTTGGGTGCAGGTAGGGGCGATTGCCCTCAATCGCCCGTGGAGGGACGGGCGGAGCCTGTCCTGAGCTTGTCGAATGGGTCGTGTCCGGTTTTTGTTTGTAGGGGACGCTGCTAGCGTCCCGTCTTTTAATTGGGAAGCAAACTGCTTCCCCTACAAGAACAACCAATCCTTCGGCAAACTGTGGCAGCTCGCTCGATTGCACCGCGCATTTGCCTTTTTCACTGCGGAGATGTCCCTGGGTCAGCAGTTCGCACAAATTTTTGTAGCCGGTCCGATTTTCCACCAGCACTGGAAGGACACCGCCGTCTTCCATCGATAATTCGGCGCCGACGATCGGACGCACGTTGTGTTCACGGGCTGCGACAGAAAATCGTTGCGCGCCATAAACGCCGTTGCGATCGAGCACCGCCATTGCCGGCATTTCCAGCTCGGCTGCGGTTTCAGCTAATTGCTCCGGGAACGATCCGCCCCGCAAAAAACTGAACGCGCTACAAGCATGAAGCTCGATGTAAGACATACGCTTGTCATCCTGAGCGAAAGCGAAGGATCTCCCCTACGAAGCTTTGATCACGCTGGATACCGAGAGTGCTCCATCGCTCTGTTGTGAGATCTCTCGCTCCGCTCGAGATGACAAATTCAGTCATAAATCCGATCCACCTTCCAGCGATGAGAATTGATTCCCTCTCCTCTTCCAAAGAGGAGAGGGCGAGGGTGAGGAGTTCTGTTTTGTTTTCTTGTCACTTGTCACTCGTCACTGGTCACTTCTTCGATGTTCAGTCATAAATGCCATCCACCTTCCAGATGCCTTCGGTTTCATGCGCGCGAATCAGATCGCCATTCTCCAACTGGATGTCCCACTCAGCGCGCACCCACGATTTTTCGTCCCACCAATTTCCTGAAAACAGAAATGGACCGCTTTGATCGACGATTTGCCCGCGGATCTTGTCGCTCTCGAGATAACGCGCTTCCGCAACGAACACAGATGTGTTTGCCGGCGGCCGAAACCTCCGAAGAGCAGGTCTCGAGATTTGAAGGGGCGGCCTCTGTGCCGTCCGTGAATTTCTTTCGTCATTCGACATTCGGACTTCGTCATTTTGCGTCCAGCTAAACGGCTCCATCCGGAACGCGTCCGGACGATGCGTTTCTTCTTTTATCGGGATGCCGACGCGATCGCTCCCGAGCAACGCGCTCAACCGCGCCAACGTTTCATAAAGTTGCTGCGGATTACGCAGCGCGGTTTCAAATAATCCGAATTGCTGCGATGCCGACCGAATCGGCTGCGCGCTCAGCGCGACCGCAACGATCGGATGCTCCGATTTAAAATTCTCCAGGTGCGTCTGGAGCATTCGAAAGAGAAGATCGACATCGTTGGTCGGCTGCGGGATTTTGAAAACGCGTTTGTAAGTTTCCTTACCCGTCCTGGTCGCCGTGGCGACCACCGCGGGTTCGTCTTGGCGCGGATTCGAAAAACTGATCACCAACGTCAATTCTTTCGCGACGAGATAGATCCCGCTTAATCGCAGGGCGAGCTGCTCCAAAAACCGGCGGAGCATGAAGAGCAACGGCTCCGTAGTTTCGATCTCATGATCGAACTCAAAACTTTCCTCGAACGCTTCCGGTGGCTGAACAAATTTCAGGAGCCGAGTCGCGGTTCCATTTGCCCGTTCCCAGAGTCGAACAGCTTCCACCCCAAGCCGCGCCCGAAGCTCTTCCTTATCGAGCGCCGCCAGCTGTCCGAGAGTATGAATTCCCCACTTGTGGAGGATCGCCAGAATCTCCTGTGTTAAATGCCCGTCCGGTCCGCCAGTTGGACGGACTCGTCCCGTGGCGAGCTCGGACTCCATGCCGCCAATTTACAGCAGCTGACTGTATATGTTCAAGCGAACATTTAGCCTAAATCACGCTGCGCCGCTGAACAGACCACGGATTACTACTCCGTTGATCACTCAGTAGATAGCGCGCTCGGCCAGATCGGTACCACGCCCACGACATTGTCCGGCAAATATACCGTTCGGACTTGAATTTCCGACGCGCCAGCGCCGTCTAAATTGGAGTGGAAGCTGCTCGGGTATGAGAGACTTTATGAATAATAGCGGGCATCTGGCGGTGAGCGAGGCGACCGCCCGTCGCGTCAAAAAAACGAAGGCGCACAAACGTTCGCGCACTTGTGGCCGAAATGGCAAGACCGCTCAGGCGAGCGGCCAATTCGAAACGAACATGGCCGCTGCCGGCATCCTCACCCGGACCAAAGCACTGTTACTCGCCGCGCTGCGGGTCTGGGAACTCAAGCACCGCTTCCGCAAATAATGGCGCGGTCGCGATTGCGACCTTAGTGCGGACTACGAGTCACTTTTTCGGTTCGACCTTCACATAAATCTCAGGCGGCGCGGTCCGAAAATATTTTAGGAGCGCGGGACAAAGCCAGCCTTCCGTTTTGAACTGCTCGCTGTAGTACCAGTTGCCGCCCGACTCTTCACGGCGCCATTGCAGCTTCAGATCAGCGCCAGGAAAAGGTGACGCGCTGAAAATGGCGCGAAATCCGTTCTCAGCGTTCGGAATGTCGGCCAGCGCATCTTCAAATTCCAAACGCAATGCCCGGGCCATTTGCCACCGCTTTTACGAGTCCGCGAAGGCAAATATCAAATGTTTAGATCGGACCCCTTTTTCCTTCCCAGTGCGTGGAGAACTTTCCTGCCAAGACGCGAGGCTCTTGTTTGCGATTTGCTTCGGATAGCGCTTAACTCGATAACACCAGCTTCCTATGAACAAGGAAGCGTATGATGAAGGCTATATCGATCCGGTCGATCGGTGCGTTGGGAGCGATCATCGCGGGCTGTTTAAACACTGAGCACAGTGCTTCAGCCACAGGAAAGCGCTATCCGTGGAAGAAAAATATTGTGACAACCGTCTTTTGGATCGGCGAGCGCCCGAACGGAAACAATCCGGTGCCGAACCGCATAAGCTCATGGGACAAAGATTGGAGCAGAAGTTACGGCGGATTTGACGATCCAAATCCGGCGCATCGCAGCAATTACACTCCGGTAAAGTTCACGCCTCGACAGAACCCGTTTTACTGCGCCCTGCCATATAACGATAAGGCAGTCACTGGGCACCGTCCGGAAGCACCCCGCGTCGTTCCGTGGTTCAAGGAAGCGTACCAAGGCCCCGGGGTTTCCACCTGCAAGGATCGATGGGTCGCAATTCGAAAAGGGAATCGAACGGCTTATGCGCAATGGGAAGACGCAGGACCTTTCCGGACCGATTATTGGCAATATGTCTTTGGCAACGAACGTCCAAAACCCAATCTGAACAAAGGCGCGGGTCTCGATGTGTCTCCCGCTGTGCGTGACTATCTCGAATTAAACGGAACGGATGTGACCGACTGGCGCTTCGTCGAGTTTAGCGAAGTATCGCGCGGACCGTGGTCGGCGCTCGGAGAAAACAACACATTTGTAATTAGCGATCGCAAAACAGGCAGGGGAATTGGCCGCACGGCGCCAAAGCGCGTTGAAGGCCGTGCGATTTCGCGATAATTTCGGCGAGCGTGCCAGCAGGTCGACTTCAAGATGATGATCTAAACATTTCAAGCGAACATTTCAGTTACATGCTATTTCAACAACGGATTCCTACTCCGTTGGACTGCGGGAGCCTCGCCAACGATGTACTTACTTAGAATGGCCCGACGGTGACGGTTCCACTGTAGCCGCCAGTGTAGTTGGAACCTCCGCCGCCAGTTGCGCCTCCGATAACGGTTACGCCGTTCATAGCGTTTGATTTAAGTTCTCAGGAGTGCCCGCGTGGTCAGAGTTCTGGTATTGACTCGCCTTATTGTCGTCAACCGGCTTGACGCCCAGCGAACCATAATTCGTGCTGAACTTGTAATACACTGCTGCTCCGCCGCTTAAGGTAGTTGCGTTTGTAAAAACTGGGGGGGCGGCGGCGCCTGAATCCCTGAAGCAAGAAACCCCCGGTTGCGCGGGATTGTTGAAGCCCCGGGTGCAGGCTGATTGAAGCCACAGCCACCCGAACGCAGTGAATTCAGCGCACGTGAAAGCTCTGTCTAATCCGTATATGATTGTATGAAGATGAAGATTGTTGATCGCGCGGAGAAGAAGGCGGTCTCCGCCAGAAATGGAACGAAAACGATACGGAAATGGCCGGTGCTCCTCCTCTTGCTTCTGCTTCCTGTTACGTTCGGTCTAAGCGGATGCGAAGACGAGTATTACGGCGCGCGCCCGGGTTACGGACCGTATTATGGGGGTGGTTATGGACCCGGTTACGCTGGTCGCCCTGGCTATGGCCCTTACCCAGGCGTTGTCACGGTCGAGATTGGTGATCGGCCCTATTATAATCGCGGCCCTGGTTATTATGTGGGCCGGAGCTATTACGTCTGGAGGCCGGGACATTGGGTACGGCGCAACGGTCAAAGAGTCTGGATCCACGGCCGCTACGTTGTGAGAGGATAATCGGGGGGACCGCTCATTTTCTAGAGAGGGCGCCGCAGGTTAGCGTCGCATTGGTCCTTCGTTAAGCGATTCGGGCCAACCAGCCCCCAACGCGCACAGCGGAGGCGACATCTCACTCTTAATGTTGAGACGATTGAGGGATTTGACACTCGGCTACATGCCGGCGGCACCGCCGACGTTACACTTCGTCCTTGAGTTTGAAGACTGGCTGAAGGCCGTGCGATTTCGCGATAATTTCGGCGAGTGTGCCAGCAGGCCGACTTCAAGATGATGAAAGTGGTTCGACATCAAAACAAAGCACAAAACAGTCCCATCAAAACGCCGTGCGGACTCTGCTAAAAGTTGGACAAAGCGAGCACGATCCCGCTCGTCCTGAAAAATGCGCTGTCGCGCGTTGCCACGTCCACAGAGATGATAGATCGCATCCTGAAACTCTATCCGAAGGGGGACGCGCCACCGCGCTCTGCTACCAACATTATCCCGCCAATGTCAAATAGCCTGCTCGCGAAGACTTTCGGAGTTTAGATCTGACCCCCCTTCTTTCCCCGATCAAAGCGTCGCCGGCTTCAGCGTTGTCTTGGCGAAAGAGAATGCGGCCTTCGACGCCTTTGTGAAGGAAGAGGTCGCACCTAGACATTCACATTTGGGGCGCCGATAATTTTGCTGTGGAGCGATTGAATCTGCTCGCGGTGGCCCTCGGACTGGCCGCGCTCGCCGGCGTTAATCTTTATCTGACCGTGTTCGCCACCGGACTCGCCATTCATTTTCACTGGATCACGCTGGCACCGGATTACCAATCGCTCGATGTGCTTGGTAACCCGTGGGTCATTACGATTGCCGGCGTTCTTTATTTTCTCGAGTTTCTGGCCGACAAAATTCCGTGGGTCGATTCGATCTGGGACGCAGTTCACACCGTGATCCGCCCAATCGGCGGCGCGCTGCTCGCCACTCAAGTCCTCGGTCACACTAGTCCGACGTTTACGGTGATTGTCGCGGTGCTTGGCGGCGGCACCAGTCTGGTTAGCCATACCGCAAAAACGGCGACACGCCTGGCGAGCAACACTTCGCCGGAACCATTTTCGAACATCGCTCTCAGTTTCGGTGAAGACGTGGCCGTGGTCGGCGGGCTCGCGCTCATTTATCACAACCCCATTATTGCATTGTCGATCTTCGCAATCGCGATTGCGGCGTTTTTTTATTTCGCACCGAAGATACTGCGTTCGATCAAAGCGAAACTGTGGCTGGCCTGGAAAAAATTAAACGTGCCGGCTTATTTCGATGTTCCGGCAGAATTGCCGATCGCGTTACCGAAAAAACTCGTAGACGTGTTCAGCGCGCAACAGGTCGGCCAAACCACCGCGTGGGCGGTGCCTTGTCTGAGCGGGCGCGGACGCGGCGTTCCAGCAAACCTCTTCGGCGCGCTGGTGGCGATGAACGAAGAACCGCGAAAAGTGTTGTTCATCGCCCGGAAGAACGGGCGCCCGTTCGCGCAAACGATCGACCTCGAGGGCATGAGGGTGGCGCGAGAACCGAAATTTCTTTCCGAGAACCTGAATATGGTTCCGGCGAGCGGAAAAGGCCCGCGCTACGTTTTCATTTTCCCGCGCGCGGAAGTGGCCAAGGTCGAATTGATCGTCGAATATTTACGCAAACATTTGGATCAAGATGGACCCGTTGGTGTCGATTCCGATCTCAAGGCGACAGCGACGGTCTGACGAAATGTTAAATGTGTAGATGTGACCCCAATTGATCAGGGGTGAGGTGACACGCCGGCGCCGGGTACGCCCTTCAGCTCGACTAGAATCATGTGCAGCGGCTTGTCGCCGATGTTCTCCGCGGCGTGAGTCAACGGTTCGCGATAAAGAACTTCGCCGGTCTGAAGTGTGCCCTCCGTAATCTTGCCGTCTGATGCGTAGTTGCGATATCGCCCGCCGGCGAGCACGTAGATCACGTAGGCGGGATGCGAGTGGACTTGCTCTTTGACACCCGGCGGCAAATTCGCCTCGAGGACGCGGACGCGTTCGTTTTCGAACCGCACTTGTATTGTCTTTGCGTTAACCACCGCCGGATCCTGGGCCGATGCAGGCGTTACCCAAACGCCGAACACCAACAGAGTCCTGACAGCGAAGATGTTTAGGAATCTCATACGAATCAGGAAGACTGCGCACCGCGCGAATTGCAAGTCATTAGTCCGCGTGACCGCGAGGCGCTCGCCTGGCTTGCGCGCGCGGGAAATCCAATGCCGAGATCGGCGCCATTCTCGGAATCGGCGTCGCGGCCGTTAATAAACATCTTGAACACATTTATCCAAAGCTCGGTGTTAAGAACCGGACGGCGGGGACGCGCCACCGCGCTCTGCTACCAAAATTCTCCCGCCAATGTCAAATAGCCTGCTCGCGAAGACTTTCGGAGTTTAGATCTGACCCCGTTTTCGCCCGTTTTCAAAACTTACAGATAATAAGAAGCCACATACTTTAGGTTAATGAGACCCGTGCCTATGCGGTCCCCAGCTAGACAAAGCCTCAGCAGGCTCGGCTAGGCAGCGCGTCGACCGGTTTGCCAAGCGACGGCAACTATAAATCCACCAATACTTAGTGCGATACTTGGAACAATAAAGATCAGGAAAAAAGCCGCGAATACAGTCAAAAAATTAGTGTGCGGATCCGATTTAGAATTTGGGATGCACAAAATAATGTCCGACACAAAAACAATCACAGCCCATTCCAATGCTGCAATTGTGCGCGGTATCCTGCTCAAAAAATGTGCCTCGGCAACACCACGAGTAAAACCGACGAGCACCGGAATGCTTAACAGAATCAGTAACCCAGAATTGCTCGGTAGAAGATGCAATAGTATTGGCGCGATTAACAGCGATAACCCAATTAGATCAACTAATAACCTTCGCATATCGTATCGCGGAGCTAAATTCGAGATTATGGTAATCGATCATGGAGGCACGTTCCACAATCGGCCGGTGTTTGACCTGAGAATGTTTGGGAAAAGAAATTTCGGGACCTCAGGGCTGCCGATATGACCGAAGTCGCTGTAAAGCTGATATTGATTGTCCCCCGATATATGAAATCCGCCAGCGCCAAGCATTTCTTCCGTCAGGTCGGCGCAATTATTACTCGGTGGAATGATCGAATGGTATCGTTCGTCGTAATGCTCATTTCCATAATCGATCATTGCTTGATCCTGATCGGCCCTTGCCCGGATGTGATAAGCCTGATCGTACTGGTTCGCGAATCCGCTATTCTTGAAATCTTCGAACGAATCAAATTCGTGTCTAGTAAAGTCGCCATTCTTACCCTGCCAAGGCCAACCGCCGTATCCATTCCGTGAGTAATAAACCCATCCAGTCTGATTGTTTCCTACCAGAGTCGCAATGTGCCCCTGAGGAACGTAGCCAAGGATGTTAACGGCGTTGGAATTAAGAAGGACGATGACGTCCAAGCCAGTCGGATCAATCACGCCAGTTGGAGCATTGTCGGCGTAGCGATATAAGTTCACGCCCGCTGTTTCTCCCTTTGGATCTCGGCTAAGCCATCGACCGAGATCCGGATCATAACCACGATAGAGTGTTAGGTTAAGATTGCTTGGAGCATGGTAGTAGTGCCCGGTAAACCCGAAGGCGGCCTCCAGCGTGCCGTTGATTTTCGTCCGGCGTCCGTACGGATCGTAGTCGTACCGAGCTTGCACAACGCCGCTGCCATCAGTGAGCTCGCGAATACTGCCTAAGTGGTCGCGCGTGTAAAAATAACTCGCGGCACCAATTTGTTCGCCTTGCGAATAAAACCGCCGTGTGACTACGTTGTTCGCATCGCGCTCTTCGGCGATCGAGCTTCCGTTCCAGACGAACTGTTTCGTACTGGTAACTGCGCTCCCATTTTTCTCCACGATCTTTACTCGCCGCCCAAGCCCGTCATAGGTAAACTCAGAACGGTTACTCGTTCCGGTGTAATTAATCGCTAAGAGCCGATTCGCTGCGTCCCACTCAAATGTGCGGCTGGAGCTGTCGTCAATGAGGTTACCATTCAGATCGTAAGTCAACGTGCGATTCGTGCCGCCGCTCTGGCTCACAATCTCATTCACGTCGTTTGGCACCGCGGTCGTCGCAACCGTGCCAACCTGCTCCGACGTGCGGTTACCACTAAAATCGTAGGCGTAGGTGAACTGTTTGATCAGCGTATTTTTTCTTGAGGTGTCCCGGAGAGGCGCCGTGAGCACTTGATCGGCATTATCGTAGCCAAAATCGTACCGCTGCGATCGCGACAGGGCTGAATTATCCTGAGTCCAGCTCCCAATTTGTCCCTCGACATCGTAGGTATAATCAAACTGCGAAATCAGTTTTTTTCTGCTGGTCAGGCTCTTAATTTCCTGCAGGCGTCTGTCCTGGATGTTCGGAAAATATGTGTAAGCGCTCGATTCCCCGTTGGGGTAGGTAACTTTAATTAACCGATTCGTCACGCTGTCGTAAGCGTAGGCAAACGCGCCTAGGTTATTTGTTTCGGAACTGGTGCGACCCAGACTATCGAAAGCCCAAGTTACCGCATTAGAAGCCCCGTTGATTGAGCGATTGGTAACGCGCCCGAGTTCATCGTAGCTGTAGCTAATCGTGTCGTTCACAAACGGACCGTCAACGCTTTGAAGCTGATCAGCGCCGAGCGCGGGCGGATTGGCAACGGGAAGGTAGCCATAATTCGTGATTCCGGTTCCGTCAGTCATCGAGGCGATACGGTTGTAATTCGGATCGTAGGCAAAGCTTACTGTCGGGGTTACATGCAGCGCGCCTGCGTAGCTGATCTGCTGAAGATTATCGTCGAGAAAATATTGGTAATTAGTCGTTTGAGTGAGGGCGTCCGTCATCGATTTCAACCGACTCGTGGTATTCTCGTAGATGTACGAAACCAATGTGTTATCAGCAAACCGCTTCGATGCGACTCGGCTTTGCAGATCGCGATCGAAGACGGTCACTTTGCCACGTGGATCGGTAATGCTGGTCAGTGATCCGCAGGCGCACCAACCATAGAGCGTCTGGCGACTCAACGGATCTGTAATTGAATCCATCTGCCGATTCGAATTGTAATGGCGGTATGTCCAATGCCCTCGACGGTCTTTGCTCGCCGTCAAATCAAGCGTCATTCCTCTCACGCTATCGGTGTACTGGAACTGCTGATTCGTCCCGTCCGGATAACTGATCTGCGTTGTGCGATCAAGAGCGTCATAATCGGTCGTGACTGTGTAGTTATCGGGACTGCTGGTGACTGTGCGTACCCGGTTTGCGCTGTCATAAGTCAAACTCGTGACCGCCGATGAATTGTTGAACGTCGGACTCGTAACCGAAGCCAGGTAGTCGATCGGTACACCTGTTACAGGGCCGTAACCGTAGGTCGTTGTTTCGCCTTTTGCGTTTTGAGCAGATTGGAGCTGTCCATGCCCATCCGGTCTGTAGGTGTAAGTCGTTGTCTTACCGGCGGCATCGGTCGCGATTAGCGGCTCGTGCAGCGAATTGTAAATGTAGCTTGCGACCTTATCCGCAGGAGCTCCGCTCGGATCGGTGCTAACACTGGCCGGGTTCTTTTGATAAACGGTGAGCAGATCGATATTGTTCGGATCATAAGTATAGCTGCTCACGCGCCCAATCGGGTCGGTCGCTTTGGTTATCTTTCCGATGCTATTGTATTCGTATTGCGAGGCCTGCGTTGTTCCATCGTCGAGAACGCGTGCGACTTGGCTTGGGCTTCCACTCGGTCCCACATGATTCGTGTTCGTTTGGCCGGTGTAGCTGTAACAAACGCGGTTTTCCAGTGGAGCCTTTTCACTCGCCGCAATTCCGGAGACAGAGCCATCCGCATTCTTAGCCCAATGAGTGATTCGGGCCTTGGTGTAGTCGTACACGCCATTTACCGGCGGATACATCTGAATGGCTTTCTTATCCCAGTAGAAGGTGTTTGCGACATCGAGACCTGAATTGGTAAAACCGGTGGGAACCGTGCCAGATGGATCGCTCGCGTTAATACCGGGCGCGTCGTCTCGATATTCAACTCTCTCCTTGCCGCCGAGCGGATCGGTCATTTCAATCCAGTGATTCGTATTGCTGTTTGAATCGGTCGAAAACGTGGACGTGCCGTATGGCGTTTGCAGCGAATTGATGAAATCAGTTCCGCTGGCATAACTAAATTGCGACCGAATCCCGATCGGGTCAGTGATGCTCGTGAGCTGACCGTTTGTATACCCGAAGACAGCATATCTACCGAAAGGATCGGTCACCTTGGTGATTTTCAGGGAATCACCGGACAATTCGTAAGAAAGCGACGTTACCTGACCGAGAGCGTCTGTAACTGTGGTGATTCGAAAACTTGAATCAAAGCTGAGCGTCACCGCGTTTCCAGCGGGATCAATCCACTGGGTCATGAAAATCTTCCGCGGATAGGAAGGGGCACCATCCGTGAGGTTGAAGATCTGTCTTGAGCCGTCTGGAAACCGCTTTTCGTAACTGGCAGATGAGGTTCGAACGAGCACAGCATGGCTCTGCGGATCTGGCAGATAGCTTTGGGTGCCCGAGTTGAAACCTGAATAAACTTCGATTCCACCGCTCGGGGCATAAGCTGATACCTTTGCTCCAACATTATTTGGATTGTCGGTGACATACGATAGCCAATTGAAAGTCCACTTAGGTCCGAGATTTGAATAGCTGAACGTTTGTGGTTGCTGCCTTTCCCTCTGACTGTAACTAACGGTCAGGTTCAACTGTGGACCGCGCGGCGGGGAGTAGCGAATCGGCGTATCTTCGATATTTAGGCTCGCGAGCAATAGATGTGCACTATAGAGCGCCATTGGCGGGGATTCCGACGGCTGCCCCGGTTCCAGACATAGCTTTTTGTCGTTGGCCTTTGCATATTCTGGGCGCGTGGTTGTGCCGATAGAAAGCGGTAAATTTATGTTGGTCAAATCGCCCACATTGCGATTATCACACGCAGTAACGACGTCCACAGTGGCTTGGGCGGACGCTTCGGAATGAAATGATCCTGTAGGCGCGAAATCACAATGAACGGATAGCGAACCGGGACCGTCCAGGGCATTTACACAGCCAAATCCTGGATCATTAGCCACCCATCCACTCGTCCCATCAGCGTTTACCCGATAATCTGCTTGCCGTCCCACTCGATAACCGTCGGGCGTGTAAAGACCGTAAATATAATCACCCGGCGCAGCATTGGAATCTACTGTCATACTGCCCCCAAAGCAGGCGGTGTCGCCGGCCAGAGTACAACGATAAATCGGATTCGTACAGTCCCTGTCACACCCAACAGCATCCGTCCGGTTATGTATTATCAGCGTCACAGACACTTGCGCATGCGCGATACAAGGAAGGACAAACAACACGAGGCTTAGTAACTTTGGAGGGATCTTGCGCATATAATTACATTGATTTGTTTCCGTTGAGAATTTTCGAGCGCCTTCCCGCAGGAATTGCAAAACGCGCGCACTAAATCGGGCCGCGCTGCAACCTTCTGAAGCTGGGCTCATGGCGGCGGATTCTTTCAAATCGCACCGCGCGCGTATATACGGCGAACGCCGTACGCTTTTTGCCGAGGGTGACTCTTAACGTCCGACCGCGAGAAATTTTAACGTTTTCGCAAACCTTGGATGTGAGATCTCGTATTACACATTGAGAAAGGATCACTCTGTCGAAATCAGGTCCGCCGACAAAGCCAAGCAAATCGAGGCGACGCGGAATCGTACTCGCCACTCCGCGCTACAAGATTCATTTTGCCGATCCAGCTGCACGGCGATGGTTGAAGGAGTTCTTTGGCGGGCGTGCACGAACAAGAGTCCTCCCCGATAAGGTACGCCGCTGGCTCGCAAAAAAAGGAGAGCCGAAAGCGCCTGAGTCGTTGGCCGCCAAACGGGGCGATGCGCGACTTTATCTAAAGCGGCAAAACCTCTACACCCCACATCTTATTGGTCTGCTCCTGGAACTGATTACCAGGAATGGCAAAGGATGGCCCCGCGAGCATAACAGTCTCACACCACGTGAGCGCGAGGTGTTGTTGTGGCTCACCCAGGGAAAATCGAATGCCGAGATCGGTCTAATCCTCGGAATTACGCCAGCGACTGTCGGAAAACATCTCGAGCGGATTTATCCAAAGCTCGGCGTCGAAAACCGGACTGCCGCCGCCAGTTTCGCGTCTGAATTGACTGGCAACACGCGATAATAATCGCGCGAGAAAATTTGTTTCAATGAATCGGCCTGTACATAGGGCCGGTTTGCCTGTGAGAATCGATTCAGGCTTCCAGGGAAACTTCTTTCTCAGGGCGGCTAATTTCGGAAAAAAATGGCAACCGGACAACCCGGATTCTTCGAATACTCAAATGTCACACAGGAAATCATCATGAAAAAAAGTCCTGCTTCTCAATCGGGCCTTTTTAATGCCCGCCTCATCATGGCTCTTTGCCTTTGTTCAGTCGGGCTCGGGCTGACGATATTCAGCTTCGCCTCCACGCCCTCGTCGACATCTACGGCTACAGCTACGGTTACCGCTACAGCTCCACCCGGGACCCCGCGCTTCTTTAACTACATGTCGCCACAGGGCGTGGCCGACAGTGTAGGCGAACCTTCCGTCGGCAGTAACTGGACCAGGGAAGCGGTTAACCACAACCACAACGTCAATGGCTCCATTAATGACATCCCGAATGGCGGTACCTCCCTTTTGTTCGGCGGCTTCTCGGCCGCCATGGCGAAAGTGACCTGGGATGACTGCTCGTCGCCTGCCGGCACGACTTGGGAAAACAAGCCGCTACTGAGCGCCAACACCCCACGCGGATTCGGTGATCCGATCCTGTTTACGTTACACGACACCGGGCGCACATTCGTCGCCCAACTCGAAGGCCTAACCCCGGCCGGTTCTACGATCGACATTACTGATGACGATGGAGACCATTTTACTCCGAGCGACGGCGTTATTCCTTCCGACATCGACCATGAGACTCTCGGTGGCGGCCCATATCATTCGCCGCTGCCTAACCCCGGACCACTCTATCCAGAGGCGGTCTACTACGCGTCGCAAAGCGTCACGGACGCACGCGCGTTTCGCAGCGATAACGGCGGACTTCTTTTCAGCCAGGCAGCCACGCCCATGTTCACGATCGCTGATTGCGCCGGTCTGCACGGCCACGTGAAAGTGTCGCCGGCTGACGGAACCGTCTACGTGCCGGACAAGGGATGCGGCGGGACACTTCCATTCCACGAGGCCAGTAAGCAGGCCGTCGCTGTCTCGGAGAACAATGGCATAACCTGGAACGTCCGAATCATCCCTAGCTCGACTAGTAATGGCGAGGAAGACAATCCATCCGATGGCAGTCATCAGACCAAGAGCGACCCATCACTCGGAGTCGCGACCGACGGCACGTTGTATTTCGGTTATCAAGCCAACGACGGCCACCCGCACATCGCCGTGTCGCACGACAAAGGACTTACCTGGGTTAGCGACACCGATGTCGGGGCGGTAGTGGTCAATGGCGGGCCTGTGCTCAACACTATATTCCCCGAAGTGGTAGCTGGTGATCCCGGGCGCGCG
>QHRF01000043.1 GCA_003220055.1 Verrucomicrobiota bacterium | reverse complement strand
AGTTTCTGTGAAGCGAAGAACAGATAGTATACAATCGCTCCTCTCGTGTTTCGCATCGGCAACGGCTCCACAACGTGCTTAAAACCGCCAACCTTCAGAAGGCGCTGACGAAAACCCTCCGCCACGACTGCGTTTTCTTCCTTTTCCGGATAGCCGAACAGATTGAGCTTTGTTGTGTAAGCGATTTCCCGCCAAGATTCATCGCCCCAGAACTCAGTCATCCGCGTCAGGTCAGATGTATCTACGCCTTCCGGATGCCTCCATAAAACGTTCCGATTCATATCAGCCACCGGGAAGTTCAAGAACATGTCGATCGTGCGCATCTTCCAAGCAGTCTCGATGACCTTCCAATCTAATTGCAGGCCGTAGGGATCGAGCAAACACAGTCCGCGACGATATTGTTCCCACTTAACGTTTGGAAAAACCTGCTCCAGCAAAATGCGGTTGCAGTCACCTTCGTGGATGTGCACATCCTTGCGGGCCTCCACAAGGTCCCGCAACAGCCCGACTTTCTGTCGATCTATGTCAATAAGGTGATACTCGCGGAACGGGGGGTGCACCAGAAGCGCATTGATAGGACTGCCTGGAATATAGTTGCCCGTCACCTTCGAGATGTGGACTCCTGCGCCTGCGAAGGCGTCAACGTACACATGATGGAGAGCCGGTTTTGTTTGCGCAGCGAGAATCCGAGAATACGCCGATGCGTAATCCTTTACGATATCGAGCTTGATCTCCGACCAATAGCCAATCTCATCGAATTTTAGTCGTTTTGTGCAACTCATACAGTTTCTCCGCTTACCGGTTCGCGCTTTTTCCACCGGCTACGCTTTGGAAATCAGAGTGGATTTTCTCGCGAGCTTTGTTCTTAGCACCAAAGATCATGTGATGCGACTCCCTCAGAGATACGACAACCCTCGGTCGAAGTTCTCGAAAATCTTTCAAATCTGATATGACAAGAAACGACTGCACCTAGCCGAGAGTCCAAATGCCAACAAGCTGTTTCGGCTTTTCCGATGTCAGCGTTTGTATCTCGGCTGCTCCCGCGGCGCTCGACCGCTACCTCGCGGCTGTACCGGCCATGTCGCTCATCCCATTCACTCCATTCAGCATTTCCGTGTTTCAGTTTTTTTCTAAGGGATGTTTAGATCTGACCCCATTCTGCTTCTCTGGAATGTGAAGGTCAGATCCCATTCTTCCCCCAACGAAAAAACGAAAGCGGCGCTGAGCCGTAGCTACGGTGTCGTTGCGGGCGATTTTTCGACGATAATCGAAACACGACGATTGAGCGCGCGGCCGAGTGGATTATCAGAGCCGTCGGTGTTTTTGTTCGGCGCGATTGGATATTGTTCGCCGAATCCTTTCGTCGAGATATTCGCGGCCAAGACGCCGCCGTTCTTGAGCAGCCAATCTTTCACTGCCTGCGCACGCTCGCGCGAAAGTTGCATGTTTGTCGCCTTCGTTCCTTTGGAATCGGTGTAACCTTCCACCGTTACTTTACTCTCCGGAAATTGTGACAGAACGACCGCGACTTTTTTCAATGCCTGCTCGGCTTCCGGTTTTAGCGCTGCCTTGTCGTAATCGAAGAGCACGTCGCCGGAAAGATTCATGCTGAGCGAACGCCCGCTTTGCTGAGCCTCAAATTCCTGGCGCGCTTTTTCCAGGTCCAGCTCCTTCTGCTGCAACTCGAGACTCTTTTTCTCCAATTCGATCCGTTGGCGCTCCAACTGCGCCTGCTTTTTCGCAATCGCCGCCTGTGGATCGTTCTGCGCCCGAACAACGGAAACGCCGATCAAGATCGACAATGCAATGGAAAGGAAGGCGGCTTTCGACAAGGTTTTCATTTGAGATAGATTCGTTCTTTACATCGACAGCACGCTTTTCACTGCCAACGGGTCATTTTACTTTGAGACTCAAACCAAGCGAGACAAAACTCGAGGATCAACGCTTCAGATCAGATGCGATTTCGGCGAATTGGGCGAGGGCGGCTTGGAGGTCTTCAACGATTTCTGCGGCGATGGTGTCGGGGGTCGCGGAGATTGGCGCTGTCTTCGAGGCTTTCATCTTTGAGCCAGAAGATGTCGAGGTTGAGTTTGTCGCGCTTGGTTAGGTCTTCGTGAGTGAAACTTTTGAAACGATCGGATTCTTTTCGCTCGTGGCGATTTTTTGGATTGTAGCACGCGACGAAGTCGTCGAGGTCGCTGCGCTTAAGCGGATTTTGATCAGCACTGCAGCGCTGCCGCTTCGGGCTGACATTCGTCAGTCTATCTCACTGCTGCTCGGTTCTTTGGAGTGAAATGTTTGTTCGTGCGTCCTGTCGCGCCTCCGTTTCCCCATTTCTGACCTCTGACTGCCCGCGATCGGTGCGGTTCGCGCTTGCCATTCCGCAAAAAATTGATGCAATGGGCTCGAAATTCACCGCGGATTCCCCGTGGAAATCTCATTAACCCAACCAAGGAGTCAGAAATATGAAGAGAGTCTTGTTTTCAGCAGTGGCAGTAGCGGCATTAATGGGCGCGTCCCTCTCACGCGCGCAGGACCCGGTCAAGGTGGACCCGAAGCATTACAGCGTCGTATTTGAGAACGATGCCGTGCGCGTGTTGCACATCCATTACGCGGTGGGCGAAAAGTCTGTGATGCACTCGCATCCCGATTCGGTGGCAGTGTTCCTGGAGGACCAAAAGGCGAAGATGACTCATCCCGATGGCAAGAGCGAAGAGATGTCTGGTAAAAAAGGAGAGGCAGTCTTTACCCCGGCTGGCGCGCATCTGCCGGAAAACATCGGCAGCGGTCCGATCGATCTCATACTGGTGGAGGTAAAGAAACCGGCCGCGAAATAGTCACGTTTAAGCTCGGCGGTGATTTCCGGCGAATGGAACCACCGCGGTCAGCGACATAGAACACGTCGCGATCGGGAATCGCGCGAGTAGACGGCAACGCAGGTAGCTGGCGGAAGCACGGGGCAGTGCGAGTGATCAAGGTAAAGCTGCGAGGGAAGCAGCGAGTAAGTGTGGGCAACGAGCGAGTTTCAATGGAGATCGCGGGAACGGACGATACGGACGGGAAACCGGAGGAGTAAGCAGCTGGGCAGATGTTAATCAATTTCGGTGCAACCTCTCGAACAGTCCGCGCACTGCTCGACCGCATGCGCGTGCATAGTCCGCTCGAAATATACGTGCCGGATGCTGTGGTAGTCGAACGACCACCGATCCGCCGAGCGGGCCCACCCCATCAATTCTGTAACCGGACAACGAGCTGTGAGAACGACGTGGGTTGCCATAGATCGAAATTTTGATTGGGTGACTTTGATCATCAACGGCGTACCCGCGGACCGCCAGCGTTTCGCGTCGGAGTAACTCATCGCGAATAACCAATAACGAATAACTAGCGGCGTTGCCGCTGTCGCCAACAAGCTGTTTCGGCTTTTCCGATGTCAGCGTTCTGTTATCAGCGTTTCAGCATCTCCGTGTTTGTATCTCGGCAGCTCCCGCAGCGCTCGACCGCTACCCGCGCGGCGTTGCCGGCCATGTCGCTCATCCCAGGTCGCTCCATTCAGCTTTCTCTTCTCCGCTGGTCGACTTCTTGTTGCGCTTCGCTCTTCGCCCTTACCGTGCTTGATTCAAATTTATGGACCGATTCATCGATGTTGCAGTCGAGCAATTCGCTCGTGATCACACCGAGCCCGAAACCGATTTGTACACTCGTCTTCGGGAAGAAACTTACCGAGAGATGGACCGGCCTGAGATGCAGGTAGACCTTATCGAAGGTCGTTTTCTCAAAATGCTGGTCCGTCTCACCGGCGCCCGACTCATTCTCGAGCTCGGAATGTTCACCGGCTACAGCGCGCTGATGATGGCTGAAGGTTTACCTGAAGGCGGTCGGCTGATCACGTGTGAGATCGACCCGAAAGCTGAGGCGATCGCGCGTCGCTATTTCGCGGAAAGCCCGCACGGAGACAAAATCACGATCCGAATGGGACCTGCGTTGGAGACGATCAAAACGTTAACCGGCCCGCTCGATCTGATCTTTATCGATGCGGACAAGTCTAACTACGCAAATTACTACGAAGCGTGCCTGCCGTTGCTCAAGACAGGCGGACTGATCGTGGCCGACAATGTCCTGTGGAGCGGCAAAGTCCTGCATCCCAACGACGCTAATGACCTGGCCATCGTTGCCTTTAACCATTTGGTCCAATCCGACCCGCGAGTTGAAAATGTGTGCCTAACCGTGCGAGACGGTATGATGCTGGCCTGGAAACGGAGATAACGTTGATGCACTAGCGGGAGCGTAACGGCCTCAACATCTCAGCGATGCTGCACTGCAGCAACCTACAGTTTGGGAAGATTATGCGCGCACTAGCGGGAGCGTAACGCTGCTGTCAGCAGCCAAACGTTGAATCTTTAGATACGACCACGCTCTTGCTTTCCCCGCTCTTGCAACTTTCCGCCGAGTGGTGGGTTCAATCCAAAACAACCGGAGGGTATCGATCATGTGGACGAAAT
>QHRF01000008.1 GCA_003220055.1 Verrucomicrobiota bacterium | reverse complement strand
CCGCAAAGCGCGAGTACGAATAGCGCGATCGCGTGAATGAAATGATAAAGGACAGCCTTGTTCCAGACATCGACCAGGCCGTGAGCCTCGAGAGTCGGCTTCAGCCAATGCGCACCAAACGCGCCCAGCGCCACCGCCAGAAAACACAACGCCGCCGCGATTCGAACCATTGTCATGTCCGCGTGAATTCTTCGATGGCGGCCGGCGATCCGAGAACAATAAATGTGAAAATACCCAAAAGGATTCCGTACGGGATGAACAGACAATTAGCGGCCGCCATGACGTATATAAGAGTCTTGCGTCTGCGCCTCTGAATACATCTGCCAGCGTACGCAGTAAGACCTCCTACGGTCCAACCTACCAGCATTAATCCACCCATCACACCAGCCATGACGCGAAAAAAAATGACCGGCGGTGCTCCCGCGGTCGAAGGATGTGGAGTTGGCGTCGGCCAAACCGATGCGGCCGGTGACGCGCTAGGACGTGGCGGCTGATTCCAAGCCGATTCTGGAACGAAAGAAAACGCGAGCAACATGAAAACGTAAATGAGGAAAAAACAACTGAATGCCAGCATAACTCCGCCGCGCACATAGAAACCGATTGCTAGAAATCGTAATCGCTCGCGAACGATGATTCTCGCCTCGTCATCGGTTAGGGGAACGGTCACGGCATTCAAAAATGCCGGCCACGGTTTCAGGTGTCGATCTTAATCGACGATTTCGAGGCCCATTTGCCGGGCGGTGCCTTCGATGATGCGGAAGGCGGCTTCGTCGCTGCGCGCGTTCAGGTCTTTGGCTTTCGTTTTGACGATGTCCATCACCTGTTTGCGCGTGACCTTGCCGACTTTTTCTTTGTTCGGTTCTTTTGATCCCGCGGCAATGTTCGCCGCTTTCTTCAATAGAACCGCTGCGGGTGGACTTTTGGTGATGAAGGTAAACGATTTGTCTTTGAAAACGGTGATCACGACCGGGAGAATGTCGCCCGCTTGTTTCTGGGTGGCAGCGTTAAATTCTTTGCAGAACGCCATGATGTTGATTCCGCGCGGTCCAAGCGCAGTGCCAACCGGAGGCGCCGGGTTCGCCTGCCCCGCCGGAATCTGCAATTTAATGTGAGCGATTACTTCTTTAGCCATGAGAACAGTTGAGAGTTGTTAGTTGATAGTTTGTTAAATGCCGGTCCGGCTCGGACTAACCGCGTTCGACTTGCCAGTACTCAAGCTCCACCGGCGTGGCGCGGCCGAAAATCGTGACCGACACACGCAGTTTGCCGCGCTCAGGATCGATTTCTTCGACAATCCCATTCTGATTTTGGAACGGGCCGTCGGCGACCTTGACGGTCTCACCAACCTCGAAGCTGACTTTCGGTTTCACCTTTTCTTCGCGCTCTTTCATTTGCGCGAGCATGCTGTCGACTTCGGATTGTCGCATCGGGATCGGTTTGTCTTTCGTTCCGGCAAAACCAATTACCCCTGGCGTTTCGCGAATGAAATACCAGGTCCGGCCAACGAGTTGATTGTTTTCGTCGAGCAAATGCATGTTCACGATCAGGTAACCGGGAAAGAACTTGCGGGTCGTCTCGCTTTTTTTGCCCTTCTTGATTTCCGAGACCCGCTCGGTCGGAACGAGCACTTCGTAAATCAAATCGCTCATCTCCTCGGTCTTGACGCGCTTGTCGATGTTCTCCTTGACCTTGTTCTCCTGGCCGGAGAGCACGTGCACCACGAACCATTGATCTTTGCCTGCGAGTGTTTGCGCCATAATCAGGTCCGAGCCGGACTGGCTGTCTCAACCGCGCCATCAGCGGAGATTCGGCTGTCCGTCAATTTTGGTTGAACTCTGGGTAACATGTTCAGTGTAGCCGGGTAAAATAATGGATGGCGTTCACGAGCACGAAATCGAACAGCGCGACGTAACCGCCGAGCAACACCATCGAGACAACGACCATAACGGTCGCGTCAGTCAGCTCCTTGTATTTGCGGATCCCTTTTTCTTTTGGGTCCCACGGCCAGGAAGCCTTCTGAAGCTCGACCTTAACTTCGTTGAAAAAGTTTTTCGTTTTGGCAATCACGGCACGATGTTGATTTTCTAATTGTCGATCTTGCGGGCAAATCACGCCAGGAGGGACTCGAACCCCCAACAGGCGGTTTTGGAGACCGCTACTCTACCAATTGAGTTACTGGCGTAGGCTTCGCTAGTTTAGTCCAGAATATCGCTTACGCGACCCGCGCCGACGGTTTTGCCGCCTTCGCGAATAGCGAACCGAATCGTCTTCTCCATGGCGATGGGCGTAATCAGCTCCACCTCGATGGAGATGTTGTCGCCCGGCATCACCATTTCGACGCCTTCAGGCAATTTAACCGTGCCAGTAACATCAGTCGTGCGGAAATAAAATTGCGGCCGGTAATTCGTGAAGAACGGAGTGTGACGGCCGCCCTCCTCTTTGCTCAGCACGTAAACTTCCGCTTTGAATTTCTTATGAGGCGTAATCGAGCCGGGCTTGGCAATAACCTGACCACGCTCGACGTCTTCCTTCTTCACGCCACGAAGCAGAATACCAACGTTGTCGCCGGCGCGCGCTTCATCCAGAAGTTTGCGGAACATTTCGATGTCGGTCGCAACCGTTTTCGCGGTCGGCTTGATCCCGACAATCTCGACCTCCTCCATCTTCTTGAGGATGCCGCGATCAACGCGCCCGGTCGCGACGGTGCCGCGGCCTTCAATGTTGAACACGTCTTCGACCGCCATCATGAACGGCTGATCGATCGGACGCTCAGGTACCGGAATGTAATCATCAATCGCGGCCACGAGCGCGAGAACTTGCTTCTCCGCTTCGGCATCGCCGTTCAGCGCTTTGAGCGCGCTACCTTTGACGATTGGGATTTTGTCTCCCGGAAATTCGTATTGCGTGAGCAGGTCGCGCACTTCCATCTCGACGAGGTCAAGAAGCTCGGGGTCATCGACCATGTCGACCTTGTTCAGGAAGACAACGATCGAAGGCACACCGACCTGGCGCGCGAGCAGGATGTGCTCCCGGGTCTGCGGCATCGGGCCGTCCGCTGCGCTCACGACCAGAATGGCGCCGTCCATTTGGGCCGCGCCGGTGATCATGTTCTTCACGTAGTCGGCGTGACCGGGGCAATCGACGTGGGCATAGTGACGCTTATCGCTCGAATATTCCACGTGCGCTGTGTTGATCGTGATGCCGCGCTCTTTTTCCTCGGGCGCGTTATCGATTGACTCGTAGGCACGCACTTCGGCCATGCCTTTTTTGGCAAGCACGCTCGTAATGGCGGCCGTGAGCGTGGTCTTGCCGTGGTCCACGTGACCGATCGTGCCGACGTTCAAGTGCGGCTTGTCGCGTTTAAATGCTTCCTTTGCCATATCAATTCTCCTGTCGTGTTTTAATAAACCAAACTGCGTTTTTTAAAAAAACTGTCGTCCCTGTCGCGAGCCCGAACTGGAGCCCATGACCGGGATTGAACCGGTGACCTCGTCCTTACCAAGGACGTGCTCTACCAACTGAGCTACATGGGCCGGTTTGCCTCCCGCGTGTAGAACTAAAAGTCCCAAAGCCGCGTCAAATTGCTACGACCATGGGACCACCTCGTTCTCGCAAAAAGCGTCCGAAACGCTAACCACGCCCCCACCGGTGTCAAAGCAATTTTGTGGGGCTGGAAAATGCTCAGATCGGTGGATCGGCCGCTCCGCGGGCGATGCTAAATTGGGTGGCCTTCGGCCACGTTAAATAACATCGAGCAAGGGACTGCTTGATCCACCTCAGCGGATTCTGGAGCTGCTTATTTCCTCGGGTTTTCCACGAGTCATCAATCGGACGACCACCGCGATAATCACTAGGATCACCACCGCGAAGAAAATCTTCGCCGGTGTGAAAATACTGCTTCCCGGCGTTGGGGTCGGTGTTGCTGGTGGCGCGTTTTTCGCCGCCAGTTGGCCTTGCGCGTATTGCATCCGCTGGACCGTGTCGTAATCATCGGGCTTTATTTTTAACGCTGCCTGATAATCGGCGATCGCCTTCTCATACTCCATCATCGCGGCAAACGTGGCACCGCGCCTCACCAACGCATCCTCGTCATTCGGATTCTTTTGCAGGAGCGTCGTGTAATCTTCCACCGCCGCCGGAAAATTCTTCAGGTTCCGGTTCGCCCAGGCGCGCCGGTCATAATTTTGTGGATCGTTCGGATCTTTTTGGATCGCCACCGTAAAATCAGCGACCGCTTTATCCCACTGCAACAATCCAATGTAGGCAAAGCCACGGAATTTTATCGCCAAGGGATCGTCCGGTTTGAGCTCAAGGGCTTTGTTCGCGTCGGCCAATGCGGCGTCATACTGCCGTATTAAATCCTGGGTCTGCGAGCGCTCCGCGTAGCCCGCGGCATCTTTGGGGGCGAGTTCAATCTCCTTCGAGAAATCCGTGATCGCCGACGTATATTTCGCCGAGGCGCCGGCCTGGTCTCCGGCCAGTTCTGCCGCCCTTGCCGCCGCGCGATAGGCGGTCCCACGATCGTGGTAACAACGCGGATCATCCGGCGCGCCTTCCACTGCCTTATTAAACTCCGCAATCGCTTGGTCGAATTGCTTCGCGCTCGCAAGCTCGATCCCCTTCATTCGGTGCGTCTCTGAGTCTCCTCCGCCGCGCTTCTTCGCATTAGTTACCGGCACCGCGAAAAACAGCGCCGACAATAAAATCGATAAAGTGAGTGTTGTTCGAATTTTCATGGTCTCCTCCAGCCCCAATTTTTGAGCGATTAATGCCGCGCAAGCCAGCAAATTAAACTGCGAAATCGCGATGCCATGCCACAATCAGCCGCATGGAGCGAAACACCCGGCAACTTTCCCGAGGATACGCCGCGGTCTTCGCGACCGTGGCCATCTGGTCGCTGCCATCGCTTTTCCTGTTCTACTTGAATCGCTTCTACGATCCCTGGTCGCAAAATTTTTACCGTTACGCCGTGGCCTGTCTCGCCATCGTCCCGTTCGTCCTGTTTCAATTTCGGCGTCCCGCCAAGGCGGGAAAGATCGACATGCGTGCCGTCGGCCTTTGCTTGATTCCATGTCTGCCAAATGTTGTCCACCAAATCACTCAGGTCGTCGCTCTGTTTTACATGGGGCCGGGTGTCTACGCCATCTTCGCGCGGACATCGGTAATTTTTACGGCGCTGCTCGCGCTCGCCTTTTTTCCCGAGGAACGCTACCTGATTCGCCAATGGCAATTTCAACTCGGAACGCTGCTTGGATTGCTTGGCGCGTTCGGCGTGATCTGGTTTCAATCAAACGGTGAAGATCGACATATTGCCTGGCAGGGTCTGCTGATCGCATTCTTGGCCATCTTTTCCTGGGCGCTTTACGGTGTGCTCGTTAAACGTCCATCTGCCAGGCTCGGTTCCATCCGCAGTTTTGGAATAATCAGCCTCATCACCTCGGTGCTATTGCTCCCGTTGACCCTCGCTTTCGGCAAGATCGGAACGCCGCTCCAGGTCACCGCCCACGTGAACCTCATTCTCATTATCTCGGCAGTTACCTGCATCACCCTCGCGCATGTTTTATATTTCGTCGCCATTCAGGAGATCGGCGTCGCCTTGGCGCAGACACTTCAGCTCCTCTGTCCGCTCGGCGCGCTCGCGCTCTCCGCTTGGATTTTCCACGAACGCCTCACCTCGGCCCAACTCATCAGCGCCGCCATACTCCTGATCGGTGCATTCCTGGCCATGCGCACCAAACCAATGGCCACCGCCGAGACCGCAGAAAATATCTAGCGCATCGACCAAATCGACTTCTAAGTGCCATTTGGCAGGGCAATGAATCTGAAAACGTATCTCGGATCGCGGCAGAAGAAGATCGATCGGGCGCTGGCTCGATATCTTCCAAAGGAGAATGTCAAGCCGGCCACGATTCACAAAGCGATGCGCTACAGTCTGTTTGCCGGTGGAAAACGGTTACGGCCGATTCTTTGTCTGGCTGCGGCTGAAGCGTGCGGCGGCAAGATCGACAATGCACTCCCACTCGCCTGCGCGATGGAATGCATCCACACCTATTCGCTCGTGCACGACGATCTCCCGAGCATGGACAATGACGATTTCCGCCGCGGCCGGCCGACTTGTCACAAAGTCTTCGGCGACGGTATCGCTGTTCTCGCAGGGGATGCTTTGCTCACGATCGCGTTCGAAATCGTTTCGCGCGCGAAGCCCACTTCTCGGTATGACATGTCGATCTTGTTACGCGAACTCGCGGTCGCTGCCGGCAGCCAAAAGCTGATCGCGGGACAAGTCGCCGATCTCGAAGGCGAAGGACAAAAGATCGACATGTCGGGTCTGCGTTACATTCACGAAAACAAGACTGCCGCGATCCTGACTACTTCAGTTCGACTCGGCACAATGAGCGCGAATGCAAATCCGAAACAACTCGGCGCGATCACAAAGTTCGGACGCGCGCTCGGTCTGGCGTTTCAAGTGATCGACGACATTCTCGATGTGACACAGACCAGTGAAAAACTTGGCAAAAGCGCGGGCAAAGATATCGCCGCCCAGAAAGTGACTTACCCCGCCATTATCGGTTTGGAAAAATCGCGCGCGGAAGCGAAACGCCTCACGAAACAAGCGCACGGTGCATTGTCGACTTTCGGTGCAAAAGGCGACGCTCTCCACGCGCTCGCAAATTATCTCCTCGAGCGCGAATACTGAATGCGCCGCTCAAACTTGACTGCTTAAAGCAGTCAAGTTTGTAGAAGGCGGCTATCGAAAAGTTTACCTCAATGCGAGATTTGGATCGATCTCTTCGGTTACGTTCGAGCTGGCGCCATTGTCGAGTTTGAGCACCGCGGCAAAGGCGATCATCGCGGCGTTGTCTGTGCACAACCATGGTTCGGCTGTTTTGAATTCGAGCCGGTGACGTTTGCACGCTTCGTCTAACTGCTTTCGCAGTGTCCGATTGCAACTAACACCACCGCTGATCGTCACTAAATCGACAGCGTGCTTCTTTGCAGCGGCGATCGCTTTGCGAATGAGAACATCGACAATCGCCTCCTCAACAGAAGCGCAAACGTCGGCCAGATAATCGCCTTTCAATTTTGGCAAAAGATACCGCACCGCGGTCTTCAAGCCGCTGAAACTGAAATTTGCCGAGTCCGGCATGCTCCGCGGCAAATCGAAACGCTTCGGATCACCCTTTATCGCATGTTTTTCGATTTCAGGTCCGCCCGGATAACCGAGGCCTAACAACTTCGCGATTTTATCAAACGCTTCGCCGGCGGCATCGTCAACGCTGCGACCAATGATCTCATAATCGCCCAGGCGGCGAACCAAGATCGACATCGTATGTCCGCCGCTAGCGATCAGCGAAACGTTCGGCCTGATTTCGGTTTCACCGAAAAATGGCGAGAGCAAATGGCCCTCGAGATGATTGATCGCGAGATACGGTTTGCCGAAACCGATCGCGAGACCCTTCGCGATTGACGCACCGATCATTAATGAGCTGGCCAGGCCGGGACCGCTGGTTGCGGCAAAGGCGTCGATCTGTGAGATGTCGATCTTTGCCTCGCGCGCGACGCGGTCGAGCAACCGCGGCGCGTGCACGAGATGATTGCGCGATGCAACCTCTGGCACGACGCCGCCGAATTTCGCATGCTCGGCAATTTGTGACGCGACTTCGCTGGCGGCTAATTCGCGGCCGCGCAAAATGGCGACTGCGGTTTCGTCGCAGGAAGTTTCGAGAGCGAGAATTGTCACGGCATAATTGTAGGTCAGGCGCTCCGCCTGCCAAATGCAGCAACCGATGCGGTTGCCCTACAATAATTCAGCGACGGTCATAGACCGCCTCTACAACTATTTCTTGATCGCTTCGCCCTTGGGCGTGTTTTGCTGTGCGTAAATCATCACGCCTTTGAGCGCGTCGATCGCGCGCAGCATCTGCGGATCCGTGCTTTTAATGAAATTCTTGTCTTCGTCCGGCTTAATTGTGTCGCCGCTGCTTCGCGCCGTGAAAAGCTGCCTTTCCTGCTCGACACTCATCGGAACTCGAATGTTTGGCGTCACACCGTTGCCGTGAATGACTTGCTTACTCGGGGTGTAATATTTCGCGGTCGTAAATCGTAAGGCCGATCCATCGGGCAATTGCATCACATTTTGGACAGAGCCTTTTCCGAAAGTTGTTTCGCCCACGACAATCGCGCGATGCAAGTCTTTGAGGGCGCCGCTAACGATCTCCGCGCCGCTGGCGCTGCCTTCATTCACCAAAACCGCCATTGGAAAATGCGGCCGTTCCTTGGCTGCGCCGGACGTTGTGTACTCGCGCTGTTGCGATGCAACGCGACCCTGCGTTGAAACGACTTTCGTGCTCGGCGGTAGAAATTGCGCACACACGTCCACCGCGCTGTTCAGCAAACCGCCGGGATTATTGCGCAGATCGAGAATCAGCGCCTCCATTCCCTGCCTTTGCAATTCATCGAGGGCTTTCGACAATTCACCCGCGGTCGGCTCGTTGAATTGAATTAACCTCACGTAAGCAATTTTGAATGAGCCGGTCAGATCGGGATCGAGCAGCCGCGCTCCTTTGACGCTTTGCACTTTGATCTCGGCGCGCTCGAGCGCGTAATCTTTGACCTCCTTGGTCGATGGCCGAATTAAGGTCAACGAAATCTTCTGGCCGGGTGCGCCGCGCAGATGATTGATCACGTCCTGCAGATCCATTCTGTCAGTCGACGCTCCATTGATTTTCAAAATCTGATCGCCGGAAAGAATTCCGGCCCGCGCCGCGGGCGTGTCTTCCATCGGCGTCACTACCGTTGGTAAACCATTCTTGATTGCGACTTCAATGCCCAGTCCGTTGAAGCGGCTGCGCGTGTCTTCCTGCATGTCACGGAAATCGCTCGGGTCCATAAACTGGCTATGCGGATCGAGTGATCCCAGCATCCCCTTGAGCGCGGCCGTGATCAGGTTGTGGTAACTCGTTTTGTCTCCGTCGACGTAATCCTGGCGGATCAGTTGGACTGCCTTCGCGAAGATGGCGATTTGTGAATAACCGCTGTCGTCGTCTTGATCGGCGGCGCGCAGGCTGTGAAAGCCGATGCCGGAAAGCAGAGCGAGGAGCAACAGACAGAATGCTCCGATAAGGATACGGCGCTTCATCTTTGTTTGGGCTTGGAAACGGTCGGACATTCGCTCATCCAAAATTTTTGGCAACGTCCAAAGCGTCGTCTAAAGTTGCGCCGCCGTGTTCATTATTCGTCCAAGGAGACTTCTGGGCTGCGCTTTGGCGGCAGTCGCAACCTATTTGCCATTGGCGAGTGCGTTCGCGGTGCAAACGCCCGATTCTGAATACGAGGAGATAGCGGAGACGTTCATCAAGGGCTACTTCGCCGCCCGCCCCCTTTTGGGCACGGCCATCGGCCTGCATGAATACGATGGGAAGATCACGGATTACAGCCGGCTCGCGCTCGATGCCGAACTTTCCCGGTTGAAACGGTTCGATGACCGGCTCCAAAAATTCGAGCTCAATAAACTCAGCCAGCGGCAATCGATCGACCTGCGAATTCTGCAAGCCGCCATTCGCAACGAAATCTTCCAGCGTGAAGCGATGGCGATCTACGAGCGCAACCCGATTGTCTACGCCCGCGCGGCCGACGTGAACATTTATATCAAGCGCAACTTCGCGCCGTTGGAAGACCGCGTGCACAGCATTGTCGCGATCGAGTCGCAAGTACCAAACATTCTCATCGCTGCGAGAACCAATCTCGATCCGGTATTGCCAAAGCCGTACGTCGAGCTTGCGATTCGGGTCGCGAAAGGCTCGGCCGATTTTCTGCGGAAGAATCTGGTCGAAGCAGTCGCCGAACTCAGAGACGAACGTGTGCGGACCGAATTCCTGGAAGCAAATCGCAAGGCAGCAGCGGCCCTGACCGATTATGCAGCCTGGCTCGAGCGTGACAAATTGCCGAAAGCCACCGCCGATTTTGCACTCGGCCAGGAAAAGTTCCAACGACTCTTAAAGGAAACCGAACTTGTCGATCTTCCGCCCGACAAAGTTCTCGAGATCGGCCTGACTCAATTGCGTAAAGAGCAAAAAGCTTTCGCCGACGCTGCCAAGAGGATCGATTCGAACAAATCGGCGGTTGAAGTTTTCAAACAAATGCAAAGCGAGCATCCTACCCCGGAAAGTCTGCTGGCCGATATCGGAAAAGACCTCGAACAGATTCGAAAGTTTGTGGTGACGCGAAAATTGGTCACGATTCCATCCGACGTTCGAGCACGCGTGAAAGAGACGCCGCAGTATCGCCGCGCGACGTCTTTTGCGTCAATGGACACGCCGGGCGCTTTCGAGAAGCGCGCGACCGAAGCCTATTATTATGTGACGCCGCCGGAGAGCGACTGGCCGCCGCTGCAAAAAGATGAATGGCTAACCGCATTCAACTTTTACAGCACCGACGTTGTTTCCATTCATGAGGTTTATCCCGGGCATTACGTCCAGTTTCTGCGTTTGAACGCTTCGCCTGTCAGCAAAGTGGAAAAAATTTTCGGAAGCTACGCTTTCATCGAAGGCTGGGCCCATTACTGCGAGAAAATGATGGTCGACGAAGGCTACGGCACGGTTGCCAAGCCGACCGAAGCCGACGAGAAACGGGCCGCAAAATACCGACTCGCCCAAGCCGACGAAGCGATGTTGCGATTATGCCGGCTTTGCGTCTCGATCAAAATGCACACCCAGCAAATGACCGTGGAAGATGCGACCAAATTTTTCCAGGATAACTGCTACTACGAAGAGAAACCGTCGCGGGCGGAAGCGATGCGCGGCACATTCGATCCCGGCTATCTCAATTACACGCTGGGGAAACTGCAGATTTTGAAATTGCGAGATGATTACAAGGTGCAGGAGGGTGCGAATTTCTCAGCCCAAAAATTTCACAACGAGCTGCTCAACCACGGCATGCCGCCGATTCGATTGCTCCGCGAGCTGATGCTGAAAGACAAATCGAAGTGGGACGAAGTGCTTTAATCGCCTGCCACGCCCTAACGTTGGCGAAGGCAGGCCCGTCACGCCGTAGCCTCGGCGAAGGCGGATCAGTCCAGCCCGGGCAAAGAAGGCGGCGGCGTAATTTCTTTCTGCGGAGGCGGCTGCTCGATTTGCGTGAGCTTGGCATCGAGCTTGGTCATCGTCCTCTCCGTTTCGGAGTAACTCCCGCTGGCATTGGCTAGATGCCGTCCGAGAACACGAAAATTCTCCTGAATTTTTGCGAAGTCACCCCGCAACCGCGATAGCTCGCCCAGGATTTCCTGAGCGCGCTCTTCGACCTTCATGCCGCGTAGTCCCAGCAAAATGGTCTGCACGTAAGCGTAAAAGCTATTCGGAGAAACAGGAATTACGCGCTTAGCCAACGCGTAGCTGAAGAGTTGGCGGTCTTCTCCGACGTCCTCTTTGATGATTGTCTCGTAATAGACGTTCTCGGCCGGCACGTACATCAGCGCGAAATCGTACGTTCCCTCATCTGGCAGAATGTATTTCGTAGAAATCGCGTCCACATGCTTTTTGACGTCGCGCAGGAATTGTTTGCGCGCGGCAACGCGCTCGGCTTCTCCCGCGGCTTCAACGACACGCTTAAAGTTTTCATAGGGGAACTTCGCGTCGGCTGGAACTAATCTCGGCCCGATACGGATGACCGCGTCGACCGCATCGCCGCTCTTAAACCGGTACGGCATGGTGTAATGCTCATGCGGCAGGATCTGCGAGAGCAGATCGCCCAAAAATAGCTCGCCCATTCCGCCACGAAGCTTTGGAGCGCGCATGATGTTGACCAATTCTTGCGCCGCTTTTCCGACCTCATGGATCTGGCCAACTTTCTCTCGCAAGTCGCCAATCACGCCTGCGGCCTTATCCAATCGCGTATTCATGGACGCGCTTGATTGCTGAAGATTTTGGGTCACCGACTGTCCGAAGGTGTCCAATCGTTCCTGAAGCGAGTTTAGCTGCTGTTGCAGCATCAACGCGCCTTGATCAAGTTGGCCGGCCTTGCCCCGTTCGCGCATCAAGACGAAAAGAACCGCGAGCACGCCCAACAACGTGATACCGACGAGGAGATAAAGCAGCGGACTCATTCTATAAATCAGAGAATCCGCGACTTCGGACGCAATGACAAGTGGTGCTCGTCAGAACCGTACCTTCATTCCCGCATAAGCCGCGGTTCCGAGATTCGGGAATCCGAACACTTCGGCGTAATGTTCGCCAGTGAGATTGTCGACCCGGCCGAAGATCGACATGTGCGGATTGATCTCGTACTCCGCCGCGATATTGACGAAGCTATAGTCCTCGATGTCGAAATTCGGGCCGCCGAAGTTCAACTCTTCGCGCGCGTTCACGAACTTCGCTTCGATCGTGGTGCGCAGTTTCTTGCACCACAAATAGGAACCGGAAACATAAACCTCATTCCGTGGCCGGCGCGGCAACCGCGCGCCTTGGGGCTGCGCAATATTTGCAGTGTCGGTCTTCTCGGCTTCCAGATAAGTGTAGCTCGCGGTAAAAGTGAGATCCGTGATCGGAGTCGCACGGAGTTCCGTTTCCACACCCTGCGTTTCAGCCGCGCCGAGGTTCAACGTTTCAAACAGTCCGTCGAATCCGATTACGTTCGACAAGTCGTTATGAAAATATGTTGCACCGACGGTGACGCGCCTGTTCCAAAGCCGTTGCTCGATTCCAGCGTCCCAGCCGAAATCCTTTTCCGGCTCCAGGGCCGGCAACGGCTGGCCTGGAAATGGATTGAATCGAAAGATCTTGTCCTGACTGCTCGGCGGACTGAATCCCGTCGCAACACTCGCATGCACCGTCGTGTCCGTCTGGTCGATCTTGTAACTGCTCGCAATCCGATATGTCCAAACATCGCCAAATTGATTGAAATGATCAAGGCGTCCGCCAGCGACGAAAATTAGATTGTCGATATCCACGGTCGCTTGCAGAAATCCCGCGATCTCTTTGACTCTGTCGCTAATAAAAGTCGGCTGAGGCCCAAATGCTTGCGAGACGAATGGTCGCTCCTGTCCTGATTCCACCCGGTAGAAAAAGAATCCGTTCGTCAATGTCAGCCATGAAGCCGGCCGTATATCGTTTTGATAATCCAACTGAGTTTGCCGGAACAATGCGCGCGTCGGTCCGACGAAACCGTCCTGATTAGGATTATTGACCTGGCGCTCATGATCGTAATCAAAAATCAATTTTTGTTCCCACCAATCGGCTGGCTTCCAATCGAGATGCGGTCCAATCCACCAGCGCTCGGTCAAAAAATTATCGAGCGGCTTCGGATTAAAGATCGAGTTTGGGTTTCCAGTGTCGCTCAGCGAATACATGAATAGGCTTCCGACGCGCAGTGTTTCGCTGAGGGACAAACCAAGGTCCGCAATGCCCGCAGTGTTCCGGTATTGATTGTTGGGTCGCGCGTTATCAGTGTCGATCCGGCTGGCCCCGACGGAATAATCGAAGATGTCGATCTTTCCGTCGCTCTGCAGCGCTTCACGAAAGGTGTCGTACGTTCCGCCTTCCTCGCTCACAGTGATTCCGGGAGTTCCTTCGCCTCGCTTTGTGAAAATCTGAACGACGCCGGCCAGCGCGCGCGGCCCATAGATGGTGCTCTGCGGGCCGCGGACGATTTCAATTCTGTCGAAGTTGTCCGTCGTCAGATTCGCAAAATCAAACTGTCCGGCAAGTCCCTGATTGATCGGAATTCCATCGAGCAAAACTTGCATATCCTGGCTCGGTAACCCGCGCATGAAGACGGACGTCAGTTGCCCCGGCGTTCCAGTTTGAACTACGGCCAGCCCCGGAACCTCTCGGAGCGCGTCAGCGGCACGCTCGATTTGTTTATTATCGATGTCCTGTGAGCTGATCACGCTCACGCTGGCGGGCGATCGATCGAGCGGAATGTCGAACCGCGTTGCTGAAACGACGACTGGCTCGGCTTCCGGCAATTGATCGCCATCGGCCGATATCGACTCGTCACGCCGTAGCTCGACGGAGGCTGATCTAAACGCGTCCTGGGCGCGGACTGACAATGCCGCGCTCATCAAACTCACTAACACAAAACATAATCGGCGATTTCGCATAACAAGTCTCCTCCAACTCGAGAGTCGGACTTGTTTGTCCTCCGCTGCCGCGAAGAGCGCATCGCCCAGCTCTCATTCTTCTTTTTGCGAAGAAGTTTTTTCGCAGTCCGAGCCGGACTGGCGGATTCCGGAATCGGTTTGCAGCGATAACCGAACCCAAATCGTTCAAAACTGGGTCCAGCGTCACGCTGGCGAATGAGGTGGAGCGGTCGAATATTCTGGCTCCTGGCTTACCATCCGGCACCCGCCGGACGCACCTTCTTCCCGCCTTCACCCCCGAATGTTTTCGGGGATTGGCCTTGGGAAGTCGTATCCAGTTACAGCAGCGCAACTGCTCCCGATTTGCACGGGATTTCTCGCGCCGATCCACTTTTTCAAGCTCGCAAAGAACTGGATCGAGAATTACTCCATTGCCTTTGCGAGCTCAAGACAAATTTGGTTAGCCGCGCTATAATTGCCGCCGTGATTGCTTCGAATTCGTCCCTCAGCTTTCTCGTTACCGGCGGCGCCGGCTTCATCGGCTCCAACCTCACGCTCGCGTTGCAGGAAAAATTTCCGGAAACGCGCCTCACGGTGATCGATGATTTTCGTTCCGGTGATTTTAAGAATCTGCGCGGCTATCGCGGCGATTTCGTCGCGCAAAATCTGGCGACGCTCGATTGCCGCGAACAATTCGGTAACGAAAAGTTCGATGCTATTTTCCATCTGGCGTCAATCACCGACACGACGTTGCACGACCAATTCGTGCAAGTGCACGATAACGTCGAAAGTCTTCGACGACTCCTGAATTTTGCGCGCCCGAGCAAGACTCGAATCATTTACGCGTCATCGGCGTCGACTTACGGGCCGGCTACCGCGGCCAGTGTTGAATCAAACGGCGCTGCGCCGGCGAATGTTTATGCGTTTTCCAAAACGATCATGGACAACATCGCGATGCGCGAAGCGAAGGAGAATCCAGACTGGATCATTATTGGGCTGCGCTACTTCAACGTTTATGGTCCGCGCGAAGCGCACAAAGGCGTTCCGGCGAGCATGATCTATCATCTCGCGCAGCAGATGAAGGCGGGGCAGCGACCGCGCATTTTCAAACAGGGCGATCAAAAGCGCGATTTCGTTTACGTGAAGGACGTGGTGGAAGGAAGCATTCTCGCGCTCGAAGCGAAGGAGAGCGGAATTTACAACCTCGGCTCCGGTCAGGCGCGCTCGTTCAACGAGCTCGTCGACGTGCTCAACAAATGTCTCGGCACAAAATTTCAGCCCGACTACATCGAAAATCCGCACGCGCATTATCAAAATTTCACCGAAGCGGACTTGGACAAGGTGCGCAGCGCCCTCGGTTATCAGCCACAATTCTCACTCGAGCGCGGCGTGGCCGATTACATCCAGTGGTTGTATCCGGAGACTAAATCCTGACGCGCGAAACGCGGTCACCCTTCCCAGAAAAATTTCGTCGGACGATTGATTTCCGGCGGAAGACTCTTGTGCACCGGGCAATTGAGCGCCGTTTGCTCCAGAACTTCACGGTGCGGCGAAGTTGGCGGGAGTGGAATATGAACTTCTGACGGAAGCGCAGCGATCCGGCGTGGCGCGTCCTTCGACATTTCCTTTTTCACATTCACGGTCATTCCTTTCAGATTCACCCCAAGCTCTTCGGCTTTGATTCCCATGGTCGTGCTAATGCAGCTCCCGAGCGCGGTCGCGACCAAGTCGGTCGGCGAAAATGCTTCGCCTTTGCCCTTGTTGTCCGTGGGCGCGTCCGTCGCCAGCTTCGCGTCCGAAGGTCCGTGAGTGGCGTCGCAATGAAGATCTCCGGTATATTTGATCGAGATGTTGACCATGCGGCAATATGAGCCGCGGCTTTTATTTTGTCATCTCGAGGTCACTGGCGCCTCCTGAATCTTGTCGGCATGCTGCGCAAACTCATCCCGAAACACCCGCGTAAGATCCACATCGTGCAGAATGATCATGTCAGTGTCGTGTCTTTTGTGGTCGTCGTTCTGCCAGCCTTCGTTCCACCAGCAAAAACCGGCAATCGCGGGCCAGCGATTTGAAAAGAGATCTTCGAGCGCGGTTCGTGTCCAGCGCACGACGTCCACGTGCCGATTGTGTAGATCGCACCCGAACTCGGCGAGAATGATCGGCTTTCCCGGCGCAAGCTTTGTCAGGCGCGGATAAGCTTCGCGCATTTTGAACGCGAAACTTTCCGTGCCATCGCGCGTCAGCGGCGTCGTGGGCCCATATGCGCTGAGCGCAACCCAGTCACAATAGTTTTCTCCGGGAAAATAATTTTCAAACGCGTTCCATTTTTGCTCCAGTTCATCGAGCCAGTTCACATGCCAGACCCAGGTCAGATTATCTGCGCCTTCCGCCCGCATCAGATCGACAATGTGCCGGTGAGCCGCGATGTAACGCTTCGGTCCTTCGATCGCGCCGCCATTCCATTTTCCGTTCCAACTAAACCAGTTCCCGTTGGGTTCGGTCCCCCACTCGATTAAAACCGGCGAGCCGAATGCTTTGGCGTCACGCGCCCAGGCGCGAAGATCGACATCGAACTCGCCGGCAATGATTTTTTGGAGCGAAAATGTTTTCTCGCCGTGACGTTGATCGACATCAGAGCGCAGCATCAACCGAACGTAGGGAATTTTGCCAAGATCGCGGATCCACGTGCACATCGCATCCGGAAATTTTCTCGATTCAAACCAGTTGTTTGAAAAATAAACCCATGCGGTCTTTTTCCCGATTGCTTGCTCGTAACGGGCCACATCCGCGGGCGTGACGTCGTGTTCGGTCGGATCGTGTGTGTCAGTACCGACTCCGCCCCAGTAAAATCCGTGATAGAGCTTTCCGGCCGGCGGCGGCAAAATGCGCAGCGATTCAGCGTCTAAAGGACCAGCACAAAGGAGAAGCGCAAGGACGACTGTTTTCACCGCCACAATTGTAGGGCAGGCGCTCCGCCTGCCAAATCACCCGGAGGGACACGCGCCGTCGTGTCCCTCAAATTAGAGCGCAGGCAGAGCGGCGCCTTCCATCAGATGTCGATCTTGCACATCGCGTGCGCTTATCGCGTCCCTGGAAAATTTTTCGCGGGTTGCGATGGCGTTCTTTGCCGCTAGCGTAAAATATGAATACGAAGGTGATAGGAAAGGATTTGACAAAAGAAGCACCGCGCAGTCCGCGGATTCGGGTTGGCGGTTACGCAATCCTCGGACGGACGATCGACAAATGCCGTGCGCTCGTTGCCGGCAACATCGGCGAGTACCATTTCGATTGTCCGCTCGACAACATGCTCTTCGGCTTCAAAGGCGTGAAGGGCGACGATTTCAAAGCACAAATCGAAAACGGCGCGAGCGATCAGGAGATGGTCGAATGGCTCAACCGCAACGGCGAAAAGAAAACGCCGGATGAAATTAAACGCTGGGGCGACGAAGTCACCGCGTCGAATCCGTACAACGATCCGGAGCGCCGCGAGTGGTTTGTCGAACAGGTGAAACCTTTGGGGCTCGATCCGGCCAAAACAACGCTGTTCGATTGGCTCGAAAAAGACGACAAAGCCTGCCACGCCCAGAAAGCGGCGTAACAAAACCCAGTCTGTCAATTTCGAGGTCCATCGATTAGCTCTTTCTCGACGCCAAGATTAGCGGCAAAGCCGCAGTTGTTTAACATCGCCCGCGGAGCGGCCGATCCACCCAACTTAGCCGGTCGGAGAAGTTGTCGGCTTACGGTTTAATCATCGGCGGCGGCTGATCTTCGGTGATGCCGGCATCGACGCCGTGGCGTAATTTGCTGTGGGCAACTCCATAAAAGAAGTAGATCAGGAGCCCAATCCCGAGCCAGACGAAGAAACGGATCCAGGTTTCCAGCGGCAGACTGAGCATTAGCACGAAGCAAAAGATCACTCCGAGAATTGGAAATATTGGGCTAAACGGAACGCGAAACGGACGCGGCCGGTTCGCCTC